>DASTIC010000134.1:0-18879 GCA_035717845.1 Solirubrobacteraceae bacterium
CCGAAGCGCCGCAGCGGGGCGGCGACGAACAGGAGCAGCGCGAGGTAGCCGGCCGTGAAGCCGAGCGGCAGCCACAGCGCGCCGCTCCCGAGCTTCATCTGCAGCCCGGCGATGCCCAGGAACGAGGCGGCGGACAGGTACTCGCCGGAGATCGCGGCGGCATTCCACCACGGCGTGATCGCGCGCGAGGCGACGAAGAGGTCCGAGGTCGTGCGCGCGAGGCGCACCCCGTAGAGGCCGAGCCCGATGGTCGCGCCGGTGACCGCCAGGATCGCGCCGAGCGCGATCACCGCGGCGGCTCGACGAGGTCGCGGAACGACTCCTCGAGCGCCGCCGCCCGCCGCGTGTAGATGACGGCGATGGCGATGAACAGCGGGAAGGGTGGCCAGGCGATCACGACGATCGGCAGCGGGATCCCCAGCACGGACACGTCCTCGAGGCCCGGCAGCAGGAGCAGGGCGAGCGGCAGAGCGCCGACGATGCCCCCGAACGCCACGAGCGCCACCAGGCTGAGCGAGAGCTGGGCACGGATCAGGCGGCGCAGGTAGAGCCCGCCGTGCGGGGTGGACTCCGCCAGCTCGTCCCTGAGCGTCCGCCTCACACGCCCAGCTTCCGGCGCAGCTCGCCGACCTGCCGGCGGGCGATCGGCACCTCGGCGCCGTCGGCCATGACGAGCACGGCGGTCCCGTTGAGGCGCGGCCGCACCTCGACGGCGCGGCGCAGGTTGACCACAAACCCACGGTGCACGCGAGCGAAGCCGTGCCCCTGCCAGCGCTCCTCGAGTTCCGTCAGTCGCGCCCGCACCAGGAACCGCCCCTCGGTGCTGGCAACGCGCACGTAGTCGCCGTGCGCCTGCAGATAGAGGATCGTCGAGCGCGCCAGCAGCCGCGTGCCTCCGCCGCGCAGCGCGTCGACGGCGAGCATCTCGTCCTCGGGCGCAGCCGGCTCCGGGCTGGCGCCCCGGCGCGCCGCGCGCTCGATCGCCTCGTCGAGCCGGGTCCGTGACACCGGCTTGACGAGGTAGTCGACGGCGGCGAGCTCGAACGCGTCGACAGCCGCGTCGTCGAAGGCCGAGACGAACACGACCGCCGGCGGGCGAGAGAAGCGCCGCAGCACCCGCGCGAGCTCGAGCCCGTCGAGGCCCGGCATGCGCACGTCGAGGAACACCGCGTCGATCGTCTCGCCGTCGCCCAGCGCCACCAGCGCCTCGGCCGCCGACGCCGCCGACTCCACCTGCTCCACGGCCGGCGACGCCTCGAGCATCCGCACGAGGTCGGCGAGCGCCGGCAGCTCGTCGTCGACGGCCAGCACCCTCATCCGGCTCGCACTCCGGGGCGGAACTTGGGCAGGGTCATGACCACCGTCGTGCCGCCCCCGTTGGGCGACTCCACCTCGAGGCCGTAGTCGTCCCCGAACGCCGACAGCAGCCGGCCGTGCACGTTGCCGAGGCCGATGCCCGGGCCGTCGCCGGAGAGCGCGGCCCGGGCGCGCTCGGGATCGATCCCGCCGCCGTCGTCGGACACCCGCAGCGCGACGTCGACCCCCAGGTCGATGCCCTCGATCGTCACGAGGCCGCCCTCGGCGTCGCGCTCCACCCCGTGGCGGACGGCGTTCTCAACGAGCGGCTGCAGCGAGAGCACGGGGAGCACCGCCTGCAGCACCTCGGGGTCGACCTGCACGCGCACCCGCAGGCGGTCGCCGAAGCGGGCCTGCTCGAGCCGCAGGTACTTCTCCACGTAGCGCAGCTCGTCGGCCACCGTCGCGTAGGTGCGCTGGCGCGCGAACGCATAGCGGATGAACTCGGCGAACTCCGTCAGCAGCTCGCGGGCCTCCTCGGGGCGCGAGTGGATGAACGAGGCCACGGCGGCGAGCGCGTTGTAGATGAAGTGCGGCGAGATCTGGGCTCGGAGGGCCCGCAGCTCGGCGCGGGCGAGCCGCTCGCCCTGGGCCTCGACCTCCGACAGCTCGACCATCGCGGACACGAGCGCGGCGGCCTCGCCGACCACCCGCGTCTCCTCGAGGCGCAGGCGGCCGGGGCGGTCGTAGAGCGCGACCAGGGCGCCGATGCGCCGTTCCTGGACCGCGAGCGGCGCGACGATCGCCGAGCGCAGGGGACACCCGAGGTGCGCGCACTCGAGCCGCGGCTCCACCCTCACGCGGTCGTCGCGGACCTCTCCCGCCAGCCCGGCGAGCGGGTCGCCCGCCCGGTGGTGGTCAGCGCCCGCCCCGTCGAACGCGAGCAGCCGGTCGCCGTCGGCCAGCGCCACCGCGCTCGCGCCGGTGAGCACGCGCAGGTGCGGTGCCGCGTGCTGCGCGCTGTCGGGACTGAGCCCGCGGCGCAGGTGCGGGAGCAGGGACGTCGCGGCGTGCACGGCGCCCTGCATGGCCGAGGACGATGGGTCCTGCACCCGCGGCGTGCGCACCAGCCGCCAGGCCGCGGCCAGCGAGGCCGCGAGCGCGAGACCCAGGAGCACACCCAGCGCGACGTCCACCCTTGCCGTCGAGCATACGGACGGTTGCCGTTCGTCGCGTGCAAGATGCCGTTCATCGACCCACGCGACCTTTGAGCGATTCGGCACAAGGACTGGGCCGATCTGGGTAATACCTCCCCGGCTGTACTCGCACGAGGGGAGAGAGAGATGGAGCAGCGGCACCCGCCCACCTACGACTGGCAGCGGATCGAGCAGTCGCCCGAGTTCCAGGAGCTCGTGCACAAGAGGCGGGCGTTCGTCCTGCCGGCGACGATCTTCTTCCTGGCCTATTACATGGGGTTCATCCTGCTGGCCGGCTACGCCGAGGACTTCATGGCCTCGTCGGTCTACGAGGGGCTGACCGTCGGCTACTGCCTGGCGCTCACGCAGTTCCTGATGGTCTTCGTGCTCGGGATCATGTACCTGAAGCGGTCGGACCGCGACTATGACCCGCTCGCCCAGCGCGTCGTCGACATGGCCGAGCGCGGTGAGCTCACCACCGAGCCGCGCTTCGAGCGCGAGCCGGCGGCCACGCCGACCACGGAGGCGACCCGATGACGCTCTTCGCGGCCATCAACGTCGAGGCGGTCGTGATCTTCGCGATCGTCCTCTCGATCACGCTCGGCATCACCTACTGGGCGTCCAAGCGCGCCAGCAGCGCCGTCGGCTTCTACGCCGCCGGCCGCCAGATCACCGGCGTCCAGAACGGCCTGGCGATCTCAGGCGACTATCTGTCGGCGGCATCGTTCCTGGGCATCGCCGGCCTGATCATGCTCTACGGGTTCGACGGGTTCCTGTACTCGATCGGGTTCCTCGTCGCCTTCCTCACCGTCATGTTCCTGCTCGCCGAGCGGATGCGGAACGCCGGCAAGTTCACGATCGCCGACGTCCTGTCGTTCCGGCTGCGGGAGCGGCCGGCGCGCACGGCGGCCGCCATGGGCACGCTCGCCGTCGTCGCCTTCTACCTGATCGCGCAGATGGTCGGCGCGGGCGTGCTGATCCAGGCGCTCGTCGGCATCAGCTTCACGCCGGCGGTCATCCTCACCGGCGTCTTCATGCTCTGCTACGTCGTGTTCGGCGGCATGGTGGCGACGACGTGGGTGCAGATCATCAAGGCCGTGCTGCTCATGACCGGCATCACCGTGATGTCGCTCTTCGTGCTCGGCAAGGTGGGCTTCAACCCGATCGAGCTGTTCAACCGCGCCGAGGAGAACACGGGGCCGGAGACGACCTTCTCGCTCGGGCCGGGCACGTTCCTGTCCTCGCCGATCGACACCGTCTCGCTCGGCCTCGCGCTCGTGCTCGGCACGGCGGGCCTGCCGCACATCCTCATGCGGTTCTTCACCGTGCCGAACGCCAAGGCGGCGCGCAGCTCGGTCGTGTGGGCGATGTTCCTGATCGGCTTCTTCTACCTGCTGACCACGTTCATCGGCTTCGGCGCTCGCGCCTTCCTGGGTGAGGCGGGCGTGGCGGCGGCGGGCACCGGCGGCAACCTCGCGGCCCCGAACCTGGCGCTCTTCCTGGGCGGCGGCGAGGGCACGTTCGGCGGCGACCTGTTCCTGGCCGTGATCGCCGGCGTGGC
The DNA here is from genome assembly GCA_035717845.1 of Solirubrobacteraceae bacterium. Lineage (GTDB taxonomy): Bacteria > Actinomycetota > Thermoleophilia > Solirubrobacterales > Solirubrobacteraceae > DASSUW01. The sequence continues at coordinate 4,054 of DASTIC010000134.1, forward strand.
GTTCGCCACGATCCTGGCGGTCGTGGCCGGCCTCGTGCTGTCGGCCTCCGCGGCGGTGTCGCACGACGTGTGGTCCAACATCATCCGCAAGGGCAAGGACTCCGAGCACGAGGAGGTCGTGGTCGCCAAGATCGCGGCGCTCACCATCGGCGCCATTGCGATCCTCGTGGCCGTGATCGGCGGCGCGGGCCTGAACGTGTCGTTCATGGTCGGCCTGGCGTTCGCGGTGGCGGCCAGCGCCAACTTCCCGGCGCTGCTCATGGCGCTCACGTGGCGACGCTTCAACACCACGGGCGCGGTGACGGGGGTGCTGTTCGGCGTGGTCAGCTCGATCGCCCTGGTCATCGTGTCGCCCAAGGTGTGGCCGGGCGCGGACACCGTCACCGGCTCGCCGATCGGGTGGGAGCTGGCCAACCCCGGCATCGTCTCGATCCCGCTCGGCTTCATCGGCTGCTGGCTGGGCACGATGCTGAGCTCCGAGCGCGGCAACGAGCGCACGTACCACGAGCTCTACGTCCGGTCCGAGACGGGGCTAGGCTCCGAGCAGGCCCTCGTCGGCCACCACTAGGCAGCGGAGAGGAGACACGGCATGGCTGAAGCGTCGCTCGAGGCCCAGCTGGAGGACCTGCTGGACCAGGAGACGTTCTCGCCATCGAGCGAGTTCGCCGGCCATGCCGTGATCTCCGACCCCGAGGTCTACGAGCGGGCCTCGCAGGACCCGGAGGAGTTCTGGGCCGAGCAGGCGCGCGCGCTGGACTGGGCGCAGGAGCCCGAGCAGGTGCTCGACTGGTCGAACCCGCCGTTCGCGAAGTGGTTCGTGGGCGGCAAGCTCAACGTCGCCTACAACTGCGTCGACCGCCACGTGGAGGCGGGTCTCGGTGACCGCGTCGCGTTCCACTGGCGCGGGGAGGAGGGCGAGGAGCGCGACGTCACGTACGCCGACCTGCACCGCGACGTCCAGCGGTTCGCCAACGCGCTCAAGGAGCGTGGCATCGTCGCGGGCGACGTGGTCGGAATCTATCTGCCGATGATCCCCGAGGTGGCGGTCGCGATGCTCGCCTGTGCGCGCATCGGCGCTCCCCACAACGTGGTCTTCGGCGGCTTCTCGCCCGAGTCGGTCAAGGAGCGCATGGAGTTCTCCGAGGCGAAGGCGCTGATCACCGTCGACGGCGCGCGGCGCAAGGGCAAGACCGCGCCGATCAAGAACCAGGTGGACGAGGTGATGGGCGATCTCGCGCAGCTCGAGACGATCATCGTCGTCCAGCACACCAACGCCGAGTGCTCGATGGAGCCGGGCCGCGACTTCTGGTGGCACGCGGTCCTCGAGGCGGCCGACGAGGAGTGCCCGGCCGAGCCGCTGGACGCCGAGCACCCGCTCTACATCCTCTACACGAGCGGCTCGACCGCCAAGCCGAAGGGCATTCTCCATACGACCGGCGGCTACCTCACGCAGGTCGCGTGGACGCACCGCAACGTGTTCGACCTCAGGCCCGACGAGGACGTCTACTGGTGCTCGGCCGACGTCGGCTGGGTCACCGGGCACTCCTACATCGTCTACGGGCCGCTCGCCAACGGCTGCACGTCGGTCATGTACGAAGGGGCGCCGGATTACCCGGACAAGGACATCTGGTGGGAGCTGGTCGAGCGCTACAAGGTGACGCTCTTCTACACGGCCCCGACGGCCATCCGGGCATGCATCAAGTGGGGCGCGGAGTACCCCGGCCGGCACGACCTCGGCTCGCTGCGCCTGCTCGGCACGGTGGGCGAGCCGATCAACCCGAAGGCGTGGCTCTGGTACCACACGGTGATCGGGGCGGAGCGGTGCCCGATCGTCGACACCTGGTGGCAGACCGAGACCGGCGCGATCATGATCACCACGCTCCCGGGGATCCAGGACGCCAAGCCGGGATCGGCCGGCAAGCCGCTGCCCGGCATCGAGGCCGCGGTCCTGACCCAGGACGGCGAGGACCCCGGCACCGAGCAGGGCTACCTCGTCATCCGCAAGCCCTGGCCGTCGATGTTGCGCACGCTCTACAAGGAGGACGAGCGCTTCGTCGAGACGTACTGGGACAAGTACGGCCGCGACACGTACTTCGTGGGCGACGCCGCGCGCCGCGACGACGACGGCTACTTCTGGATCATCGGGCGCGTCGACGACGTCATCAACGTCTCCGGCCACCGGCTCTCGACGGCCGAGGTCGAGTCCGCGATCGTCTCGCACGAGAAGGTCGCCGAGGCCGCCGTGATCGGCCAGCAGGACGAGGACACGGGGCAGGCGATCACCGCATTCGTGACGCTCTCCGGCACGCAGGAGGGCGACGACGCGCTGATCGGCGACATCCGCGAGCACGTGGCCAAGCGGATCGGCAAGCTGGCCCGGCCGAAGCGCGTCATCTGGGCCGATGACCTGCCCAAGACCCGGTCGGGGAAGATCATGCGCCGGCTGCTGCGCGACATCGCCGAGGGCCGCGAGCTCGGCGACGTCACGACGCTGCGCGACCCCGACGTGATGGCTCAGCTCGGGAGCAAGATCAAGGAGCGCGGGGACGAGGACTGAGCGCCGGGCGCGCGCCAATATTCGTCTAGAAAGAAGTTCATCGGACGTGCGGCCGTTAGGTGCGCATGCCTCAACGTGCCGCACTCCTCGCGCTCGTCTTCGCCCTCCTCGGCGCTCTCGTCCCGGCCGCGGCCCAGGCGGCCACCGAGCGTGTCCGGATCACCTGGAACACCCAGACGGACATCGACCTCCACGTCTATGACGACGCGGGGAACCACGCCTACTACGGCGACCAGACCGCGATCCCGAACGCCACGCTGTCGTCGGACAACACGGTCGGCCTCGGCCCTGAGTTCTTCACGGACGACGAGAACCCCGGGACGGCGCGGACGTTCCGGGTTCAGGTGTGTTACTTCTCGGGAGAGGAGGGCGCGACCACGGTGTCGGGCACGGTCACCGACGGCGACGGCAGCTCCCGGCCCGTCTCGGTCGTGCTCAACGCGGCAGGTGACTGCGCCGAGCTGGGCGTCTCCCAGGGACGGACGGTCGACAGTGATGGGGACGGGATCCTCGACGGCGCCGATCGCTGCCCCGACCAGCCGGCACCCGGCACCGCCGACGGCTGCCCGCCGCCCGAGAACCGCCCGCCGATCGCCGTCAGCGATCGCTGGGAGGTGCGGGCAGGCCACTACGTCTACGACAACGCGCTGAAGAACGATCGCGATCCGGACGGCGACCGCTTCACCCCCCGCGTCACCTCCATCTCGTTCCGGGCCACCGAGTGGTCCGGCATGGAGCAGGACGGCACGTTCAACTACGTGGCGGGTCCCGGCACGCGGATCCACCAGCGCAAGGTCATCACCTACCACCTCGTCGATTCGCGGGGCGCCCGCTCGGCGCCGGCGACGATCACCATCGACGTGATCCCGCCCGGCAAGTCGCGCAAGAGCTCTCCGGTCCGCCGGGGCGGCGCTCAGTCGAGCGCGGCACCGCGTTGGTACTCGAACAAGGTGATCGCCTGGGCGTGCTTCGGCTCCGGCTTCGACAGGTTCTGCTACGGAGTCCTGTCGCCGGCGCAGACGCAGGTGCTGAACGCGACGACACCGTGGATCTCGCGCCCGTCGCCCGCCGAGGCGGCGAGGGCCTGCGCGCTGGCCTTCCGGAGCGGAGGCGCCGCGAGCTGCGCCGCCAACCTCGTCGGCGGCATGCTGACCCGCTCGGGCGACAAGCAGATCATCCGCGTGGCGGCCCAGGACGGCGACTGCCTGCTCTTCAAGACCGAGCTCAACCGCACGCCGGCGCACCCGCTGGCCGGCTCGTGGTCGAAGCCCGACTACCACCCGATCCACTCGTACCTGCGCAAGGGGACGTGGGGAACGTGGGGGAAGTGGCGGGTGCCCGTCAGCTGCACCGCGGGCTACGCGTGGATGCAGCTCGGGGGCGTGCACGTGCGGCGCTAGCGAGCGGTCCAGCCCAGGTCCATGGTCACGGCCGCGCCGGAGAAGGCGCGGCCGCCCGGACCCAGCAGGAACGCCACCGTGTCGGCTACCTCGGCCGGCTCGATCAGGCGCTTGACGGCGTGGGGGGCGAGGATGACGTCCTCGAGCGCCTCGTCCTCGGACACGCCGTGGGCCTGCGCCTGGGCGGGCACCTGGTTCTCCACGAGCGGCGTGCGCACGTAACCGGGGCACACAGCGGACGCGAGGATGCCGTGCTCGGCCCCCTCGAGCGCGAGCGTCTTGACGAGCCCCAGCACGCCGTGCTTGGCGGACACGTACGCGCTCTTGTACGGGGACGCGACGAGGCCGTGGACGGACGCGATCGCCACGAACCGCCCGTCGCCGCTCTCGCGCAGGGCCGGCCACGCGGCGCGGGCGAGCAGGAACGGGCTCGTGAGTAGCAGCGCCAGCATCGCGTCCCAGCGGTCCTCGGGGAACTCCTCCACGGGCGCGACGTGCTGGAAGCCGGCGTTGGGGACGACCGCGTCGAGGCGCCCGAAGCGCTCGAGCGCGGCGGCCACCGCCCCCCGGTTGCCCTCCCGCGTCGTGAGATCGGCGGCGTACGGCTCGCCCGGGCCCGCGCCCGGCTCGACATCCACGGCCAGGACCTGCCAGCCGTCGTCCGCCAGGCGCCCGGCGATCGCGCGCCCGATGCCGCTCGCCGCGCCGGTTACGAGAGCCGCCCGCACCGCGGTCAGTCTTGCAAGTCGGCGAACGCGCGGCGGATCGGCAGGGGGGCGACGCCGCTGGCGACGAGCTGGGTGGTGCCGTCGTCGAACTCGTCGAGGTCGATCGTCACCAGCTCGCGGTCCTTGTAGAGCAGGGCGATCAGCCCGATCGGGAACAGCAGGATGGCGACCACGAAGGTCCACGCCGGGCGTATCTCGCGCTCGAAGCGCAGGCGGCCGTCCCAGCGCTGCGTGATGTCGTAGCCGGAGCGCTCCATCGGCGGCACGACGTCGGCCATGAGCTCGCGCATCGTGGCCCGCGCGTCGGCGGGCGAGTGCCAGCGGACGTGGAAGCTCGACCGGCCCGGGAACCACGGTCGCGGCGCGCGGCGCGCGGGAGCGCTCGGTGGCGGCGCGGGCTCGCTCGGAAGGTCGGCCTGGAGCTCGGCCAGCTCGCTGACCCAGCGCGCCGCATAGGCGCGGGCGGTCCGCTCGTCGAGCTCGTCGACCGTCAGGCGGCCGACCGACGCGTGGTGTCGCAGCGCCGCCACGGTCCGTTCGCGTTCGTCGTCCGATGCGCGAAGGGCGGGCATCCCATCAGTATCGTCACTCGACGAGGCGAGTCGAGGGAGGAGCGATGACGCTGGAGATCGGTTCGTACGAGGAGGCCGTCGCCGCGCACGAGTGGCGCGTCCCCGAGCGCTACAACATCGCCGCCGACTGCTGCGACAAGCATCCGCCCGACGCGCTGGCGATGATCCACGAGGACTTCGAGGGCAACGTCCGCGAGATCCACTGGGGTGAGCTCCAGGAGTGGTCGAACCGGTTCGCGAACGTGCTGCGGGCCCACGGTGTAGAGCGGGGTGACCGCGTCGCCATGCTGCTCCCGCCGACCCCCGAGACCGCCGCCGCGTTCTTCGGCTCCTACAAGGCGGGCGCGATCCTGCTCTCGATGTCGGTCCTCTACGGGGACGACGGCATCCGCCACCGGATCTCCGACTCCGAGCCGAAGGTGCTCGTCACCAACGAGGCCAACGCCGGCCGCGCCCAGGCGGCCGACACGCTGATCCTCGACGAGGACCTGATCGCGCAGGGCGAGCCGGAGTTCGACGCGGTCGACACGGCCGCCGACGACCCGGCGCAGCTCTACTACTCCTCGGGGACCACCGGGCTCGCCAAGGGGATCCTCCACGCGCACCGCTACCTGCTCGCCCACGAGGAGTTCGTCTACTGCCACGACGTGCGCGAGGGCGAGCGCTTCCACGGCATGGGCGAATGGGCGTGGGCGGCGGGCATCGCCCCGCTGCTGGGGCCGTGGCGGCTCGGCGCCGTGCAGCTCGTCTACCAGCGCAAGGGCGGCTTCGACCCGCACAAGCAGCTCGACTTCCTCTCCCGCCACGAGGCCACCAACGTCTTCACGACCCCGACCGCGATGCGCTCGATGATGTCGATCGCCGACGCCGGGGAGCGCTACCCGCAGAAGTTCCGGCGCGTGTGCTCGGCGGGCGAGCCGCTGAACCCGGAGGCGATCCGCTGGTTCCGCGAGCAGTACGGCCTGACCGTGCTCGACTACTACGGGCTCACCGAGTCCTACCCGCTGGTCGCCAACTACCCGTTCATGGAGGTCCGCGAGGGCTCGATGGGCAAGCCGATGCCCGGCTGGGACGTGCAGATCCTCGACGAGGACGAGCAGCCGGTGCCGCAGGGGGAGCGCGGGGAGATCTGCCTGCGGGCGCGCTCGAACCCGCACTATCCGCTCGGCTACTGGCGCAACGACGAGGCGACGGAGGAGACGTTCGGTGGCGAGTGGTTCCACTCGAAGGACGCCGCGCGCGTCGACGAGGACGGCTACGTCTGGTACGAGGGCCGCGCCGACGACGTGATCATCGCGGCCGGCTACCGCATCGGGCCGTTCGAGGTCGAGTCCGCGTGCCTGGAGCACGAGGCGGTGGCCGAGGCGGCCGCCGTCGCGTCCCCCGACGAGCGGCGCGGCAACGTCGTGAAGGCGTTCATCGTGCTCGCGTCGGGGCACGACGGCTCCGACGAGCTGGTCGAGGAGATCCAGCGCTTCGTGCGCGACCGGCTGTCGGCGTACGCGTACCCGCGCCGGATCGAGTTCGTCGACGAGCTGCCGAAGACGCTGACCGGGAAGATCCGGCGGATCGAGCTGCGCCAGCGGGAGATGGAATCCGGGTGAAGGAGCCCGCCGCCCTGCTGCCCGTCTGGGCGGCGCGCTTGGTGGGCTTCGCCGCGCTCGCGTCGCTGGGCGCGCTCGAGTGGCAGCGGATGGTGGAGGGCCTGAGCTCGGGCCGCGCGCTGCTGTGGGCGGCGGTCGCCACCGCGGCGGGAGCGGGCCTGTTGGTGTGCGACCGGCTGCCGCCGCGGCGCCAGGGTGCCGGCGTGCTCGCGGTGGTCGCGGCGAGCCTGGTCGGCGCCGTCGCGGTGTCGGGAATCGAGCTCGAGCTGCTGCGCCCGCGCCACTGGGCCCACCTCGCTGAGGGCGTGGCGGGCGGCCTCCAGTCGCTCGGCACCGTGCGACTGCCCTACGCGGGGGCGGACCCGTGGCCGCGGCTCGCGCTCCAGGTGTCCGGCGCGCTGCTGCTGGTGATGGCAGCGCTGGTCGCCTGCTGGCCCCGTCCGCAGGCGCGCGGCTACCCGTTCCTGTCGCTCGCGGCGCTGCTCGTGCTGGTGGCCTCGCCGGTGATCGCGATGGGCGGCCCGCGCCCGCTGCTCCTCGGGCTCGCCCTCACTGCGCTCACGGTCTGCTTCCTGTGGCTCGACCGGCTGCCGCTGCGCCCCGGCGCCGGCGTGGCGGCGCTGCTCGGCGTCGCGCTCGCGGGGGCGCTTCCGCTGGCCGCCGTGGCCGATCGCGGCGAGCCGTGGTTCGACTACAAGGCGTTCGCCGAGGGCCTCGGCCCCGACGACCCGGTGCGCTTCAACTGGACCCAGGGCTACGGGCCGATCGACTGGCCGCGCGACGGCAACGAGGTCATGCGTGTCAGCTCGGACGAGCCGCACTACTGGAAGGTCGAGAACCTCGAGCGCTTCGACGGCGCCGCGTGGGTGGACGCCGGGCCGGTCAGCGGCGAGGACGCCGACGTGAAGACCGAGATCCGCGAGGACTGGCGCGACCGGCCGGGATGGCTCGACGAGGTCGAGGTCTCGGTGCGGCGCATGCGCACGTACGAGGTCCCGGCTCCGGGCGCGATCATGGAGATCGAGTCGTCGACCAAGCCGCTGGAGCCGGCGCAGGAGCCGGGGCGGTGGGTGGCGACGAGGGAGCTGCGGCGCGGCGACTCGTACCGCGTCCAGGCGTACACGCCGACGCCGACCGCGGGCGAGCTGCGGGCGAGCGACGAGACCGGCTTCGAGCCGGCGCGGGCCGAGGACCTGGCGATGACCATCCCGTTCCTCCCGGGCCGAGGACCGACCGCGGCGTCCGTCGGCGGGGTAGGCGGTGAGCGCGTCGACAGCGGGGTCGTGCGCTTCCGGCCGTTCGGCTCCTCCGACGAGCCCTTCGTCTCGTTCCCGCAGCTGGGCCGCACGATCTACGGCGCCACGCCGCGCTGGATGCGGCGGTCGGTCTACCGGCGGACGTGGGAGCTCTCGCAGCGGCTGCGCGCGGGGGCCGCGACGCCGTTCGAGTACATCCTCGCGGTCGACGGCTACCTGACGAGCGGGTTCGGGTACACCGAGCAGCCGACGCCCCCGGCGCCGGGGCGCGCCCCGCTCGACGCGTTCCTGATCGACACCCGCGACGGCTACTGCCAGCACTTCGCGGGCGCCATGGCCCTGCTCCTGCGCATGGGCGGCATCCCGGCGCGCGTGGCGACCGGCTTCAGCCCCGGCGGCTTCTCCAAGCGCCGCGACGCCTGGATCGTGCGCGACACCGACGCGCACGCGTGGGTCGAGGCATGGTTCGACCAGCTCGGCTGGGTGACATTCGACCCGACGCCCGACGCGACCCCCGCCCGCTCGCAGATCGCCGCGCTCGAGGCCCCGGCGCCGGCGGCCCCGGTCGGCGACTCGGCAGCGCCGCAAGGCGGGCAGGCCGGGGGCGGCGCGGGCGGACGGGGCGGCGACCTGCGGCCGGACCTGCTGTTCGACGTCCAGGCGGGCGGGGCGCCTGGCGGTGCGACGAGCGCGGACGGCGGCGGAATAGCCTGGTGGGCATGGGCGCTGCTCGCCGCCGTGGCCGCGGCCGGCATCGGCGTGGCGGTGGCCGTCGTGCGCCGCCGGCGCGGGCGCGAGCTCCTGAACCCGCTCGACCGCGCGATCGCCGAGCTCGAGGCCGCCCTCCGCCGCGCCGGCCGCCCGCTCCCGACGGGCACCACGCTGAAGCAGCTCGAGCGCAGCCTCGGCGCCTCGGACGAGGCCACCGCCTACCTCCGCGCGCTCAGCGCGTCACGCTACGGCGGAACGCCGCGGGCGCCGACAGCCGCCGAGCGCCGCGCCCTGCGGCGCGCGCTGGCCCAGGGTCTCGGGGTGATGGGGCGGCTGCGGGCGTGGTGGGCGTTGCCGCCGCGCCCGCGGTGACTCGGGGTGGGGAACGGCAAACTGCGGCATTGAGGGGTGCACGGGAGCCGTGCAGAACCGGACAACCACGACGCGTTCGAGCGGGCGTGGCCGGTCTTACACCGCCAGCGGCCTGAAAACGGACAACCGCTCCGCAAAGCGTCGCGATTGTCCCCTTTGTGTACGCCCCGCGGGAGGAGGTCCCGGCTCCCCGGGCGTACGCAACTGGCCACGCCGCGAGCGGAATCACGGCCCGTGTCCACTTATGCGCTGCTACGGCTCCTAACCGGCCACGCCCATGTCGCGATCGCGCTGCGTGTCCACTTAGGTGCCGCTACGGCAGCTAACCGGCCAAGCGACCCGTCCCAAGGTCGCGGTTGTCCCTTTGTGTACACCCCGCGCTCCCCTCTCAATGCGCAGTTGACGTTGCCGTCGCCGAGCGAACGCTAAGAACTCAAGGCAGCCCGCCGCCGCTCCGACCGCATCTCGGACAGGATCCGCTCGAGCCGCGGCTCTGACGAGCGGTCGACGTGGTCCATGGCGGCGGCGACGGCCGGGTGGCGCTCCGCGATCAGGGCGTGCATCTCGTGCGCGACGGCGCGGTAGCTCGGATGCCCCTCGCGGCCGGAGCGCAGCTCGATCAGGTGCATCGCCTCGCGGGCGTTGAGGTCGAGGACGTAGCGCATCCGGTAGCCGAGGCAGAGCGCGTACGGCGCCGCGGAGGCCAGCCCGGCGGCGGCGAGCCGCTCGTACTCGGCCCGCGAGCGCTCGAGCGCTCCGGCGTACAGGTCGCCGCAACCCGCGGCCGCCACCTCGTCGGGGATCGCCGCCCCGAGGTCGGGCGTGAGCGCCTGCCACTGGACCGTGAGCATGCGGTGCCGCTGGAGGTCGCGGAACGCGCCGTAGTCCGAGACCACCTCGAAGCGGTAGCGCAGCGCCTCGAAGCCGCGGCCGGGACGGTGCCGGCGGTTGCCGCGCTCGCCCACGAGGTCGGCGAGCGCGCGCGCCCGCTCGTCGTCGGACAGATCGCGCACCGTCTCGAGCGTCTCGTCCTCGGCCGCCGAGGCGGCCTCGAACAGCAGCGCGGCCAGCAGCTGGTCCTCGTCGCCGTCCACGTGCAGCAGCCGCACCGAGGGGCGGTCCTCCGCCGCCTCGCGCCGGTCGAGCCCCAGGCGCGCCACCCAGCGCTCGGTCGCCGCGCGGCGGCGCTCGAGGTACCCGACCCACTCGCCCCCGCGCTCCGGACGCTCGACGCGGGAGACGAAGCTCGGCATCGTGGCCTTGATCGCTTCGAGGATCATCTGCCCGTAGGCGCGCGCCTCGGGCAGCGGGTCGGCCATCAGGTGCAGGATCAGCTGCTCGTACGCCTGCCCGGTCGCGTAGATGCCCATGTGCGACAGCGAGGCGGCGGGCAAGAGCCCGCGCAGGAGGTCGAGCGCCTTGGCGTTGACCGCCCGGCGGCGCGCCGCCTCGGGCTCGCCGTCGGTGCGCGGGAACGTGCCGTCGACCCACGCGCGCACGCGTGGGAGCGCCTCGGCGTAGGCGCCGAACAGCGCGTCCATCGCCGCCTCGTACTCGGGCCCCAGCTCGGTATCGCGGTAGTAGCGGTAGCCGCCGCCCGGCATCGGGGCGTCGTAGGCGATGTACCGGGTCGACTGCTCGAGGTAGGCGGCCAGGCGGGGGCGCTGGAGCGTCTTGGTGACGATGTTGGAGACCCACTCGCAGGCGACGTGCGCCCCGCCGAGCTGGGCCACCGAGTCGTCCCCGTAGCCGACGAAGATCCGCTCGTACAGCTCCGCCGCCCGCCGCCCCTCTCCGGCCTCGCCGCCGGGGTGCTCCGGGAGCGAGTCCGCGAACTCCTCGAGGAACAGCCGGCGCAGCGTTCCCGGATAGCGCGAGTAGCGGGCGAACAGCGCGCCCTTCACGGTCTCCGGCAGGTTCACGAGCGCGAACACCGGCCCGTCCAGGTCGGTCACGTGAGGAGCGAGCCGAGCCCGCTCCGCGGCGGTCAGATCGTCGGACGGGTAGCGCACGGGATGGCCACCCTAGCGTGGCCCCTAGACGGTTCGAGATTCAGCGGCGGGCGGGCGGGGTACCTGCGCTGCAACGCCGGCGGGCGGGGGTGTGCCGGCACGCAAGTTTGCCCGTTCGATCTCGTTGGGGACCTCTATGCATCGTGTTCTCCTGGGCGCCCTGTGCGCGCCCTTCATCGTGGCGGCGGCCCCTGCCGTCGCCGCCGCGGACCTCGTCGACACGACGATCACGAGCGCGGACGCGCAGCGGCGCGACTGCGTGGCGAAGCCAGCCTCGGGCGCCGGCGTGGTCCAGCGGACCGTGACCACCAGCGCCAACGGGCTCATCCGCGCGAACCTGTCCGCCCAGGGCGGCGATTGGGACCTCGGGGTGTTCGACAGCCGCACCGGCAAGCTCGTCGCCGGCTCGGCGTCCTTCGGCTCCACCGAGGTCGCCGAGGGCGTCGCCGCCAGTGGCCAGACGCTGATCGTGCAGGCGTGCCGGCGCTCCGGATCCACGGACAGCGCGCGGCTGACCGCGAGGTCGATCCCGCTCCCCGGCCCGACCGGGGAGAAGATCCAGCTCGTTCGGGTCAACCTCCCGTTCCCGGCGTCGCGCGACGCGCTCGATGCCACCGGCGTCGACCAGACCGAGCACGCGCGACCCGGCGTGCAGGACGTGCTGGCGTTCGGCACCGCTGACCTCGCCAAGCTCACGCAGGCCGGGCTGACCTACCGCGTCATCACGCCCGACGTGGTGGCGGCCGACCGCGCGGCGCTGACCGCGGCGGCCCCGACCGACGTCAAGCCGATGCCGAGCGGCCGGACCAGCTACCGCCGCCTGCCCGACTTCCAGGCCGACATGAAGGCGCTCGTCGAGCAGAACCCGACGCTCGTCAAGGCGGTCACGCTGAACCATCCGACGCTCGAGGGCCGCGCCGTCGAGGGGATCGAGATCAGCACGAACGTGGGCGCGCGGGACGGCAAGCCGGTCTTCTTCCAGATGGGCGTGCACCACGCGCGCGAGTGGCCGTCGGCGGAGATGCCGATGGAGTGGGCGATCGAGCTCGTGAAGGCCTACAAGGCCGGCGACTCCCGGACCGTCGATCTACTCGGCAAGACGCGCGTCATCGTCGTCCCGATCGTCAACCCGGACGGCTACAACCTCTCGCGCGAGGCGCCGATCGACTCGCAGCAGCCGGTCGTCGACCCGAGCTTCGCCTACAAGCGCAAGAACTGCCGCGTGCAGGACTTCGCGATGCCGGCGCCGGGCGAGTGCGGGCTCCAGGCGAACCGCGCACTCGGGGTCGATCCCAACCGCAACTACGGCGGCTTCTGGGGCGGCGGCGGCGCGAGCTTCGCGGCCAACAACGACACCTACCGCGGCGCGGCGCCGTTCTCGGAGCCCGAGACGCAGAACGTGCGCGAGCTCGTCTCCACGCGCCAGGTCACGACGCTGATCACCAATCACACCTACTCCGACCTCGTGCTGCGCCCGCCCGGGCTGAAGTCGCAGGGCGAGCCGCCGGACGAGCCGATCTACAAGGACCTCGGCGACACGATGGCCGCCGAGAACGGCTACACGAGCCAGAAGAGCTGGGAGCTCTACGACACGACCGGCACGACCGAGGACTGGAGCTACTACGCGACCGGCGGCCTCGGATTCACGTTCGAGATCGGCAAGGCGTCCGAGGACCAGACGCTCGTGGGCGTCGGGTTCCACCCCGCCTATCCGCTCGGCGTGATCGCCGAGTACTACGGCAAGTACCCGACCGGCGGAGGCAACCGCGAGGCGTACTACAAGGCGCTCGAGAGCACGGCCAACACGGCGCGGCACGGGATCCTCGAGGGGACCGCCCCGGCGGGCGCGATCGTGCGGGCCCAGAAGGCGTTCAAGACATCGACCTCGCCGGTCATCCAGGAGGACGGCTCGGTGGGCGACCCGATCCTCTTCGACGATGCGCTCGACACGAGCATGACCGTCGGGGCCGACGAGCGCTTCGAGTGGCACGTGAACCCGTCCACGCGGCCGATCGTGCGCAAGGAGTCGCGCAGCAGCGAGGTCCAGCCGACGCCGGCGCAGACGATCGACATCTCGTCGGCGACGCCCGTGCTCCCGCCCGCGGCGGGGACGACGACGGCGGTCGGCACGAAGGACTTCGAGTTCGACGTGACGCCCGACGCGGCGCGCCAGATCAGGGCGCAGATCGACGGCGAGGACGGCGACGACTACGACCTCTACCTCTACAAGGGCTCCAAGTCGCCGGACAACGCTGTGGCGTCGAGCACGAGCGGGACCGCCGACGAGGCGCTCGTGTACGACTATCCCGAGCCCGGCCACTACATCCTGTCCGTCCAGAACTGGCTCGCGACGGGCGGCTGGACCGGCAAGCTCGAGGTGTTCGGGTCGGTGCCCGGCACCGAGGTCGTCGTGCCCGGTGGGATCGAGGCCTGGACGGTCACCTGCACGCGGCCGAACGGCAGGCTCATCGGCACCGAGCAGATCGTCATCGAGCGCGGCGAGCGCAAGGCCGTGACGGTCTGCCGCAAGGGAGGCAAGCAGCCGCGGTAAGGGTCTGGGGGCCCGCCCAACGGGCCAGGAGCGATGTCCCGTTGGGCACCCTATCGCCGAGCGCGGCCGCCGGCGCAGTGAGCCGGCGGCCGCGCAGGCGTGCCTGTCGGGCTACTGGACGGGCGCAGGCTCGGCGTCCTCGCCCGGCGCGTTGGTGCGGTCGATCAGCTTGCGGGCGACGATCGCGCCGTCGCTCTCGCCGGCCTCGTCGCCGGCGGCCTCGGCCTCGGGGGCCTCGTCCTCGACCGGAGCGACGTACTTGGTGCGCTTGAGCATCCGCGCCTGGACGAGCACGCGGTCGCCGTCCTTGACGTCGGCGAGGTCGCGCTTGCCGTCCGCGTTGGTGTCGGCTACGACGACCTTCGCGTTCTCGAGGTCGAACTCGACCGTGTTGCCGACGTAGCCGCCCTTGCGGACGTGCGCGTTGCCGGACTGGACCGCGACCGTGCCGGGGGCGGTGAAGGTTCCCTTGAAGACGAACATGACCTTCTTCGCCTTCTTGGCCTTGCCCTTCCCCTTGCCCTTCACGACTGCCTTGTCAGTTGCCTTGTGGCCCGAGTCCGCCACGGCCGCCGCCGGAACGGCGAGGGCCGCGGCGCCCAGCACCGTGGCGATGATTCGCTTGTTCATGGGGGTCGTATCGGCCGCAACGACCTCGCCCGTGACGGAAGCGGACGTTTTACCGATCCACGATCTACGATCCGCAGCGTGACGATCGGCGTGATCGGGGCGGGGATCGTCGGCCTGTCCACGGCCGTCGCGCTGGCCGAGCGCGGGGCGGACGTCGTCGTGTACGAGCGCGGCGTGCCCGGGAACGGGCAGTCGGGCGGCGAGTCGCGGATCTTCCGCCACGCGCACGACGACCGGCGCATGGTCGCCTTCGCGCGCGAGTCGCGCGCGATGTGGCGCGAGTGGGAGGAGCAGTTCGGCGAGGAGCTGCTGGCGCGCGACGGCGTCGTCGCCGTCGGCCCGTCGGTCGAGCGGCGGCTCGCCGTGCTCGAGGAGGACGGCGGGGTGCGGGCGCGGGCGCTGGAGCCGGGCGAGCTCGCCGAGTGGCTGCCGC
>DASTIC010000135.1:0-33759 GCA_035717845.1 Solirubrobacteraceae bacterium
CGCCGGTGGTCTGCGCCGACGCCGCCCACGCCGACCGCCTGGCCCTCGCACTGCTCGAGAACCGGCGGCTCGCGTGGCCCGGGCTGCGCGTGGAGGTCCCCACCGGGCTTGCGACGCGGTTCCGGTTCCCCCCGATCCGGGACGGGCCCGCCGACGTCAGCGTGCTCGGGCTCGGTGCAGACGAGGGCCTTGACGGCGACCCCGCACGCCTGCTGCGCTGCCGTGAGCTGCTGCTCGTGGCCACCGGCGCGAAGCGCGCCGACGCGCTCCACGCGGCTCTTACCGGACCGGTGGACCCGGCTGCGCCGGCGTCGCTGCTGCGGGCGCACCCCCGCCTGACCGTCCTCTGCGATCCGCCCTCGGCGACACGCCTGCCCGGCGCGGCGCACCGCGCCGGCGACCACGTCGCCATCGTCCTCGGCCACCGCTGGTCCGGCATCAGCGCCGAGCACCGGATCTCGCACGAGTCGTTCGAGCGCCTGCATCGCGCCGAGCGCTTGGTGCGCCGGAAACCGACGCGCGCCGTGCTGCTGACGGGATACAGCGCAACCGGCGGGCTCTCGGAGGCGGAGCAGATGGCGCTGGCATGGCGAGACCCGGCCGTCCCGTTCCTGCTCGAGGTGGCAGGGCGCGACACGGCCGAGAACGCCACCCGCTCGCTGGCGCTGCTGCTCGCCCTGGGGGGCGTGCACCGCGTCAGCGTGGTCACCTCGGCGTGGCACGTGCGCGCGCCATGGTTCTTCGCGCCCTACGGCCGCTATGGGCTGGAGGTCACGGTGCGCCGGGAGTGGCGCGGCGGCGCGTTCGCGCGCATGCTGGCTGACGAGCTGCGCAAGGCCCCGCGCGCGCCGGCCCAGCGCCGGCAGGCATGGGCGGCGGTCCGATGACACGGCCGCGAGCGGCCGCGAGGTTCGGCGCACGCCGCTGAAGATCTGCCGGCATGGGAACGACGGCTACGCCGTCGACGGCGCGATCGGGGCCGCTCGCCGCCCATAGAAGTCGCACCCCGCCCGTTGCGGCAAAGCCCTCGCTGGGCACCGGGAGATCGACGGATGCGGAAGCGGGCGACGCGAGCGAGGATCGGGGTGAGGCCTCACGATGAGCCGGCTCCTCGTCGATCCGACATCCCACCGGGGCGCGACGCAGTCGCTGCTCGTGGTCGCCAACGCGAACGCCAGTGGAGACGACCGGCTCGAGCCGTTCGTCGCGACGCTCCGGCGGCTGGGAGCACGCTTCGACCTGGTCAAGACGCGCGACCTCCACGAGCTCGAGGCGGTATGGACGCAGGCGACCGCGGATCGCCTCGTCCTCGTCGGCGGCGACGGGACGCTGCACGCGGCGGTCAACCTGCCCGGGCCGCCCCGCGACATCGCGCTCCTCCCCGCCGGACGAGCGAACAACGTCGCGCACAGCCTCGGCATCCCGCTCGACATCGAGCGCGCGGCCGCTCTGGCCATCGCCGGTGACGTCCGTCCGGTCGACCTCATCGACGCGCGTTCGCCTCATGCGCAGCTCCTCGTCGTCGAGAGCGTCAGCGCCGGCGTGCTCGCGCAGGCGCGCGCGCATTTTCACGGACGCAACTCGGCCCACACGGTCCGCGCCGTGGCCGCGGGCGTCGCCGCCCTGGCGCGCTACGGCCCGCTGCCCGCCGCCGTGATCGGCGACCTCGGGGAGCAGCGGCTCGAGCTGGCGCAGATCTTCGTCGCCAACCTGCCCTTCTACGCGTTCGGCCTCTGCGTCGCCCCCCACGCCGACCCCGCCGACGAGACGCTCGACCTCGTCGGCATCGAGGCGTCGACGCGGCACGCCGTGCTCGCCGCCCTGCTCGCCGCGCGGCGCGGCCGGCTGCTAGGGCTCCCCGGACTGCACCTCTGGCGCGCCAAGCAGGTTGCGATCACCACGCATGGACGCTCGCCCGTGATCGGCGACTCGCGCAGCCTGGGCTTCGGCCCCGTACTGCTGCGGCCCCTGCCGGGCGCTCTTCGACTCGTCCGGCCATGAACGCCGCAATCGCTCGCCGGCGCGTCATCGCGTCCATCCATCGTGCGGCGCCCTTCGGCGTGCGCGCACTCGTGATGTTCAGCGCAGCGGCAGTCGGGGCGGGCCTCGGACGGGCGCTGGTGACCACCTACCTGCCGGTGCTCCTGTCGCGCATCCGCGACGCACCGGAGCTGATCGGCATGGTCATGCTCGTGAACACGGTCGCCGGCTTCGCGGTGCCGCTGCTCATAGGCCTCTGGAGCGACCGCCTCCGCGCCCACGGTCACGGGCGAACGCTGCCAGTCGTCCTCGGCGGCTCGCTCGTCGCCGCCGGCGGCCTGGCGGCCATCGCCCTCGGTCATGCGAGCTCATACGTCGCGCTCGCGCTGTTCGCCGGCGTGACGTACGTCGGGCTCAACGCCGTGACGACCGGGCACCGCGCGCTCATCCCGGAGAACTTCGACGAGGACGAGCGCGGCGCCGCGACCGGCGGCGAGGAGCTGGCCATGCTGGTCGGCACGCTCGCCGGGGTCGTCGCCGGGGGCGCGCTGATCGACTCGGCCGGCTGGGCACCGTTCGTGCTGGGTGCAACGCTGCTGCCGCTCCTCGCCGTGCCGACCGTGCGCCGCATGCGAGGGCGCGAGCGGAGGCCCGTGCCCTCACCCCGCCGGCGCCGGGCGCTCCGCTATTACGCCCGCGCCGCTGCACGACCCGGCGCAAGGCTCGTGCTCGCGGCACAGGCGCTGTGGGTGAGCGCGTACGTCGGGCTGCCGCCGTTCTTCGTGCTCTACGCCGAGCGCGAGCTCGGGCTGCGGGCGAGCAGCGCGGCACTCGTCCTGGCCGGCTTCGGCATCCTGACCGGCTTGACGATGCTGGCGGCCGGGGCCGTCCGTCCGGTGCGCCGGCGGGCGATGCTCGCCGTCGGTGCCGCGGCGATGGCGGGCGGGCTCGTGGGTGTCGCCGCGTCGTCGGCACTCCTGCCGGTTGCGTTCGCGCTGCTCCCCGTCGCCGCCGGCTTCGGCGTCGTGAGCACGCTGGGGTTCCCCGTCTTCTCGGCGTTCATCCCACGCGGTGAGGAGGGCGCCTACAGCGCCATGTACTTCTCGGTGCGGGCGCTGGCGAGCGCGATCGCGGTTCCGGCGGCCGGCTGGACGATCGCGCTCAGCGGGAGCTACCGCGCGCTGTTCCTCCTCGGGGCGCTCGCGGCCGCGCTGGCGATCGCGCCGCTCATCCGCCTCGGCGCGCCCACGTGGCGGCCGCCGCCGGTGGCCCGCGGGCTGCTGCTCCTCCTGGCGGCGGCTGCGCTGGTCCTCGCGGCCGGGCTGCTCGTCGACCGCACGGAGCTCCGCGCAGTCGACGAGGAGCTCTTCCTGCTGCTGCAGGGGCAGTGGGGCACGCCCGCGATCGTCGACCGGCTGATCGTCGACCCGCACATCCAGAACTACCTGGCGCTCACGCTGCTCACTGCCGTCGTCGCGCAATGGCGCTCGCGGCGGGGGCTCCATGCCGTCGCTGTTGTCGCCGGCGCGGCGATCGTGGCCTACGTGCTCGTTCGCGCGAACTGGGCGGTCTGGGAGCGCCCCCGGCCGCAGGAGCTGCTCGGCGTCGACCCGCCCAACGGACACGACTGGGCCCCGTACGCGTCGTTCCCGAGCGGCCACGTCGCCGTGACGGTCGCGATCGCCGTGGCCGCCGGCGCGACGGCGCCGGTCCTCCGCCCCGTGCTATGGGCCTATGCCGCCGTGATCGCGCTCACGCGGGTGACGTACGCCGCGCACTTCCCGACGGACGTCGCGGCCGGGGTGATCCTCGGTGTCGTCGCGAGCCGGTTCGTGCTCGCGTCCGTCGAGGGAGCGCCGGGGTGGCGCAGCGGCGCGCCGGCGCCACGGCTCCGGTACGTCGCCCGGGCATCCAGCCTGCTCGCACTCGCGCTGTTCTCGGCGCTGCTCGCCAGCGAGGGTCTGCCGGCGTCCCCGGACGGCGGCGTCGTCGCCGCCGGGCTCGAGCACGACCTTCAGCTCGGCCTGCTCGCGGTGATCGCCGCGGGGATCGCGGGCGCGTGGTGGCGTGAGTCGTTCGGTGCACTGGTCGTCGTCGCCGCCGTGCCCCTCGGCGTCTTCGCGGCGATCGAGTACACCCCGGCGGCAGCGCTGCTCGCGTGCCTGGCGTTCTTCATCCCGGGGACGCTGTTCCTCGTCGCGTGGGGCGGCGTGCGCCTTCCGGTTCTCGCGATTGCAGCCGCGCTGCTGCTGGCTGGCGGCGGCGTGGCCGCCACCCGGCTCCACGACGCGGCGTACGGGCCGGCACACCCGGAGTCGCCGCTGCGCTCTCCGCCGACGTGGCGGGTCCACTGGGTGTGGGCCGGCGCGGTCACGGCCGACGGCGCGACGGTCAAGGCGAGGCTCACCGAGCCCAGCCGAGCGCGGCTGGTCGTGTCGCGTCATGCGGATCTGCGCCAACCGGCGGCTTCGGTGCCGGCCGCGACGAGGGAGCACGACATCGCCGCGTTCGCGGTGCGTGGGCTGCGGCCCCGAACCGCCTATCACTATGGCGTCGAGGTCGACGGGCGCGTCGACCCGTACCGGCGCGGCCGCTTTCGCACGTTCGACGACCGCCCCTTCTCGTTCACGTTCGCGGCCGGAGGTTGCGCGCGGGTCGGCTCCAACGGCGCCGTGTTCGACGCCATCCGCCGCGAGGAGCCGCTGTTCTTCCTGATCCTCGGCGACTTCTTCTACGGCAACATCGGCGCCGACGCGCCTCAGCGGTTCCTCGAGCAGTACGACCGCGCGCTCACGAGCCCCGCCCAGGGCGCGCTGTACCGCCGGACGCCGATCGCCTACACATGGGACGACCACGACTACGGCGGCGACGCGGCCGATTCGAGCGCGCCCAGCCGTCCCGCCGCCCTGTCCGCCTACGGCGCCGCCGTCCCGCACTACCCGTTTGCGCAGGACGGGCTCGTCTCCCAGGCCTTCACGGTCGGCCGCGTGCGGTTCGTGCTGACGGACACCCGGTCGGCCCGCACGCCCGCCGACGCGCCGGACGGCGTCCGCAAGACGATGCTCGGCCGTGCCCAGAAAGTTTGGCTGAAGCGCGAGCTCAGAGGTCGGTGGCCGCTCGTCGTCTGGATCAACTCGGTTCCGTGGATCGACGCCCGCAGGCCCGGGGCCGACAGCTGGGCCGGCTACAGCACCGAGCGCGCCGAGCTCGCGCGCTTCGTCAGCCGTCACCGGCCCCGAGGACTGCTCATGCTCAGCGCCGACGCGCACATGCTGGCGATCGACGACGGCACGAACAGCGCCGGCGGGTTCCCGGTCGTGCATGCCGGCGCGCTCGACCGGCGCGCGGGCGCGAAGGGCGGGCCTTACAGCGAGGGGGCCTTCCCTGGCGCCGGGCAATACGCGACGGTCCGCGTTCGGGACGACGGCACCGCAATGCGTGTCGAGATCACGGGGCGAGACCACACCGGTTCCGCGCTCGTAAGCCACACGCTCGCGGTGCCGTGATGTCCGCAGAGATCCGAGTCTCATCTGCGGCCGAATACGGATGGCGGTGGCGCCCGGCCACTCGACGCTAGGACGCCATGGATGTGCGCCTCATCTGCGAAGAGTGCGGCGTCAAATGGATCCTTCGGGGCATCCGTAAGGTCCTCGACGATCCGGCGTCCTGCGCCTCATGCGGCGGGAGGTTGATCGCCTTCGACGAGCCTGACGGCGACGCCATGCCGGGCTGGACCGCGAACCCGAGCGAGTGAGGGAGCGCTACCGCCCGGTCAAGAGATCGTGGAGCACGTGTTCGCGGCCGGGCTCGCACAGTGCGACGACGATGTCCCTGGCGCGGAGCGCGCCGGCGCGCTCCGGGAGCAGGACCTGGTCCTCCCTGACGACGGCCGTGAGCGCTGCACCCTCCGGGACCGCCAGCTCGGTCACGCGGCGGCCGGCGACCGCCGCGCCCGCCGGGATCGTCGTCTCCGTGACCGCGACCCCGCCCCCGCGCAGCTCGAGCAGCGTCACGAGATCGCCGGCGGTCACCTCCTCCTGCAGCAGGCGCGCCACCAGCTCGGCCGCCGACACCACCACGTCGACGCCGGCTGCGGGAGTGAACAGCCAGCGGTGCGCGGGGTCGCTCATGCGCGCAACGGTCGAGCCGACACGGAGACGGCGCTTGCTCAGCAGGGCGATCACGAGGTTGGTTGCGTCGTCGGCGGTCGCGGCGACGAGTGCGTCGGCATCGGCGGCCCCCGCGTCGAGGAGCACGACGGGGTCGGCTGCATCGCCGAGAACGAATCGGCGGCCGGCGACCCGGCGCTCCTCGAGCAGGTCGATCACGGTCACGTCGTGGACCTGGCCGAGGACCTGGGCGACGTGCCGCCCGGTCGAGCCCGCTCCGCAGACGACGATCCGCATCGTCACGGGTGGATGAGGTCGGTGACGAGGCCATGGTGCGAGGCGGCGACGTGCAGCACGTCGCCCTCACGGAGCGCCAGGTCCGGCCTGGCCAGCAACACGCGGCCGTCCCGCTCGACGGCGACGGCGACCAGCGCGCCGGGCTGCTCGAGCTCCGCGAGCGCGCGTCCGCTCAGCCGCGCCGGGAGCTCCGCCCGGTAGACCGCCGTCTCCCCCGCCAGCTCGAGCACGCTCTCGACCCCCGGCCGGGCTAGCGTGAGCGTGAGCTCGTGCGCGGTCCGCGCGGTCGGGCACACGACGTGCACGCCGAGACCGGCGAGCGCCTCAGCACGCGCCGGGTTGCTCACCACGGCCGCGGCGATCGGTACGCGCAGCTCCCGCCGGGCTGCGATGGCGATGACGGCGTTGAGCGCGTCGTCGTCCGACACGGCCACGATCCCGTCGCACCCGGCGACCGCACCCTCCAGGATGTCGCGCTCGAGCGGCGAGCCATGGATGGCGCGCCCCTCGAGGATCGTCGGCAGTCGCGCCAGACGAGCGTGATCGTCGTCGAGAACCCGCACGTCGTGGCCGGCGTGAAGCAGATCGTGCGCGAGCACGCGGCCCAGCCTCGTGGCGCCGACGACCAGCGCTCTCATGCCGGCCGCTCCTTCCAGACCCAGCGGCGGAACGCGGCCTTGCGCGCCTCCTCGGCGGCGACGACCACGAACGGCACGCATGCGAGCAGGGGCCACGCGACTGGATCGAGCGCCCGCGTATGGAACGCGCTCTGCAGCGGGCCGAGATGCAGGATCGCGAGCAGCAGGACGATCTCGAACGCGATGCCGACGAGCAGGAAGCGGTTGGACAGCACGCCGACGCGAAGGAGCGACTCGCGGGCGGTGCGGAACGCGAAGCCGGCGCCGACCTGTCCGGCGACGATGCCCGCGTAGGTCATGGCCGTCGCCTGGACGTACAGGGGGCCGGCGTCCGGCAGCGGCTCACCGGGACGCCAGCCGGCGAGCACGTAGCCGACGAGGAAGGCGGCGATTCCGGCCGCGCCGACGACGAGCCCGACGAAGCCGTAGACGCGGCCGAGCGTGCGGGCGTTGAGAAGCCGCTCCCGGCGCGGCCTCGGCGGGCGGCGCATCACTCCCGGCTCGGGACGCTCGGTGCCGAGGGCGATGGCCGGCACCAGGTCGGTCCCGAGGTCGATGGCCAGCACCTGCATGACGACGAGGGGCAGGGGTATCGCGCCGCCGCTGAGGCCCCACGCGAGGAAAGCGAGCAGCTCGGCGACGTTGGAGGAGAAGTGATACTGGGCGAAGCGCCTGATGTTGTCGTAGACGGCTCGCCCTTCCTCGACGGCGGCGGCGATCGAGGCGAAGTTGTCGTCCGCCAGCACCATGTCCGCGGCCTCGCGCGCGACGTCCGTGCCGCTCCGGCCCATCGCGATGCCGATGTCAGCCGTGCGGAGCGCCGGCGCGTCGTTCACGCCGTCCCCGGTCATCGCGACGATCTCCCCTGCTCCGTGGAGGACGGCGGCTATCCGCAGCTTCTGCTCGGGCGTGACCCGGGCCACCAGCGCGTCCGGAGCGGCGAGTGCCGTCGCCAGCTCGTCGTCGGCCATGCCGTCGATCTCGTCCCCCTGGATGATGCGCGCACGCCGCCCGACGAGGCCGATGCGCCTGGCGATCGCCTCGGCCGTGATGCCATGGTCGCCCGTGACCATGACGATGCGGATGCCGGCGCCGTGGCACGCCGTCACCGCCGCCGCGACCTCGGGTCGCGGGGGATCCTGCATGCCGACGAGGCCGAGCAGCTCGAGCTCCTCCTCGAGCGCCTCCGACACGACTGCGCCCGGCTCGACCGGCCGCCGGGCCAGCGCCAGCACCCGCAGCCCGTCGCGGGCCAGGTCGTCGGCCGCCGCCAGCGCGCGGGCGCGCGCCTCGGCGCTCAGCGATGTGCGGGCGACGACCAGCGCCGGGGCGCCCTTCGTGTACGCCATGGGGCCCTCCGGCGAGTCGTGCACGGTGGTCATGCGCTTGCGGCGGGAGTCGAACGGCACCTCCCCGAGGCGAGGTCGGCGGTGCGCCTCGAGCACGGGGTCGATCTGCGCCTTGCGCGCCAGCGTGAGGAGCGCGCCCTCGGTGGGGTCGCCCACGACGTGCCAGACGCCGTCCCTCTGCTCGAGCGTCGCGTCGTTGCAGAGCGCTCCCGCGCGCGCCAGCTCGACGACCGCCTCGTCGTGGGCGGCGAGCCGCCCCTCGGGCTGAAAGCCGACGCCCTCGACCTCGACCGCGCCGCTCGGCGTCCACACGCGGCGCACGGTCATCTCGTTCGTGGTCAGCGTGCCCGTCTTGTCGGTGCAGATGACGGTCGTGCAGCCGAGCGTCTCGACCGACGACAGCCGCCGGACGATCGCGTTGCGACGGGCCATCCGCTGAGTGGCGAGGGCGAGCGACAGCGTGACGGTCGGGAGCAGCCCCTCCGGCACGTTGGCGACGATGACGCCGATCGCGAACAGGAAGCGGTCCGTCAGCGGCATCCCCAAGGTGCCCGCCACGACGAAGAACGTCACGCCGATGAGGACGGAAAGCAGCGCGACGACCCGCGTCACGCGCCGCATCTCCAGCTCGAGCGGGCTCGGACGGCGCTCTGCGCCCTGCGTAAGGCCGGCGATCCGCCCGAGCTCCGTCTTCATGCCGGTCGCCGCGACCACGGCCTCGGCGGTGCCGGAGAACACGTGCGTGCCCGCGAACACGCGGTCCGGCGCATCGAACCCATCGCCTCCGTCGCCCTCCGCCGCGTGCCGCCGCACCGGCCGGGACTCTCCCGTGAGCGTCGACATGTCGACCCGCAGCTCGACCGCCGACACGAGCACTGCGTCGGCCGAGATGCGCTCGCCGGGCGCAAGCAGGACGAGGTCGCCAGGAACGAGCTCGCGAGCGTCCACCTCCTGCGGGCGCCCGTCGCGCCGGACACGCGCGCGCTGCGGCAGCACCCGACCGAGCGCCTCGACGGCTCGCTCGGCCCGATGCTCCTGCGCGAAGCTGAAGACGGCGTTGACGAGGATCACGACCACGATCGCGATCGCGAGCTGCGGCATCCCGGCGATCGCCGCGAGCGCGGCGCCCGCCCATAGCAGGATCGCAAAGAGGTGGACCAGGTTTCGCCCGAAACGAAGCCACCACGGCGGGCCCTCGGACCGGTCGAGGACGTTCGGGCCGACGCGGACGATCCGCTCGCGAGCCTCGGCCGTGGTCAGCCCCGCACCGGCCGGCGCGTCGGAGCGCGGCGATGGCCGGTGCCTCACTGCGCGGGCCACCGTCGCCGTCATTGCAGCTACAGCTCTCGGTCGTGCGGGACGATCACGAGCGGGCACGGGGTGTGATGGGCGCACTGCTGGCCGACGGACCCGAGCAGCAGCCCGCGGAACCCGCCCAACCCGCGGGAGCCGACGACGAGGAGGTCTGCGTCCTGCGCCTCCTCGAGCAGCACCTGAGCCGGTGCTCCGAGTCGGACCACCGGTTCGATCGCGACGCCGGCTGCCCGGTCACCGGCAGCCTCGAGCGCCCGCTCGAGCGCTTCACGCGCTTCGAGCTGCAGCTTGTCGGGGAGTCCCGGGTCGAGAGCCGGAACGCCGCTCGGGGACACGGTTGCCGGGAGGTGCCAGGCCGCCACGGCCCGCACGCCGGTCCCGCGCAGCCGCGCCTCCGCGAGCGCGAACGCCAGCGCCGCGCGTGCGCCCTCGGAGCCGTCCACGCCGACGACGATGCCGCTCACGCGCGACCCCAGGCGAGGGCGCCGGCGATGTCGAGGCTCGAGATCACGCCGGCCGGCTGGCCGGCGCTGGTCACGATCAGGTGGGCGGTGCCGTGCTCGTCCATGAGCCTCGTTGCCTCGGCCAGCGACGTCTTGGGATCGACGGTGACGACCTCGGTGCGGGCCGCGTCCGCAGCCGTATGCCCCTCGATCCCGGACTCTGCGGCCCGCACGACGTCCATGTCGGAGACGAGGCCCCAGACGAGGTGGTCGCCGCCCGACGCGTCGGTGCCGATGCCGGCGACGACGACGGAGTGCACGTGGTGGGTCGCCATCGTCTGCGCGACCGTCAGGAGCGGCGCGTCGGGCGCACAGCTCAT
Organism: Solirubrobacteraceae bacterium; assembly: GCA_035717845.1. GTDB lineage: Bacteria > Actinomycetota > Thermoleophilia > Solirubrobacterales > Solirubrobacteraceae > DASSUW01. The sequence continues at coordinate 10,511 of DASTIC010000135.1, forward strand.
GACGCCCGGGCGCATCACGTCGGCGACGGTCGCCCGCTCGAAGGCGGGCATCAGGTAGCTGCCGTGGTACGGCTGGAGCTCTCGTGTCATGCGGCGACGCTACCGCCGCCCGCGCGCCGTGCCATCCGTAGCTCTCGCGGTGCCGGACCCGTGGTCGACCCCGATGTCGCCGCCGCCGGGGCGACATAGGTTCGGTCCATGTCCGACACGATCATCGCCGGCCTCGACCTCGACTCCCCGCAGCAGGCTCGCGACGCACTCTCGCTCGCCACGTGGCTCGCGGACGTCACCGCGAGCAACCTTCTGCTGGTGACGATCTTCGCCCCGCGCAGCGGTGCGCTGAGCATTCAGCTCGAGCGGCGCCGGCGCGAGCTCGCAGCGCTCGCCGACCGCCCGGTGGAGACGATGGCGATCGCCGGGACCGCGCCTGCGCGGCTGCTCCACGAGCTCGCCGATCAGCGCCGTCCGCGGGCGCTCGTGATCGGCTCGAGCCGTTCGGGCGCCGAGGGCGCCGTGAGCGTCGGCTCCGCCGGCGAGCTGCTCCTGCACGGCGGCGACGTGCCCGTGGTCGTGGCGCCGAGGGGATTCGTCGCGCCTTCGCGCCGCCCGATCGGTGTCGCCTACGGCGTGACCCCCGAGTCCGACGACGCGGTCCGCGTCGCCACGGACCTGGCGGCGCGCGCCGGCGCGCCCCTGCGCGTGCTCCACGTCCGCGTGCCGTCGCCGCACCATGAGTTGCAGGAGCGCCGCCCCGGCGAGCACCTCGAGCGCGCCCTCGCCGGCGCGCCCGCCGAGCGCGTCGAGCTGGAGGGCGATCCGGCGCTCGCGCTGGCCGCCGCGTCTGCCGACCTCGACCTCCTCGTCGTCGGCTCTCGTTCCTACGGACCGCTCGGCGCCGTACTCCTCGGCGCGGTCACCCGGCGGCTCATCCACTTGGCCGAGTGCCCCGTGATGGTCGTCCCGCGGACCCGCGACCCGGCACTCGCGGTGGCCCTCGTCGGAGGCATGGAGGCCGCCGTCGACACCTGACAGGCTGGTGGGGGCTGTAGAGTCGGAAGCTCCGATGCAGGACACAGCCCTGCGCTCGCTGATCGCCCTCGGGAACTCCGTGCTCGAAGAGTCCGAGATGGAGCTCGTCTTCGCGCGCGTGATCCAAGCCGCCCGCGAGCTGACCGGCGCGCGGTACGCCGCGCTCGGCGTGCTCGACGCCCGCCGCGAGCGGCTCGAGCGCTTCCTCACCGCCGGTATCGACGACGACACGCGGGAGATACTGGGAGAGCCGCCGAGCGGGCACGGCGTGCTCGGTGAGCTGATCCGCGACCCGCGCCCGCTGCGCCTCGCCGACGTCGGACGGCATCCGCGGTCGTACGGCTTTCCCATCGGTCACCCGCCGATGGGCACGTTCCTCGGCGTGCCGATCCTCGTGCGAGGGCAGGCGTGGGGCAACCTCTACTTGACCGAGAAGGCCGGCGGCGAGTTCACCGAGGACGACGAGCAGGCCGTTGTGATGCTCGCGCGCTACGCCGCGATCGCGATCGACAACGCGCACCGTCTCGAGCAGGTGAGCGGCCGACGCGACGAGCTCGAGCGCAGCCTCGCAGCCATGCGCGCCACGACGGAGATCTCACGGGTGCTGGCCGGGGAAACCGACCTCGCCGTGGTGCTCGAGCTGATCGCCAAGCGCGGGCGCGCGCTGGTGGGCGCCGGAATCCTGCTGATCGAGCTCGTGGTCGGCGAGCAGCTGCGCATCGCCGCCGCCGCGGGAGACGTCGATCGCGACATCGTCGGCTCCGACATCCCCATCGAGTCGACCGTGGCCGGACGGGTGCTGGAAACCCGGCGCCCTCAGCGACTCACCGACGACCTCAACCGTGCGCGCTTTCAGGAGACAGGCATCGGCCGGCTCGGGCTGGACGCCGGGGCGGGGCTCTTCGTGCCGCTCGTCTTCCGGACGGAGACGCCGGGGGTACTCGCCGCGCTCCATCCGCCCGGCGCGGGCGAGTTCAGTGACGAGGACGAGCGGCTCCTGACCTCCTTTGCCACGAGCGCGGCCAGCGCCGTCGTCACCGCTCGCTCCGTCGGAGGCGAGCAGCTCCGCGCCCGCGAGGCGGCGACCGAGGACGAGCGCCGCCGCTGGGCGAGAGAGCTTCACGACGAGACGCTCCAGGGCCTGGGAGCGCTGCGCCTCTCAGTGGCTGCGGCGCGGCGGGCGACGGACCCGGAAGCCTGGCACGCCGCGCTCGCCGACGCGACGGCCCAGCTCGACACCGAGATCTCGAACCTCCGCGGAATCATCTCCGACGTCCGGCCGGCCGCGCTCGACGAGCTGGGCACGCAGGCCGCGGTGCAGGCGCTTGCCGACCGCGTCCGGAGCCGCGGGATGGACGTCGCGCTGACCATCGACCTCGACTGGGAGTCGGGGCGCGCGACGACGCGGCACGACGACGAGGTCGAGACGGCGCTCTACCGAATCGCCCAGGAAGCGCTGACGAACGCGGTCAAGCACTCCGGTGCTCCGGACGTGGCAGTCACGATCATCGAAACCGACGGGAACGTGACGGTCACGGTGGAGGACGCGGGCCAGGGCTTCGATCCCTCCGGCCACAGGGACGGCTACGGGCTGCTCGGCATGCGTGAGCGCATCGAGCTGCTCGGCGGCACGCTGGCGGTCGAGTCGGCACCGGGCGACGGCACGAGGGTCATGGCGCGGCTCCCAGCGCGTCGCCGCGCCACGACGGACGGCCGCGATCGCTCGCCGGCCGCGGCTACGGCTCGCACCAGCCGCTCCGCATCGTCGAGTCGCACGTAGTCGACGGCTCCGGCATCTACCGCACGCTGGACGTAGCCGGGATGGTCGTTCATGCCCACCACGAGGAACGCGGCCTGAGGTGCCACCGCTGTCAGCGTGTGCAGCTCCGTGTCGCGGATCAGCAGCTCGTCGATGACCACCACCGCGGCCGGCGTCCGCGAGAGGTGCCGGAGCAGTGCGGCCACAGTGGTCGTGACAGCGATCGGTTGAACGCCCGAGGCACTCTCGATGAGCTGGCAGAGGCCGGCGCGGACGCTCGCGCTTCGTGCGGTGATGACGACTGGAACCATGTCGCGTAAGGATCGACGTACGCCCGCCGCTTCTCATCCGGGTGGGGGTCTGAACCGGCGGCCGTAGCAGCTACGGAGCCGCGCCCACGGCTCCTGCGACCGCCTCGACGGCCGCCGCCACGGCCGGGGTGAGCTCCGCGCCGGCTTCGAAGCGTTCCCCCTCGATGCCGTACACGATCAGCCGCCGAGGCAGCCGCCCGAGCGTGCGGCCCAGCTCGATCGCCTCGGCGAGTCCGAGCGCGTGGGTGGAGGACGAGCCGCGCAGTTGCGCCGGCAGCGGCGCCGCCGTCGCGTCGAAGCGGTAGACGGTTCCCGGCGCCGCGCCCGAGCTGACGGCGTCGATCACGACGGCCACGTCCGCCTCGCGCCACACGTCCAGCAGCGCGACGGGATCGCCTTCATGCTCGAGGCCGCCCAGCCGGCGGGCGGTGATCAGGCCCGCGGCGTCGTCGCCGCGCGCCGCATTGCCGATGCCGATGACCACGCGCCGCGGCTCAGGTGCGCTCGACATCGAGCGTCAAGAAATGCGTCGCGCAGGAGATGCAGGGATCGTGGTTGCGGATCGCCTGCTCGCAGCGGTCGCGCAGCTCGGCGTCGGGGAGGCGGACGTGGCGCTGGACGAACGCGCGCAGGTCGTGCTCGATCGCGAGCTGGTTCTGGGACGTCGGGGGGACGATCCGGGCGTCGAGGATCGTGCCCTCGGCATCGAGCTCGTAGCGATGCCAGAGCATCCCGCGCGGCGCCTCGCTGACCCCGAAGCCGACGCCGGCGCGCGGCAGAACCTCGACCGCCGGCGGGTCCGGCGGCTCGTAGGCGGCGATGATCCGCAGCGCCTCCTCGCAGGCGTACAGCATCTCGACCGCGCGCACCACGATGCTCTGGAACGGGTTGCGGCAGGTCGGTCCGACGCCGGCGGCCAGCGCCGTCTCGCGCGCCGCCGGCGAAAGCCTGTCGAAGTTGAGGTTGAAGCGCGCGAGCGGCCCGGCGAGGTACGCGCCGCGGCCGCGGATGCGGGCGTGCAGCGCGTTCGAGTGCGCCACCGGCTCCTCGACGAACCAGTCGTCGAACTCGCTCGGGGCGATGTCGAGCCCGCCGGAGGAGACGATCCGGCCGCGATCGATCGGGTACTCGCCGTCGGCCGACAGGGCGACGAGCTCGTGATCGTGCTCGAAGTCGGGGAACGGCAGCGTGCCCGTCCAGCGCACGGTCTCTATCGCCGCGTCGCGCGCGCGCTCCAGCAGCTCTGCTGCCGGCGCGAGCTCACCTCGGGTCGGGGCGCGGTAGAAGCCGCCGACGCGCACGTTGATCGGATGGATCTCCCTTCCCCCCACCGCCGCCATCAGCACGTTGCCGGCCTTCTTCATCAGCAGTCCGCGCTCGACGACCGCCCGATGGTCGGCGGCCATCGCGATCCCGCTCTCGTAGCCGAGGAAGTCGGGCGCGTGCAGGAGGTGCACGTGCAGCGCGTGGCTCTCCAGCCACTCGCCGCAGTAGAGCAGCCGCCGGAGCGCACGGATCGGCCCGTCGTCGATGGCGATCCCGCAGACGTCCTCCATCGCGCGAATGGCGCTGGTCTGGTAGGCGACGGGGCAGATCCCGCAGATGCGGGCGGTGATGTCGGGGGCCTCCGTGAACGCGCGGCCGCGCAGGAACGCCTCGAAGAAGCGCGGCGGCTCGTAGATCCGCAGTTGCACGTCGGCGACCGTGTCCCCGTCGATGCGCACGTGCATGGCGCCCTCGCCCTCCACCCGGGCGAGCACGTCCACATTCAGCGTGCGCCTATCCGTGCTCATGGGCCTCGCTCTCGGTGCGGAACGGCTCGGCGCCCGCGTTGAACGTGCGATAGACGCGCACGAGGTCGCGCTCGCCGGCGCCCAGCTGCTCCATGCGGGAGCTGAGCGAGGTGGTGTTCGGCGTCTCCATCGGCCCGAAGCAGCCGTAGCAGCCGCGGTCGTAGGCTGGACAGAGCGCGCCGCAGCCGGTGTGCGTGACCGGCCCGAGGCAAGGCGTGCCGTGGGCGACCATGACGCAGACGGTCCCCCGCCGCTTGCAGTCGATGCAGACGCTGTGCGACCGCACGCGCGGCGCGCGGCGGTGCAAGTGGGCGCTGATGACCTCCAGCAGCTGGCGCTTGTCGATCGGGCAGCCACGGAGCTCGAAGTCGACAGCGACGTGGGCCGCGATCGGCGTCGAGGTCGCGAGCGTCGAGATGTAATCCGGCCGCGCGTAGACGATCGAGATGAAGTCGTCGACATCGGCGAAGTTGCGCAGGGCCTGGATGCCGCCCGCGGTCGCGCAGGCGCCGATCGTGACGAGCGTCCGCGAGGCGCGGCGGACCTCGCGGATGCGGTCGGCGTCGCCCGCCGTGGTGATCGAGCCCTCGACGAGCGACACGTCGTACGGCCCCTCGACCGCCGCGCGCGTCGCCTCCGGGAAGTAGGCGATCTCGACCTCGCCCGCCAGCTCCAGCAGCTCGTCCTCGCAGTCGAGCACGGTCAGCTGGCAGCCGTCGCAGGACGCGAACTTCCACACCGCCAGCTTCGGGCGGCTCACAGCTCCCGGATCGCCAGCCACGGCTCGACCTCCTCCCAGGCGTAGACGGGGCCGTCGCGGCAGATGAGCGTCGGACCCAGCTGGCAGTGCCCGCAGTGACCGATCCCGCACTGCATGTTGCGCTCCATCGAGACGTAGACGCGTTCGGCCGGCAGGCCCCGGCGCCGCAGCGCCTCGACCGCGAACCGCATCATCACCTCGGGCCCGCACGACAGCGCGACCGCGCTGGAGGGATCGAACTCCGCGCGGTCGATGAGCTTGGTGACCACGCCGACGCGGCCCCGCCAGCCGGGCGCGGCGGTGTCGACCGTGACCGCCGCTTCCCACGCCCGCAGCTCGCCCGGGTAGAGGAGCTGATCGGGGTCCCGCCCCCCGTAGAGGACGACGATCCGACCGTAGCGCTCGCGCCGCGCCAGCAGTTGCACGATCGCCGGCCGCAGCGGGGCGAGGCCGATCCCGCCGGCCGCGATCACGACGTCGGCGCCCTCGATCTCCTCCACCGGCCACGCGCGCCCGAACGGCCCCCGGACGCCGAGCACGCGACCCGGCTCCGCCGCGCAGATCGCGGCGGTCGCCGGCCCGACGGCCCGCACCGTGTGCACGAGCCGCGACGGATCGCCCGGATCGCCGCTGATCGAGATCGGCACCTCCCCGCAGCCCGGCGCGCCGAGCATGGTGAACTGGCCGGGGCGGAACTCGAGCGGGCGGGGCCCTTCGAGTTCGAGCGTCCACGTATCCGCCGTGTCGCGCCGCCGCGCGGCGACGCGGAACGCCGCGGGGACCATCGGGCCGGGATGCTCAGCCGGAGCGACGGCGGCCATAGACGTCGAGGACCTGCAGGCGCGTGGCCTGCAGGCGGTCGATGAGCACGGAGGCAAAGCAGCGCATGAGCTGATACCCAAGCTCGTGGTCGTACTCGCACTTACGGCGCAGGCAGGCGCCGTCGAACTCGATCGCGCTCGTGGCCTCGAGCGCGTGCGCGTCGAACATCCAGCGGTGGGGGTCGAACAGCCAGGACCAGCCGACCAGCTCGCCATCATGGAGTGTCTCGATCGTTACAGGCTCGTGCTCGGGCACGGCTAGCTCGAGCGTCACCGAGCCGTGGCGGATCACGTAGAAGCGCTCGGCCGGCTCCCCGGCGCGGAACAGCGCCTCGTCGGCCGCGAAGCGGGCGGTCGCTCCGCAGTCCGCGATCAGCTCGACGTGGCGCGATGTGAGGCCGGCGAATGCCGGCGTCGCAGCCGTCAGCTCAGCGATCGACTGCATGGGCCTCCTCCGTCGCGCGGATGGCGGCGACCTCCTCCGTGAGGTCGATGCCGACCGGACACCAGGTGATGCAGCGCCCGCAGCCGACGCAGCCGGAGCTGCCGAACTGGTCGAACCACGTGGCGAGCTTGTGCGTCATCCACTGCCGGTAGCGCGAGCGCGCGGAGCGGCGCACGCTGCCGCCGTGCATGCGCGAGTAGTCCACCGTGAAGCAGGAATCCCAGCGCTGGTGGCGCTCGACGTGCTCCCCGCTGAGGTCCGTGACCTCCTCGACCGTCGTGCAGAAGCACGTCGGGCACACCATCGTGCAGTTGCCGCAGGTCAGGCAGCGCTCGGCGACGTCGTCCCAGCGCGGGTGCTCGAGGTTGCGGTACAGCAGCTCCCGGATGTCCGTGACGTCCATCTCGCGACCCATCTGCGCGGCGGCGCGGGCCGTCGCGCGGTCAGCGCCGGCGGCCTCGCCGTCGCCCGCGGCGGTTGCGTCGAGCTCCGCCACGATCTCCGCCCCGGCCTCGCTGCCACTCTCGAGCGTGAAGAAGTGGCGCCCGTCCTCGAGCACCTCGGTGAGGGCGAGGTCGAATCCTTCTTTGGCCTTCGGACCCGTGCCCATGGAGACGCAGAAGCACGTGCCGCCCGCCTGGCCGCAGTTCGTCGCGATCACGAGCACGTCCTCGCGGCGAGCGCGATCGGCGGGGTCGGCGTGCGCGTTGCCGAGGAGCACGCGGTCGAGGATGCCCATCGCATGCAGCTCGCACGAGCGCACGCCGAGGAACGCGAGGCGGGGCGCCTCGCGCCGGGGTTCCTCGATCTCGGTCAGGCTGCCGTCGCCGCCGCGGCGGGCGCGGAAGAGGCGGACGTCGGGCGGCAGCTGGAACTGCTTCCACGACTGCGGCCCGACGGCATAGCCGAACAGGGCCTCGTCGTCGCGGCGTTTGAGCCGGTAGTGCCCGCCGTCCTGGTCGTCCGTCCACCCGACCGGCAGGTCGTCGGCCGAGTGCAGCTCGCCGTACACGATCGCGCCGGCGGCAATCCGCGGGCCGATGACCGTGTACCCGCGCCGCGAGAGCGCAGCGAAGAGCCCGTCGAAGGCGCCACGCTCGAGCACATGCAGGGGCGGTGCGCTCACTGCCCGGCCGGGACGGGGACGAGGACCCGCTGCGCCAGCTCGACCAGACGGCTCGAGTAGCCCCACTCGTTGTCGTACCAGGCGACGACCTTGACCTGGGTGCCGTCCACCACGGTGGTCAGGCCGGCGTCGAAGATCGATGAGTACGGCGATCCGATGAGATCGGTGGACACGAGCGGATCCTCTCGATAGGACAGGATCCCCGCAAGTGGGCCGCGGTCGGCGCGGTCTCGCACGGCCTCATTGACCGCCTCCACCGTCGTGGGCGCCTCGACCTCGATCGTGAGGTCGACCAGCGAAACGGTCGGCGTCGGCACGCGCACCGCGAAGCCCTGCATCCGCCCCGCGAGCTCGGGGACGACGAGCCCGATCGCCTTGGCCGCGCCCGTTGTCGTGGGCACCAGGTTGAGGGCGGCGGCCCGCGCCCGGCGCGGATCCTTGTGGGGCGCGTCGAGCAGCCGCTGGTCGCCCGTGTAGGCGTGCACGGTCGTCATCACCCCGTGCCGGATCCCGAAGGCCTCGTGCAGCACCTTGGCCACGGGCGCCAGGCAGTTCGTCGTGCACGAGGCGTTGGAGATCACATCATGACGCTCGGGGTCGTAGACGTCCTCGAAGTTGACGCCCAGCGCCACGGTGACGTCCGGCTCCTTGGCCGGCGCCGAGACGATCACCTTGCGCGCTCCCGCCTCGAGATGGCGGGCGGCGTCGCCACGCGCCCGAAAGCGTCCGCTCGACTCGATAACGACCTCCGCCCCCACCTCGCGCCACGGGAGCGCTCCCGGCTCGGGCTCGGCGAACACGGGGATCTCCCGGCCGTCGACGCGGATCGCGCCGTCGAGCGCCTCGACCGTTCCCGGGAACGGTCCGTACACCGAGTCCGTCGCCAGCAGCTGGGCGACAGAGGGCACACCCATCACGTCATTGATTCCCACCCACTCGATCTCGGCGCTCTGCTGGTGTGCAGCGCGGAACATCGCGCGTCCAGTGCGGCCAAAGCCGTTGATGGCGACTCGTGCGGGCATTCTCGACCTCCATCCTTCGGTGTCTGCCGCACTGCGCGGCCCGGTCGTCAGTCTCCGGCGCTCCGCGACGCAGGGCATCGGCCGTTTCCACGGCGCACCCTCAGTGATAACCCGCGGTCAGGCGAGCACGGGGGCGAGGCGCGACTCGAGGGCCGGCCGCGGGAGCGCGCCGGTGATCCGGTCGACCTCGTGCCCGTCCCGCAGGACGACGAGGAGCGGGATCGAGCGTGCGTGGAAGCGCGCCCCGAGTGCCGGCTCCTCGTCGACGTTGACCTTGACGACCTTGAGCCGACCCGCATGCTCGGCCGCGAGCTCCTCCAGCACCGGCGCGATCATGCGGCAGGGGCCGCACCAGGCCGCCCAGAGATCGACGATGACCGGGACCGAGGCGGTCGCCTCGGCGTCGAAGGTCGAGGTGTCGGCTGCGACCAGCCACGGTAGGAGCCGCTTGCATCTCGCGCAGCGGGGAACGCCGCGAGCCACGGCGCCGACGCGATTGCGGGCCGAGCAGGAAGGGCAGCGGATCTCCGTCATGCCACAAGCGTACGTCTGGCACGAGGCGCTCCGTAGCGGGGTTTCCACCCATTCCGCCTGCGTGGTCGACCCCGATGCCGTGGGTCCGCCGCGGTGGTTTCCTCGGGTTACGCGAACCGGAGGTGGTCCATGAGCCAGCCAGTGCTGGTCGCGTACGCGACCAAGAAGGAGTCCACGCACGAGGTCGCCGACGCGATCGCCGCGCGCCTGCGCGAGCTTGGGCACGAGGTCGACGTCCGGCCCGCGGCGGAGGTCGGCACGCTTGCGCCTTACGGCGGGGTCGTCGTTGGCGGCGCGCTGTATGCCGGCCGCTGGCACCGCGACGCGCGCCACTTCCTGGCGACGCACCGCGACGAGCTGGCCCGCCGCCCCGTCGCGGTCTTCGCGATGGGTCCGGCCACGCTCGAAGAGGCCGAGGTGCATGGGTCGCGGAAGCAACTCGACCACGCGCTCGCCAAGGAGCATCAGCTCGAGCCGGTGTCGGTCACGATCTTCGGCGGGGTGATCGATCCGGCCAGGCTGCGCTTCCCGCTCAACCGCATTCCAGCGGCCGATGCGCGCGACTGGGACGCGATCCGGTCCTGGGCGGACTCCCTGGGCGAGATCTTCGCCGCCCGCGCCGCCGCCTGAGTCCCCGATCAGGGGTCCAGGCGGAACGGCGGGTACTCGTCGCGCATGAGCGCGGCGTAGGCGATCACCCGGAAGGCCCAGCGGTTGATGCCCAGCACGAGCCGGAAGATGTCTCGCGGGTAGCGGCCGGTGAACAGGAGCGCGATGGCCGCGATGAACACGAGGACGGCGTTCAGGCTCGGGGCCTGGAAGTCGCCGAACCAGCCGGTGGCGAAGCCCCCGGCCAGCACGGCCAGGACGAGGTAGTGCGGCAGCGCCAGCAGCCACCACTTGACGAGCGCCTTGCCGCGGGACAGCTCTGGCGGATACGGAACCTCGAGCGTTGCGGGGTAGTCGGCCGGGCCGAGCGTGAAGGGCGGGTAGCGGTCGGTGCCGAGCGCGCCGTAGCTGTAGAACGCCACGCGCCACGTCCAGCGCAGGACGCCGAGGTTGAAGTCGAAGATCGCGCGCGGGTAGCGCCCGGTGGCGACGACCGCCACGAGAGCGACGACGGTTAGGACTCCGAACGCGATCCAGAGCAGAGCGAGGATCACGTAGTGCGGGATGGCCAGGAGCCACTTGACGAGCCACAGCCAGCGGCTGAGGCCCGGATCGAGCTGACCGTCGACCGACACGGGGTACGTACCGGGAGCGATTTCGACGGCGGCATCGGAGGTCGGCGCCGGCACCGTGCCGGCGTGGCCGCGCACCGCGATCCCGATCAGGCCGGCCCCGAGGGCGGCGGCGACGAGTCCGGCGAGGAGCAGGCCGCCCGCGATCCAGGGCAGGACCCCGGCTTTGGCGCCGACGCTGACGTCGGCGGCGACCGCCCGGGCGGCGTCGGCGTTCATCACCACGACCGCCCAGCGGCCGTCGCGCGCCTCCCACTCGACGGTCTGCGTGCCCGGTCCGGTCGCCGAGGCGGTCCAGATCCCCGCGTCCGCCGGAGGCGTGGGCGGCGCGCCGCCGTCGCGGCTCAGATAGCGGTCGTCGCCCGAGCGGACTTCGCGCAGCTCGTCGTGAGCCGTGCCGGCCAGGTAGCGGTCGACCCGCCGCTCGGAGGCGATGCCGACGAACACGTCGCCGCTCCGGCTCGTCGCCCGGATGCGAACGCGGCCGATCCCTTGCTCCACCAGCCAGCCGCCCCCGTCGTCGAGGTCCGCGATCTCGACGCCCTCGGCGGTGACGGCATAGCCGTCGCTCGACACCTGCTCGCGCGGAGACGTCAGGAAGCCGTCGTCGTCGCGCTGGGTGAGGTGGACCACCATCAGCGCGCCACCGCCGGCCAGCATGCCCGCGCCGGTGAGTGCGACGATGCTGCCGAGGACGACGAGCGCGATGCGCCAGGCGCTCCATGCGGAGCTCTGGCGTGCGGGGGGAGAGGGGGTCGGTGCGGTGGCGGACATGCGACGAGGCTCCTTGGATCGACCGGCTCATCGTCCCGGCGTCGGACGACGCCGCCATCCGCCCGTTCACCGCGAAAACCTGCGGCAAGCTACGGATTCGCCCGCGTGACGTGCACGGCTGTGCGGCTGGCCGGCGCGCGCGATCCTCGACGCATGAGCTCGAAGACCGACAGCCCGCCTTCCGCCGCGCGCCAGATGTACTCGTACATCCTCTGCGGCGTCGACGGCAGCCGGCCCAGCCAGGAGGCTGCCCGCCAGGCCGCCGTGCTGGCCGGGGAGGACGCGGCGCTGATCTACGTCGCGGTGAGCTGGGAGCAGGGCGTCGGCGCGAGTGCGGTCGCGACCCTGAGCCACAAGCACGCGCAGGAGTGCCTGCGCCGGGCGCGCGACGAAGCGCGCGAGCTCGGCGTGAGGACGCCGATCGCGATGGAGGAGGAGGGCGACGACCCTGCAAAGAGGCTGATGGAGCTCGCGGGGGGCCACGACCTGCTCGTCCTCGGCATGCGCGGCCACTCGCGCGCAGGTGGGATCATGGTCGGCAGCGCGGCCAGTGCCGCCCTGCACCGCTCTCCGGTGCCCGTTCTCGTGGCCCGCCGCCCGCCGGAGGGCGTGGACTTCCCCTCCCGCATCCTCCTCGCCAGCGACGGGACGACCGGGTCGGATGCCGCCACGGACCACGCGGCGCAGCTCGCGGCCCGGTTCGGATCGCACGTGGCGATGGTCGCCGCAGGCGACCACGAGGCGCCGGTCCGGCGCGTGCTCGCCGAGCAGGCGACCCGGATCATGGCGCTGACCGGCGCCGAGCCGGTGATTCTCGACCGGCCGGGGCCGCCTCACCGCGCGGTCGCGGAGGCCGCCCGCGACTTCGACGCGTCGCTCGTCGTCACGGGCAGCCGTGGCCTGACCGGGGTCGCCGCCTTGAAGAGCGCCTCGGAGCGGATCGCTCACGCCGCCCCGTGCTCGGTTCTCGTCGTTCGTCCGGCGCCGTAGGCTTGCGCCATGGACATCGTGATCGCCGGCGGAGGCGTCGCCGGGCTCGAGGCGCTGCTGGCCCTGCGGGCCATGGCAGGCGATCGAGTGCGCCTCACCCTCATCTCTCCGGATACCGACTTCACCTATAGGCCGCTGGCCGTCGCTGAGCCGTTCGGGCTCGGCCATGCTCATCGCGTCCCGCTCGCGCGCTTCGCGGAGGACGCTGACGCCGAGCTCGTGCGCGACGCGGTCGTCGGCGTCGATGACGGGGCGGGGGAGGTACGTCTTCGCGACAGGGGATCGCGACCGTATGACGCGCTGCTAGCGGCGCTCGGCGGCCGCCCGGTCGTCGGCGTCGAGGGCGCGAGCACCTGGTGGCCCGGCGGCGACTCCGAGACGTACGGTGGGCTCCTGCGCGACATCGACGAGGGCTATGCCAAGCGGGTCGCGATCGTGATTCCGCCGGGCGCGGTCTGGCCGCTGCCCGCGTACGAGCTGGCCCTCATGACCGCCGGCGAAGCCGGCGAGATGGGCCACTCCGACGTCCAGGTGACCGTGGTGACGCCCGAGCGCGCGCCGCTCGCGCTGTTCGGCGAGGAGGCCGGGGACGCGCTCGCAGAGGAGCTTCGCGAGGCCGGGGTCGCGCTCGTAACCGGCGCGGTCGCGCGCGGCGGTGGCGGCGGTCTCGTGCTGGAGCCGAGCGGCGACCGCCTCGACGTGCAGCGCGTCTTCGCCGTGCCGCGCATCGTCGGTCCGGCCGTGGAGGGCCTCCCCGCCGACGATGAGGGGTTCATCGTCACCGGCGACGACGGGCGCGTGAAGGGCACCGAGCGGACGTGGGCGGCCGGGGACGGGATCGTCTCGCCGATCAAGTTCGGCGGGCTGGCCACGCATCAGGCGCGCGTCGCCGCCGCAGGCATCGCGCGCGCGGCGGGCGTCGACGACGTCCCCGACCCGGGCGAGCCGGTGCTCCACGGTCGCCTGCTGGTGGGCCACCGCACCCGGCGGCTGCGCGGGCGCGGCGACGCCGAGGCCGCGCCGCTGTGGTGGCCACAGGGCAAGATCGCCGGAGAGTACCTCCCCCGCTGGCTCGGGAAGCACGGGATCGCGCCGCCCGGCGGGGCGCCGGCTCCGGAGGGGGAAGGCGTCACGGTCGAGCGCTCCCTGCGCGCGCTGCGGGCCCCGGAGTACCAGTACCTGTTCGAGCTCGGTCGCCAGTATCGGATCGCCGATCCGGAAGTGGCGTCGCTCGGTCGTCGCATGCGCGAGGCGCGCTCGCAATGACGGTGACCAGCTCGCCGCTGTCCACCGAGGCGCTCCGCCGCATCGATGCCGCCTGGCGGGCGGCAAACTACCTCTCGGTCGGCCAGATCTACCTGCTCGACAACCCGCTCCTGCACGAGCCGCTGCGGCCCGAGCACGTCAAGCCGCGCCTCCTTGGTCACTGGGGCACGACCCCGGGGCTGAACCTCCTCTATGCGCACATGAACCGGGTGATCCGCGAACGGGACATCGAGGCGCTCTTCGTCACAGGTCCCGGCCATGGAGGCCCGGGGCTCGTGGCGAGCACGTGGCTCGAGGGGACCTACAGCGAGGTCTACCCCCAGATCACGCGCGACGGGGAGGGCATGCGCCGGCTGTTCCGCCAGTTCTCGTTCCCCGGCGGTATCCCGAGCCACGTGGCTCCTGAGACGCCGGGATCGATCCACGAGGGGGGCGAGCTCGGCTACGCCCTCACCCATGCCTACGGCGCGGCGTTCGACAACCCGGACCTCGTCGTGCTCTGCGTCGTCGGCGACGGCGAGGCCGAGACCGGCCCCCTGGCGACCAGCTGGCACAGCAACAAGTTCCTCGATCCCGTGCACGACGGCGCCGTGCTGCCGGTCCTGCACCTGAACGGCTTCAAGATCGCGAACCCGACGGTCCTGGCGCGCATCCCGCGCGACGAGCTGGCGGCCCTGCTCGAGGGCTACGGGCACCGCCCGATCTTCGTCGAGGGCGACGATCCCGAGGACGTGCACCGGCAGGTCGCCGCCGCGCTCGACGACGCGCTCGACGACATCTCCGCGATCCAGCGCCGTGCCCGCGTCGAGGGCGAGCGCGACCGGCCGCGCTGGCCGATGCTCGTCCTGCGCACCCCCAAGGGCTGGACAGGACCCGCCCAAGGGACGCCAGCCTCGCACCAGGTGCCCCTGAGCCACCTCCGCGAGCGCCCCGAGGCGCTGGCGCAGCTCGAGGCCTGGATGCGCTCCTACCGGCCGGAGGAGCTGTTCGACGACAACGGCGCGCCTCGCGACGACGTGCTGGCGCCCGCGCCCGAGGGCGAGCGCAGGATGGGCGCCATACCGCAGGCCAACGGCGGTCTGCTGCGACAGGACCTACGGCTGCCGGACTTCCGCGAGTACGCCGTCGACGTGGCGCAGCCCGCACGCACGACCAGCGAGGCGACACGCGTGCTGGGCACGTTCATGCGCGACGTAATCGCCCGCAATCCGCGGACCTTCCGGCTCTTCGGACCCGACGAGACCGCCTCGAACCGCCTCTCGGCGGTCTTCGAGGTCACGGACCGCGTGTGGCAGGCGGACATCACCAACGCGGACGACCATCTCGGGCGCGAGGGCCGTGTCGTCGAGGTGCTCAGCGAGCACCTGTGCCAGGGCTGGCTCGAGGGCTACTTGCTCACGGGTCGCCATGGCTTCTTCAACTGCTACGAGGCGTTCATCCACATCGTCGACTCGATGTTCAACCAGCACGCGAAGTGGCTGAAGGTCACGCGGGGGATCCCGTGGCGGCGCCCGATCTCGTCGCTCAACTACCTGCTGACCTCCCACGTCTGGCGCCAGGACCACAACGGCTTCTCGCACCAGGATCCCGGGTTCATCGACCACGTGATCAACAAGGATCCGAACGTCGTCCGGGTGTACCTGCCGCCGGACGCCAACTGCCTGCTCTCGGTGGCCGACCACTGCCTACGCAGCCGCGACTACGTCAACGTGATCGTCGCCGGCAAACAGCCTGCGCTCGACTACTTGACGATGGACGACGCGATCGTCCACTGCACGCGCGGGCTGGGCATCTGGGACTGGGCGAGCAACGACGGCGGCGCGGAGCCAGACGTGGTCCTCGCATGCGCGGGCGACGTGCCCACGGTCGAGACGCTGTCAGCCGCCGCGCTGATCCGCGAGCACCTGCCCGATCTCAAGGTGCGGGTGGTCAACGTCGTCGACCTGATGCGCCTGCAGCCCGAGGCCGAGCACCCTCACGGGCTGCCGGACGCCGAGTTCGACGCCATCTTCACGCCCGACCGGCCGGTGATCTTCGCCTACCACGGCTACCCATGGCTGATCCACCGGCTCACGTACCGGCGCACCAACCACCGGAACCTGCACGTGCGCGGCTACAAGGAGCAGGGGACGACGACCACGCCGTTCGACATGGTGATGCTCAACGACCTCGACCGCTTCCACCTCGTGATCGACGTCATCGACCGCGTGCCGGGGCTCGCGCCGCGCGCCGCGACCCTGCGCCAGCACATGGTGGACGAGCGCCTCCGCCATCGCGCGTACACGCGCGAGCACGGGGACGACCCGGAGGACGTCCGCGACTGGACCTGGCCGGGCTGACCCGGTGCGGCTGCTCGTCGTCAACGCGGGCTCGAGCAGCCTGAAGCTCCGGCTGCTCGACGCCGCCGACCGCACGATCGCCGAGCGCGCCGCCGAGTGGCCGCGCGGCGCGCCGTTCCCCGCCGCGGCGCTCGACGAGCTGCCGGCGCCAGACGCGGTAGGGCATCGCGTCGTGCACGGCGGCGAAGAGCTGCGGGCCGCCACCTGGATCGATGACGCCGTCCGCCGTCGGCTGCATGAGCTGAGCGCTCTGGCGCCGCTGCACCAGCCACGGGCACTCGCCGCCATCGACGCCGTCTCGCGGCAGCTCGGCGGCATCCCGGCGGCCGCGTGTTTCGACACCGCGTTCCACGCCACTCTGCCGGCGGCCGCCGCCACCTACGCCCTCCCGAAGGAGTGGCCGCGACGGCGCTTCGGCTTCCACGGGCTCTCCCACGCCTACGCATCGCGGCGCGCCGCGCAGCTGCTCGGACGCGAGCTCGGCGACCTGCGGATCGTGACCTGCCACCTCGGAGCGGGAGCCTCGCTCGCCGCCGTGCACGGAGGCAGATCGGTCGACACGACGATGGGGTTCACGCCGGTCGACGGGATCGTCATGGCCACCCGACCGGGCAGCGTCGACCCGGGGCTCCTGGTGTGGCTGCTCGAACGGGGCGGCGTGGACGTCGCCGAGCTCGCCGACGCGCTCGAGCACCGCTCGGGCCTCACGGCCCTGGCGGGCACCGGCGACATGCGCGCCCTGCTCGCCCGTGAGTCGGCCGGCGACCCGGAAGCCCGCTCGGCGCTCGCCGTGTACGTACACCGCCTCCGGGGCGGCGTCGCCGCGATGGCAGCCGCCATGGACGGGCTCGGCGTCCTGGTCTTCACCGGCGGGGTCGGCGAGCACGCCCCTGAGGTCCGCGCCGCCGCGGCCGAGGGCCTCAGGTTCCTCGGCGTGTCGCTCGACGCCGACCGCAACGCCGAGGTCCGGGCGGACGGCGAGATCGGCGCGCACCACGCCCCGGTCCCGACGGTCGTCGTCACGGCGCGCGAGGACCTCGAGATCGCGCGTCAGGTCCGCGTGCTCGCTCAGCGGTCGAGCGACGGATAGGGCCGCGGCGGTCGCGGCGCGGCGATCCGGACTCGCGCATCGACGACCGTGGCGCCTCCGGTCCCCACCAGGATCGGGTTGCAGTCGAGCTCTGCGATCTCCGGGTGGGTGGCGGCGAGGGCGGAGACGCGCACAATGATGTCCTCGAGCGCCGCGACAGCGGCACGCGGCGCGCCACGGTAGCCGTCCAGGAGCGGGAACGTGCGCAGCGCACGGAGCATCTCCGACGCGTCTCGCGGACTCACCGGCGCCAGGCGGGACTGCACGTCGCCAAGCAGCTCGACGGCGGTGCCACCCGCGGCGCACGCCACCACTGGACCCCAGTCCGGGTCGGACGTCACGCCGACGAGCATCTCGACCCCCTCGGGAGCCATCGCCTGCACGAGGAAGCCCAGCGGCTGGTGGCCGGTGCGGCGGACAGCGGCTGCGATCTCACGGGCGGCTCGGCCGGCTGCCGCGGCTCCGTCGATGCCGAGCCGCACGCCGCCCGCGTCGGACTTGTGCAGCAGGCCAGGCGCAATCGCCTTGATGGCCACCTCGCCCCCGAGCTCGGCGGCGCAGCGCGCCACCGCCGCCGGCGTGGCGGCCACCGTGGCGGCCACCTGCGGAATGCCGTAGGCGTCGAGCAGCTCGGCGACGCGATCGGGCACCAGCCAGCCGCCGCCCTCGGCGAGCACCTGGGCGATCGTCGCCGCGGCTCGATCGGGAGCGATTCCGGCCGGCGGGTCGTGCGGCTCCGTGCCGGTGCGGCGCCAGTCGGCGTAGTTCGCGGCGTGCGCGAGCGCGCGGATCGCTTCTTCCGGGGTGCCATACGCCGGCACCCCGCCGACCCCGCCCGCGAGCGCGGCCAGGGCGGCGTCGTCCTGCGCCATCCACACCGCCAGCAGCGGCTTGCCCGCCGCGCGGGTGGCGGCCGACGCGGTCCGGATGGCGTCGGCGACGTCGCGTGCCTGGGTCACCAGGGGCGGGATGAAGATCGCCACCACGGAGTCGACCGAGGGGTCGGCGGCCAGCGCCTCCAGCGAGCGGCGGTAGTCGTCCGCCGACGCCGAGGCGATCATGTCGACGGGGTTGGTCGTCGTCGCCTCGCGCGGCAGATGCCGGCCGAGGCGGCGGCGCGTCTTCGTGGGGAGCGGCTCGACGCGCAGCCCCGCGGCCTCGCAGGCATCCGCACAGGCGATGCCGGGGCCGCCGGCGTTGGTCACGACGCCGACGCGACCTCCCGCCGGCAGCGGTTGGCCCGCAAGCAGGGCAGCGACGTCGAACAGCTCGCCGACGGTGGCCGTTCGGATCACGCCCGCGTGGCGGAACAGGGCGTCAACGGTCGCGTCGGACGCGGCCAGCAGCGCCCCGGTGTGCGAGGTCGCGGCGCGCGACCCGGCCGCCGAGCGTCCGCTCTTGACCGCGATCACGGGCTTGGCGGCCGCCACCCGCCGGGCGACCTGGCCGAAGCGGCGCGGGTTCCCGAACGACTCGAGGTAGAGCCCGATCACCTCTGTCGCCTCGTCCGCCTCCCAGAAGCGCAGCAGGTCGTTGCCGGACAGGTCGGCCTTGTTGCCGGTCGACACGAACGACGACAGGCCGAGGCGGCGCCGCGCCGCCTCGGCGATCGCCGCGATGCCGAAGGCCCCGCTCTGCGACGCGAACGCGACGTTGCCCGGTGGCGGGGCGGCGGGAGCGAACGTCGCGTTCAGCGCGACCTCGGTGTTGAGCACGCCGAGGCAGTTCGGCCCCACGAGGCGCATCCCGCTCGCGCGGCACACCGAGAGCAGCTCGGCCTGCCGGTCGCGCCCGCGGGCGCCTACCTCCGCGAAGCCGGCAGAGAGGACGACGAGGGCCCGCACCCCGACCGCTCCGCACTGGCGCGCGACGTCGACCACCGCCTCGGCAGGGACGGCGATGACCGCCAGCTCGGGCGGTTCCGGGACCTCGCCGATCGTGCGATGCGCCCGGACACCGCCGACGACGTCCTCGCGTGGATGCACGACGCAGAGCCGGCCGCCGTAGCCGGCCGCGATCAGGTTGTGCAGGACGGCCGCGCCCACAGATCCCTCGCGCTTGGACACGCCGATCAGCGCCACTGAGGCGGGGCGCAGCACGTGCGAGACCGCCGCGGCGGCCGCCACCCGGTCGCGGTCCTCGAACCGCGCGCGGGCCTCGTCGCCCAGCTGGGCCGGCAGCTCGACCTCCAGCTCGTTCGCGTGGGGGCGGACGTCGACTGCGAACCCGGAGTCGCGGAACACCTGGATCATGCGATGGTTGTCCGGCAGCACGACGGCGGTGAAGGTGTCGATGCCATCGGCGGTCGCCAGCTCGGAGAGGTGCGCGAGCAGCACGGTGGCGACTCCGCGGCCCTGCCAGTCGTCCGCCACCTCGAAGGCGACCTCCGCCCGGTCGGGCGTCTCGCGGATGTAGGCGGCATGTGCCACGATCCGCTCAGGGTCACCGGCGACGGCCACAAGCCCGCGACCGCGTCCCGGCTCCAGCGTCGCCATGTACGCCGCCACCCGGTGCAGGTCGGCCCCTGCGCTGAAGAAGCGCAGCCACCGGGATTCGATCGACAGCCCGTCGAGGAGATCCCGCAGCGCCTGCTCGTCACCGGCGACCATCGGCCGGACTCGGACGGTGGCGCCGTCGCGGAGCGCGACGTCGACGGTGGCTGGCGCGATGGTCACCGGAGCAACGTACGGCGACGCGGCGGTCCCGCCATCCGCCTACCCCCGCCGTGTGGGTGCGTAGTTCACCGCGGGGCGGCGCAGGCGGCAGTCGAGGGCATCGCGGACGGCGACGAGCGCCGCCGCCGCGTCGCGATCGGTCTCGATCTCCAGGTGCCGCTCCGGCGGGACCTCGAGCGGCTGCCACTCGGACTCTTGCGCGATCGCCACCGCGGCACCGGCGTCGGAGACGCTGTCGCGTCGCTCGCGGCGCGCCGCCGCTCGTCTCGCACGCACGGCCGCCGGCGCCCGGCACTCGATCCACAGCGGCACGGCGCCGAGCGTCTCGATGAACGCCTGGCGATCCGCGCCGAACCGGAAGGTGGCGTCGACGACGACGTGCCCGCCGCCGTCGGTCCGCTCGCGGGCCCGCCGCCCGAGCGTGCCATAGGTCCGCTGGTTCATCGCCGGCGCGTACGCGCTCGCCGGCGCGCGCTCCGTGGCCGCGAGGCCGAGCAGCTCCTTGCGCACGACGTCGGACGACAGCAGCGTGGCGCCGGCGCGCTCGGCGAGGGCGCCGGCGAGCGTCGACTTGCCGCTCGCCGCGAGGCCGCAGACGACGACTGCCGATCCCAGCCGTACCCGCCAGCCGAGCCGGCGGCCGAGGTCGAGCAGCGACGCAGCGTCGGCTCGCCGCCGAGCGGCGTCGCCGCCCTCGACCTGGCCGGCGCGCAGCAGCGCCACCTTGGCGCGGATGAGGGCCCGCTGGGCGGCGAAGAAAACGACGAGCGCGTCGTCCCCGGGGTCCCCGCCGGCCTCGCGATAGGCGGAGACGAGCGCGGCGGCGAGCCGCTCGTCGCGGCGCAGGAGGTCCATCATCAGGAACGCGAGGTCGAGCCCGACGTCGATCTCCCGCAGCGCCGGGTCGAACTCGACGCAGTCCACGATCTCGATTCCCCGCTCCAGCACCACGTGCTCGGCTCGCAGGTCGCCGTGGCCGTCGCGCACGAGCCCTCCGGCGGCCCGTCGGCGCAGCTCGGCGCGCCGCCCGGCGAGCACGGCGCCGGCGTGTTGCTCGGCGCCGAGCATCTCGCCGTCACCACCAAGGCTCCGCAGCGTGGCGAAGTTCTCGGCCACCATCGCCTCGAGCGCCGACACTGCTCGTTCGGGGTCCGCCGGGAGCTCGGCGCCCGTGTGGAAGGCGGCGAGCCGCCTCCCGACCGCGCGCACCTCCGTCTCGCCCGCCGCGCCGGCGTCGAGCCGCCGCGCGAGCGTCGCGCTCTCGTCGTAGCGCCGCATCTCGACGACGTACTCGACGGCGCCCGCCGAGGCCTCGTCGCGCAGCACGAGCCCGCGTGGCCCGGGGACGAGCGCCCGCACGCCGCGGTAGACGTCAGGGGCCAGCCGGCGGTTGAGACGCACCTCCTCGCGGCACAGCTCGTGACGCCGCTCGAGCGAGCCGTAGTCGAGGAACGGGAGGCGCAGCGGCTTCTTGAGCTTGTACGCGCGATCGCCTCGGAGCAGGACGCGAGAGATATGCGTCTCTCGCAGCTCGTCCATCAGGGGGCCGACACGACGAGCACGGCCCGGTGCGCGTGGTGCAGGACGCCCTCGGCGGTGCTCCCGAGCACCGCGGCCGCAGGCCGTGAGCGGCTGCGAGTGCCGGTGACGATCGCTGCGGCGTCCAGCTCGACGGCGCACTTGACGAGCGCGCGCCACGGAGGCCCGTCGCGCCGGATGGCGAGCGCCTCGGCCGCGAACCCCGCGCGGCGTGCCAGCTCGGTGCCCTCCTCGGCCACGCGCTCCGCGCGTTGCTTCTCCGTGGCGTCGAGGCCACGGGCACCGGCCACCGCCACGCCGGCCGGCGCACCCAGGAGCGAGGCTGGAACTGCGACCTCGATCGGCGCCCACACGTGGACGACGACGGCTCGGCAGAACTGCAAGAGCGCTCCGGCCTGCTCGATCGCCGCTTGCGCCGGCGGCGAGCCGTCGTAGGCGATGACGATCGGGCGCGGCGAGGTCATACAACCAGGCTAGGTCCGCTCCCCCCGCGCGGCATCGGCAGGCAGCGCGGAGATCCGCGCGGAGATACCCGGGGCGTCCTCCGCAGTTTCCCGCAGCCGCTCACACACCGATCGCGGCGCTCAGCCCGATCATGAGCGCTCCGCCCGCCACCGTGCCGGCGAGAGCCGAGCGCCACGTCCGGGCCGTGAACGCCTGCGGCACCAGCTCGAGCAGGACGAGGGCGAGCATGGCGCCTGCCGCGAAGGCGAACGAGACCGGCAGCAGGCTCTCGATCTGCTCGACGAGCAGGTAGGCGGCGACGGCCCCGACCGGCTGCGGCGCGCTGCTGGCGACCGCAGCCCAGAACTGCTGCCCGGGCGTGAAGCCGGCTTCTCGCATCGGGATCGCGGACGCCGTGCCCTCCGGGACGTTCTGCAGCGCGATCGCCAGCAGGACGAACACGCCGAGGCCCGCCCGGTCGGACGCGAACGCTGCGCCGATCGCAAGGCCTTCCGGCAGGCTGTGGACGAGCAGGACGCCAAACACGAGCAGCGAGCGACGCACGCCGGCGCCGCTCAGCGCACCGACGTGCACGTCCCGGCGCGCGAGCGCGCGGCGCCCGCCGAGCAGGAAAAGGACGCCTGCGACGAGCCCGCCGGCCACCGCGGCTCCTGACCCCTCGTCGAGCGCCGGCTCGAGCAGCCCGACGACGGACGCGACGCTCATCACGCCGGCCGCTACGCCCCACAGCAGCGGCCGCAGCGCGTCGGCGCGCACGCCGAGCGCGAACACCGGCACGGCGCCGAGTCCCGTCGCCAGGGCGGTTCCGGCGCCCGCCACCGCCAGCAGCGCCAGCTCCCCGATCACGACCTCAGCCGGACCAGCCTGCCTCGAGCAGCCCGAGCAGCTCGGACAGCAGCGGCATCCGCGGATTGGTGCGCAGGCTCGGGTCGGCGAACGCGGCGTCGGCGAGCTCCGGCAGCGCGGCGTCGAACTCGCTGCGCGCGATCCCGAGCTCCGCGAGGCCGTGCGGCATGCCGACGGCGGCGAGCAGCTCGTCGACGCGCCCGAACAGGCGCTCGCGCCGCTCCTCGGGCGTATGGCCGCCGAGCCCGTGCACCCACGCCATCTGCGCGTACTTCTCCGGCGCCACGTAGGTCGTGTACCCCGGGGCCGGCATGAACTTGCGCGGCAGCGAGGCGTTGTAGCGCAGGACGTGCGGCAGGAAGAGCCCGTTGGCGCGGCCGTGCGCGACTCCGAAGCGCGCCCCCAGTGCATGCGCGAGCGCGTG
>DASTIC010000136.1:0-24147 GCA_035717845.1 Solirubrobacteraceae bacterium
GCAGCTTCAGGGCCGCGGTTCCCGCCCGGGTGCCGTCGGTGCGAACGACGCTGTCCCGCAGCAGCGTTCCGGCGGGCGACCCCACGATCTTCGCGCCGTCGCCACCGGCGGCGACGAGCAGCAGGTCCTCCGCGCTCCCGCCTTCCATGGTCAGGGCGTCGTGGTCGTTCGACGAGGCCTCCAGCGCGAGACGGCGGAGGGCGCCGCCCGCCTTGAAGCTGAGGACCGACCCCTTCAGGCTCGACGCGCCGACGAGACGGGGGCGCGCAGCTCCCGCGACACCCCGGAGCGTGATCGGCACGAACGACAAGAGCGGCTTGGCGACGGCGTAGGTCCCGGGCGACACGATGACCTCGTCGCCGCTCGCGGCGCCGGTGATCGCGTGGTCGAGCGCGCACGGATCGACCGCGGGGCAGAGGCCGGATGTCTTGGTGCTCGCCGGCGATGCCCAGCGCTCGGCGGCCGCAGCGCTCGCCGAGGGAAGCAGCAGTGCGACGACGACGGAGGCGAGGGACAGCCGAAGCCATGGCGGGCGCATACACCATCCTTCGGCACATCGCCGCCCGGCATGAGCGATTGGACGAATGGCCCGTTAACGGGCGCGACCCGGCCGGTGGCCGGGTCGCGGGGTCCCTACGGTTCGTGAGCTATCGTGGCTACGCGGCCTCGCGGAGCGCCAGCACGTCCGTGCGCTGGCTCAGGCGCTTGAGCGCCCGCTCCTCGATCTGCCGCGCGCGCTCGGTCGAGACGCCGAGCTTGCGGCCGGCCTGGCTGAGAGTCTGCGGCTCCTGGTCGCCGGCGCCGAAGCGCATCTCGATCACGTTGCGCTCCTGCTCGGGCAGCTCCGCGATCGCGCTCAGGAGGGTCTCGGAGCGCAGCTTCTCGCCGACTTCCTCGTCGACCGGGGCGGTCTCGATCGCCAGCAGGTCGCCGAAGGACGTGTCGCCCTCGTCACCCACGGGCTTGTCGAGGCTGACCACGGCGCGGTCGGCCTTGCGGATCTCGATTACGTCCTCGAGCGGGAGGTCCGCCGCAGAGGCGATCTCCTCGTCCGAGGGCTCGTGACCGAGCTTCGTCGTCAGCTCACGCTCGATGCGCCCGACCTTGCGGGAACGCTGGGCCACGTGGACCGGGAGCCGGATGGTGCGGCTCGTGTTCTCCAGTCCGCGCTGGATCGCCTGGCGGATCCACAGCGTCGCGTAGGTCGAGAACCGGAACCCCTTGCGCCAGTCGAACTTCTCCACGGCCCGGATCAGGCCGAGCATGCCCTCCTGGATGAGGTCGCCCAGCGCGAGGCCCTGGCCCTGGTAGCGGCGAGCGTTCGCCACCACGAGGCGCAGGTTCGAGTTGATCATGCGGTCCTTGGCAGCGAGATCGCCCTTCTCGATGCGCTTGGCCAGCTCGATCTCCTCGCTCGGCTTGAGCAGCGGGTAGCGACCCGCCTCTCGCAGCAGGAGCTGGAGGGAGTCCATCGTCGGATCGGCCTCGTGCTCGGGCTCGGTCCGCGTGCGCGGGATATCGGTGAACGTGCTCGTTTTCAGTCCCTTCGGAGTCTTGGTTACTGCCATGTCAATACCAACTTCTGCAGTAGGAATTATAGAGGGTTCCGGTTGCCGATGCAATCATCCGGAGGCGCCACACCGGCGCGGTTGCCGCTTCCTGCGGCTCCCGTGGATCGGCCCGCCCGGGGGAGGTCGGACGGCCGCTCTCAAGGCTTTTTCCTGACCCGATCTACGCTGGGGACCCGTGTCTCGGTTCAGGTCCTGCGGTCACGAGGACGCGCAGGCACTACAGACAACCCTCGGCACCGCCGCAGGTTACGCGGTTTTGTGCCCGCCGGAGGCGGGTTTTAGGCACCGATGAGGAATTGAATCGCAAACGCGGCGACTTTGCGCCGCGGGTGTGACGCACCGCACAGTATGGCAGCGGTCATCCAGCGGCCACCCGGCGGGCGTCGACGGGCTGGCGCGCGGCGGCGAACGTCTCCTCCACGAGGCCGCGGAGCGCGTGCTGGAAGCCGGGGATCGCGAAGCGCTGGGCGGCAGCCACGCACGTGGCCGGATCGACGGCGAGCGGGTCGAATGCGGCGACCGCGCTGGCGAGGGCCACCGGGTCGCCGGGCTCGTAGTGGACGCCGGTCTCCCCCGCTCGCACGGTCTCGAGGACACCGCCGGCGCCGAGGCCAATCACCGGCCGGCCCGACGCGAGCGACTCGACCGCCGCGATCCCGAACTCCTCGGCGCCGGGAACCACGAGCGCGCGGGCGCTGCGCAGGAGGTCGGCCACCTCGGCGTCGCCGAGGCGCCCGGTGAAGGTCACGGTCGGGCCGGCGAGGCGGCGCAGGCGGCGGCTCTCGGGCCCGTCGCCGACCACGACGAGCGGCGCGCGGAGGCGGTTGAACGCCTCGACCGCGACGTCGATGCGCTTGTGCGCCATCAGCTCCGCGACCACGAGGTAGTGCTCGCCCACCGTGCCCGGCCAGAAGCGATGGAGCTCCACGGGCGGGTGCAGGACGGCGGCCTCGCGGCCGAACGACCGGCGGATGCGCGAGGCGGTGAGATGCGAGCACGCCACGTAGCGGTCGATGCGCTGGGCCGCGCTGCGGTCCCACTCCCGCCAGCGGTCGAGGACCATCCGAAGCGGCGCCCGCAGCGGCCACGGACGGGCGGCGACGGTGACGTCGCGCTCCTCCCAGGCGTAGCGGAACGGGTTGTAGCAGTAGCTGACGTGGACGGCGCCGGGGTCGGGGGCGACGCCGTGCGCCCACGCGCTCGAGGAGGAGATCACGAGGTCGTAGCCGCGCAGGTCGAGCGACTCGATGGCGCGCGGATAGAGCGGCAGCAGCGCCCGGAACGTGCGCGCGGTGGGCCGTACGTGCTGGAGGAACGAGGTCCGTGGCGAGCGGTCGGCGAAGCGCCCCTCGGTGCCGCGCTCGTCGTACACAGCGGTGAAGACGTCGGCCTCCGGCCAGTCGTCGCAGATGGCCGCGAACACGCGCTCCGCCCCGCGCAGGTCGAGCAGGAAGTCGTGCACGAGCGCTACGCGGCGAGCCATCGGACCGCAACTCTATTCAGGCGCTGGCATTCTCGAAGACGTGATCGCCGTTTCGCTGCGCGCGTGTCTCGTGGCCGTGCTCTGCCTCCTCGCGGCCGCCGTCCCGGCGTCGGCGGCGGTCCCGCGCGACTGGCTGGGCGTGATGGTCGACGGGCCGATGACGGCTCCCGGCGCGGACGTCGGCGACGAATGGAGCCGGCTCGGCGACAGCGGCGCCGGCCACGTGCGGGCGGAGCTCTACTGGCCGCATGCGCAGCCGGACGGGCCCGAGGCGGTCGACCTGAGCGCGTCCGACGCCGTCGTGCTGGCGGCCGCGCGCGAGGGCCTCGGCGTGCTGCCGGTGGTGCGCGGCACGCCCGGCTGGGCGGGCACCGTCGGGTCGGGCGACGCCTCGCCTCCGCGCCTCGCGGCGCTCGCCGGCTACCTGAAGGCGCTCGTGCGCCGCTACGGCCCCGCGGGCTCCCTGTGGACCGAGCATCCGGAGGTGGCGCGCCGGCCCGTGCGGACGTGGCAGGTCTGGAACGAGCCGAACCTGCGCGCCTACTGGGCCCGGCAGCCGTTCGCGCGCTCGTTCGTGCGGATGCTGCGCGCGGCGCGAGCCGCGCTGCGCGACGTGGACGGCGGCGCCCGCGTCGTGCTCGCCGGGCTGCCGAACCGCAGCTGGACGGCGCTGCGCTCGGTCTACCGGGCCGGCGGCCGCCGCGCGTTCGACGCGGTCGCGCTGCACCCCTACACCGGCAAGCCGGGCCACGTGGTCAAGCTCGTGCGCCTGGCGCGGCGCGAGATGGCGCGCTACGGCGACCGACGCAAGGCGGTGTGGATCACCGAGCTCTCGTGGCCGGCCACGCAAGGCACGCACCGGCGGACGGGGTTCGAGACCAGCAACGCCGGCCAGGCGAAGCGGTTGCGGCGGGCGCTCCGCCTGCTCGCGGCCGAGCGCCGCCGGCTGCGGATCCGGCGGGTCTACTGGTACACGTGGCTGTCCGCCGAGGAGGGGCCCAGCGCCTTCGGCTGGTCCGGCCTGCGGCGTATACGCGACGGCAAGCGCGTCAGCGCGCCTTCGCTGCGGGCGTTCGTGCGGACGGGCCGCGCACTGCGCCGGGGTTGAACAGCAGCGCGTCGACGGCGCGCGCGGTGGCGTCCCAGGAGAAGCCCGCGGCGCGCTCGACGCCCGCGGCGCGCAGACGCGCCCGCTCGCCCTCGTCCGCCACGAGCGCGGTCAGCGCAGCGGCGAACGCCTCGCCGTCGGGCTGGGCCAGCACCGCGGCGCCCCCGCACGTCTCGGGCAGCGCGCCGGCGGCGGCCGCCACGACCGGCGCGCCGGCGGCCATCGCCTCGATCACGGGGAGGCCGAAGCCCTCGTAACGCGACGGGAGCGCGAAGGCCAGCGCCCCGGCGTAGAGGCCGGGCAGCAGGTCGTCGGCCACGGCGCCCAGCATGCGCAGGGAGCCGAGGCCGTGCTCGCGCGCGAACTGGGGACGGTGGCCGCCCGCGACCACGATCTCGATCCCCTCCGCGGCGACCGCCCGGGCCGCGGGGACGAGCGCCGTGAGGTTCTTGCGGGCCGTGTGGGACGCGACGCAGAGCACGTACGGCCGACTCAGCCCAAGCGCGGCGCGCGCCGGCTCCGGGTCGGCAGCCGGGTGGAACCGCTCGTCGACGCCGCCCGGTATCACCGCGATCCGGGCCGGGTCCGCCCCGGCGAGCGCCACCAGCTCCCGGCGCGAGAACTCCGACACCGTGATCAGCGTCCCGGCGCGGCGGACGACGGCGGGAAGCACGAGCCGCTGCCACGCGGCGTAGGCGCCCGAGTACCAGTCGCCGTCCCGCAGCGCCGACGCGTCGTGGACGACCACCGCGGTCCGCGCCGAAGCCAGCGGCGCCAGGTTCGCGGGGCACAGCAGCGCTCGCGCCCCGGCACGCCGCGCCCGCAGCGGCAGCACCGCCTGCTCCCACGCGTGACCCGCGCGGTGCGAGAGCGCCGCCGGCGGGCGCAGGACGGCGTAGCCGCCCGGCCGCAGGACCGGGAGCCGTGCGCACAGCTCCCGCGCCCAGCGCTCGACGCCCCCGAGCTCGGGCCGGACCGCCGCCCGGGCGTCGATGGCGACCCTCATCGCCGCATCATCGCCCGATGCACCTGTCCGCCCAGCCGTGGCGGGCTAGTTCCCGGGTGCGGTTTCATTCGTCATGTGAGACGCCCGATGCTCCGTCGCCGACCGCTCGTCGGCGTGGGCGCGCGCCCGGCCGACCTCGAGCCCGAGCCGCCACCGAACGGCGCTCGGGTGTATTTGCGCGTGCTCGACCGCGCCGACCGCGACGAGTTCCTGGCCCTCGCGCGTGAGAGCCGGGAGCTGCACCGGCCTTGGACCTACCCGCCGGAGCGGGCCGACCAGTTCGACGACCTGTTCGCGCGGTCGCGCCGCGACGACTTCGCGTGCCTGCTCGCCTGCGCCACCGAGGACGGGTCGATCGCCGGCGTGTTCACGATCTCCCAGATCGTCCGCGGCGCGTTCCAGTCGGCGTACCTCGGCTACTACGCGAGCGCTCGCCACGCCGGCCAGGGTCTCATGCGCGAGGCGCTCGAGCAGGTGCTCGACCACGCGTTCGGGCCGCTGGCCCTGCACCGCCTGGAGGCCAACATCCAGCCCGGCAACGCGCCGTCGATCGCGCTCGCCCGGGGCGGCGGCTTCCGCATGGAGGGCTTCTCGCCCCGCTACCTGCTGATCGGCGGCCAGTGGCGCGATCACGAGCGCTACGCGATCACCGCCGACGAGCGGGCGGCTCAAAAAAGACCGAGCTGAGACGGCTCGCGCTCGGGCTCGGCTTCGGCGAGCGCCGCGATTGGCTCAGGCGCGGGCTCGGGCTCCGGCTGCTCGGGCGGGTCGAGCGCCAGCAGGTCCGGGATGCGGTGGAAGTCCTCGCGCAGGACCTCCAGCATGCGCGGGGTGTAGAGGGCTGCCGCCGGGTGGTAGATCGGGTACAGCCGGACGCGCCGCGGCCCGATGCGGCGGATCTCCTCGCGCCCGTGCAGGCGCGTGATGCCGGTGGTGTCGCCCCGCAGGAGCTTGGTCGCGAAGTTGCCCAGCGTGCAGACGAGCCGCGGCTCGATCAGCTCGAGCTTGCGGAACAGGTAGTCCTGGCAGTTCTCGATCTCCTGCGGGAGCGGGTCGCGGTTGCCGGGCGGGCGGCAGCACAGCGTGTTGTTGATGAAGACGTCGGAGCGCTCCAGGCCGATCTCGGCGAGCAGCGTCTCGAGCAGGCGGCCGGCCTGGCCGACGAATGGCAGGCCCTGCCGGTCCTCATTGGCTCCCGGCGCCTCGCCGACGAACATGAGGTCGGCGTCGGCGTTGCCGGAGCCGAAGACGACGGTCTGGCGCGTGGAGGCGAGCTGCGGGCACCGGGTGCACGACTGCGCGTGCCTCCAGACGGCCTTGAGCTCCTCGCGCCGCTCCTCCGCGCTGCCCATCGCTGTTGACTCTAGACCCGTACGCGGCGGACTATGCTGAGAAACGACGCAGAAGCCGGTATCTCCGTGAGGGAACTGGACTCCATCGCCATCGTCGGCGCGGGCCGCCTGGGCACCGCGCTCGCAGCTGCCCTCGGCGCGGCGGGCCTCGACGTACGCGGGCCGCTCGGCCGCGGCGCCACGGCGTCCGGCGCAGGCGTCGTGCTCCTGTGCGTGCCGGACGGCGAGATCGAGCGCGCGGCGGCGGCGATCGAACTCGGCCCGCTCGTCGGCCACTGCTCGGGCGCGACCGGACTCGCGCCGCTCTCCCCGCACGAGGCCTTCTCGCTGCACCCGCTCATGACCGTGCCGGCGAACGCCCGCCCCGGCGTCCTCGCCGGCGCCGGCTGTGCGGTGGACGGCACGACCGCCCGCGCGCTGGAGGTCGCCGAGGGCCTGGCAGCTCTGCTCGGCATGAACGCCACGAGGATCGCGGAGGAGGATCGCGTGGCCTACCACGCCGCCGCGTCGATCGCGTCCAACTTCCTCGTGACCCTCGAAGGCGCGGCGGAGCGGCTGGCCGCGACCGCCGGGGTCGACCGCGCGCTGCTCGCCCCGCTCGTCCGCGCGGCCGTCGAGGACTGGGCCGAACGCGGCGCCGCCGACGCGCTCACGGGACCGATCGCGCGGGGCGACGAGGAGACCGTCGCGCGCCAGCGGGCGGCGGTGGCCGAACGGGCGCCCGACCTGCTCGAGCTGTTCGACGCGCTGGCGCGCGCCACGAGGTCCTTGGCCAGCGAAGCGGCGACGAGCGCTTTGCGCAAGGCAGTGGCATGAGGACGGTCCGCACCAACGCCGAGATGCGCGCCGTGGTGGCGGAGGCGCGCGCGGCGGGCCGCTCCGTCGGCCTCGTCCCCACCATGGGCGCCTTCCACGGCGGCCACCACGCGCTGATGCGCGCCGCCCGCGAGCGCAGCGACCTCGTCGTCGTCTCGCTGTTCATCAATCCCGCCCAGTTCGAGGAGCAGGCCGACCTGGCGGCGTACCCGCGCGACGAGGCGCGCGACGCCGCGGAGGCCGCGGAGCTGGGCGTCGATGTCCTCTACGCGCCGCCGGTCGAGGAGGTCTACCCGGCGGGCTTCGCGACCACCGTGCGCGTCGACGGCCTCGGCGACGTGCTCGAGGGCGCGTCGCGCGGCGCGGGCCACTTCGCCGGCGTCTGCACGGTCGTGGCCAAGCTCCTCAACGTCGTGACGCCGGACGTTGCCTTCTTCGGCCAGAAGGACGCCCAGCAGGTCGCGGTCTTGCGGCGCATGGTCCGCGACCTCGACCTCCCGGTCGCGCTCGAGGTGATCCCGACGGTGCGCGAGGCGGACGGGCTCGCGATGTCGAGCCGCAACCGGCGCCTGGCCGCGGACGAGCGCGAGCGCGCGCTGGCGCTCTCCCGGGCACTGGCCGCCGCCGAGCGCGCCATTGACGCGGGCGAGCGCGACCCGGCGGCGATCGAGCGCGCCGCCCGCGGCGCGATGGGGGGCCTCGAGCCCGAGTACCTCGCGCTCGTGGATCCCGACAGCTTCTCTCCGATGCAACAGGTCAACGGCCGGGTACTGGTGGCCGTGGCGGCCCGCGTCGGCGCCACCCGACTCATCGACAACACCATCATCCACACGGCGGCGACCCCGGGAGGGGCGCCGACCGCCTAGGAGGACCCGATGTCGTCAGCCCCGCGACAGAACCGCAAGCCCGTGACGCTCACCAAGCTGCACGAGATGCGCGCGCTCGGCGAGCCGATCGTGATGATCACGGCCTACGACCACCCCAGCGCGGTCGTCGTCGAGGAGGCGGGCGTCGACATCGTGCTCGTCGGCGACTCGGCAGCCAACACGGTGCTCGGCTACGAGAGCACGATCCCGGTCACGGTCGACGAGCTGCTGATGCTGGCCGCCGCGGTCCGGCGCGGGCTCGAGACGCCGCTGCTGGTCGGCGACCTGCCGTTCGGCTCCTATGAGGCGTCGGACGAGCAGGCGATCGCGACCGCGCACCGCTTCGTCAAGGAGGCGGGCTGCGACGCGGTCAAGCTCGAGGGAGGCGGGACGATGGCCGACCGCGCCCGCGCGATCGTCCGGGCCGGCGTGCCGGTCATGGGCCACGTGGGGCTGACGCCCCAGACGGCGACCGCGCTCGGCGGCTACCGCGCCCAGGGCCGGACGGCGGAGCGCGCCCGCCAGGTGCTCGACGACGCGCTCGCCCTCCAGGCCGCCGGCTGCTTCGCGATCGTGTTCGAGGCGATCCCCTCGGGCGTCACCGACGCGCTCATGGAGCACATGGAGATCCCCGTGATCGGCATCGGCGCCGGCCCGAGCACGGACGGCCAGGTGCTCGTGCTGCACGACCTGCTCGGCATGCACGACGGCTTCCAGCCCAAGTTCGTCAAGCGCTACGCCGACGTGAAGGCGGCGATGACGACCGGCGTGACGGCCTACGTGGACGAGGTGCGCCGGCGCGTGTTCCCGCTCGCCGAGCACACGTACGGGATCGCGCCGGAAGAGCTGGACCGCCTCAAGGAGCAGCTCCCGCCGCACCGCACGATGGCTTAGCCCGGATTCACCGATGGCCCGTGCGCCGCGGAGATCGGTGAATTCGGGCTTAAACAAGCCCTTCACATACACTGCCCCGCCGATGGCCCGGCTCTCCCAGCTGTTCGCTCCCAAGGAGCGCGAGTTCTTCGACCTGTTCGAGGAAGCGGCGGGGAACATCGTCCGTGCGACGGATCTGCTCCACCGCATGCTCCAGCAGTGGCCGGACCACGACGGCCTCGGTCGCGACATCCTCGACTGCGAGCACGAGGGCGACCGCATCACGCACGACATCATCCAGCGGCTGAACTCCACGTTCGTGACGCCGATCGACCGCGAGGACATCTACGCGCTCGCCTCCGCGCTCGACGACATCGTCGACTTCGTCGAGGAGGTCTCGGACTTCCTCGTCCTCTACCGGATCGAGGCGCCGATGGACCAGGCGCTCGAGCTGGCGCGGATCCTGCACCAGTCCGCCCGCGCGCTGGCCGGCGCGATGCCGCGCCTGCGGACGTTCGAGGACATCCACCACTACACGATCGAGGTCAACCGGCTCGAGAACGACGGCGACCAGGTCGTGCGCCAGGCGCTCGCCTCGCTGTTCGAGCGCGGCATCGACCCGATGCTCGTGATCCGCTGGAAGGACATCTTCGAGCGCCTCGAGGACGCCATCGACTCCACCGAGACGACGGCGAACATCCTCGAGGGGATCGTCATCAAGAACCGGTAGCCGGGTACGCCACACGGGATGGAGAACGACCTCGTCCTCTGGATCGTCGTCGCGACGGCGCTCGCGTTCGACTTCACCAACGGCTTCCACGACACCGCGAACGCGGTCGCGACGTCGATCTCCACACGGGCCATGGCTCCTCGGGTGGCGGTCAGCCTCGCCGCGACCCTGAACTTCGTCGGCGCATTCCTGTCGCTCGAGGTGGCCGCCACGGTCGCCTCCGGCATCGTCGAGGCCGATCTCATCACGCCGGCGATCGTGTTCGCCGGCCTCGTCGGCGCGATCGCCTGGAACCTCGCGACCTGGTACTTCGGCCTGCCCTCATCGTCCTCGCACGCGCTGATCGGCGGCGTGGTGGGGTCAGCGTTCGCCGCCGAGGGGACGCAGGCGGTGATCGGTGCGGGCCTCATCGAGAAGGTCGCCGTTCCCGCGTTGGTGGCGCCGGTGCTGGCGATGCTGGTGGCCGGGATCGCCGTGCTCGTGGCCTACCGCATCATCGGCCGCCAGCATCCGGGCGTCGTGTCGCGCGGCTTCCGGTTCGGCCAGATCATCTCGGCGAGCCTGTTCTCGCTCTCGCATGGGACGAACGACGCCCAGAAGACAATGGGCATCATCGCGCTCGCGCTGGTCGCCGCCGGGCACCTCGACGCCGGCGCCGATCCGCCACTATGGGTGATCGTGTCGGCGGCGACCGCCATCGCGGCCGGCACCTACGCCGGCGGCTGGCGGATCATCCGCACGATGGGCAGCCGGATCATCAACATGAACCCGGTCCAGGGCTTCGCCGCCGAGGGCGCCGGCTCGGCGGTGATCCTCTCAGCCACGCACGTCGGCTTCCCGCTGTCGACCACGCACGTGATCTCGGGCGCGATCATGGGCGCCGGCGCCGCCCAGCGCCTGTCGGCCGTGCGGTGGGGGATCGCCGGCAACATCTTCGCCGCCTGGGTGCTCACGCTCCCGGCGGCCGCGACGGTTGGCGCCCTGACCTACGGCCTGGTCGCCCTGTTCGGCGACGGCGCCGCCGGACCGGTGATCGTGGGCGGCGCCCTCTTCATCGGCCTGGCCTGGCTCGGCGTGCGCCGGACCCTCGCTGGCCGGACCCTCACGGCGGAGCGCTGAGATGGTCGCCGCGATCGACGGAGCCGGGCTGGTCGAGGTTGTCTGGGTCTCGCTGCTGGCCGGCGTGGGCGTGACGCTGACGTTCTCGCTGGTCGTGCTCGGCACCGGGCGCTCGGCCGCGGCCCGCCGCGAGGGCAACGAGCGGGCGGCGACCGCGTACGCGCTGATCGCGGCGCTCGCGTTCGCCGTCTTCGCCGTCGGCGTCGTCTTCGGCGTGAACATCATGCTGTCGAAGGACTGACCGTCCCGATCGGGCGGGCGGGCACGCCCGCGGCGATCGACCGCGGCTCCAGGTCGGCGGTGACGACCGAGTTCGCGCCGACCACGCAGCGCTCGCCGATCGTCACGCCGCTCGTGACGACGACGTTGGCGCCCAGCCAGACGTTGTCGCCGATCCGTGTCGGCCCCTTCGACGTGAAGCCCTGCCACGGCACGGGCCTGTCGGGGTCGTCGAAGCGGTGGTTGGCGTCCGTGACGAAGCAGCCGTTGGCGAGCATGCAGTGCTCGCCGATCTCCACCAGGTCCAAGGCGGCGACCTGCACGCCGAGGTTGAGGAACGTGCCGCCGCCGATGCGGATCCGCCCCGGCGCCTGCGCCGTCAGCCACACGCCCGGCTCGAACAGCGCGTGCTCGCCGATCTCGAGCCGCCCTTCGCGCAGCATCTCGAGCACGTTGCCGTGCAGCGGCCAGCGCGCGAACGCGCGCCGCCGCGCGAGCTCGTAGTGGATGCGCGCCCGGTTCCAGGGCAGCGAGTTGCGCTCGTACCAGCGCCATTTCTGCGCCCACAGCTTGAGATCGGCCGACTCCAAGGCCGCTGAGCATCGCATGAAGGACGCGTTGCAGGGCGTCGTAACACCGCGCGCACCGGTTCCCGGAGCGACGAGACGGGGTGAGGATGGGACATGGAAATCCCGAGCCACGGAGGACACCGGACGTGCGCCCGAGTCGCCTGCTGATCTTCTGCTTCGCCCTCCTGATCCCTGCCGCGCCCGCGTCGGCCGCCGTGCCGCACACCGTGCAGCCAGGCGAGACACTGTGGTCGATCGCGGCCGCGAACAACCTCACGACGAGGACCGTCGCCGCCTTCAACGGCCTCTCGGAGGACGCGCAGGTGGTCCTCGGCTCCACGATCAACGTCCCGACCACCGTCGAGGGCTACGCCGCCCTCCAGCAGGCCGGGCTCGCGCCGGCCGACCCGGCGGCCGCCACCGTCTCTCCCGCCCCCGCGGCGGCGGCGCCGGCGCCGCTCGGCGGTTACACCGTGCGGCCGGGCGACACGCTCTCCGCCCTCGCCGCCCAGACCGGCGTGTCGGTCGACGCGATGGCGGCGATGAACGGCCTCGATCCCGCCGGGCTGCTGCTGGCCGGCACCGTGATCAAGCTGCCGGGCGGCGCGCCCGCGCCGGCGCAGGCCGCCACCCCGGCACCGGCGGAGATCGTCGTCCCCGAGGCGGCGCCGGCGCCGACGCCGCAGATGCTCTCGGCCGGCGACGTGCAGACCGTCGCCTCCGCGCACGGCATCTCGCCCTCGCTGGCCGCCGCGATCGCGTACCAGGAGAGCGGCTTCAACAACGGCATGGTCTCGTCCGCGAACGCCCGCGGGGTCATGCAGGTCATGCCCGGCACCTGGGACTACGTGCAGCAGAACCTCGCCGGGAGGCCGCTCGACCCGAACTCGGCGACCGACAACGTGCACGCCGGCGTGATGTACCTCAAGCGGCTGCTGACCGACGCGGGCGGTGACGAGAACGCAGCGATCGCGGGCTACTACCAGGGGCTCGCGTCCGTGCGCGAGCGCGGCATGTACGAGGACACGCAGCGGTACGTGGCCAACGTGCAGGCCTTGAGGTCGCGCTTCGGTGGTTGACGCGGCGGTCGGGCGGCTCAGCGACGAGCTCGACGCGCGCAGGCGCGGCGAGCTCAGCCGCTCGTCCGCGCAGCCGCTCCCGGCGGCGCTCGAGCCGCTTGCCAGGCCGGCGGAGGGCCGCTACGGGGTCTGCTGCTCCGGCGGCGGGATCCGCTCGGCGGCCTTCAACCTCGGCGCGCTCCAGGTCCTCCAGGCGCCCGAGAACCGGATCCTCCAGCGCGCGACGTACCTCGCTGCGGTGTCCGGCGGCGCGTACATGGCGGCGGGCTTCGCGATGGTCGCCAAGTTCGACGACCCCGAGGTCGACTCCGACCCGGACCTCGTCACCGACGACGCCCCGCCGTTCCATCCCGGCTCGCCCGAGGAGCAGTACCTGCGCAACCGCAGCTCGTACATGGCGCCCGGCTTCGGCGGCAAGCTGCGGCTCGGCGCGCGGGTGCTGCTCGGCGTGCTCGTGAACCTGCTCTACCTCGGCTCGATCCTGTTCGTCATTGGCTGGGTGGTGGGCTGGCTGCTGTACGGCGAGATCCTGTTCCCGGGGTTGCGGGAGCCGGGAGGCAGCGCGCCCACTGCGGCCTGGGGCTGGCTGGCCATCGGGCTCGCCATCGTCGCGGCGGCGCTCGGGGTGACGTCCGTCCTCTGGCGTGTCGACGACCACGAGAAGACACGCCGTCTCCTGGACGCGGCGACGCTCTGCGCGCTCGGCGCCGTAGCGGTCGGCGTCCTGCTCGTCGGCGTGCCGACGCTGCTCGAGTGGCTGCGCGACGTGCCCGAGACCGGGCCGGCGGCGACGACAGCGCAGGACCTGGGCGGCAAGAGCACGGCGGCCGCGGTCGGGGGGACCAGCGCGGGCGCGCTGCTGCTCAGCATCCTCGTCCAGCTGCGGGCGCGGATGAACGACAGCCGCCTGCTCGCCCGCGCCGTCAAGTCCGGCCGGGAGGGCGTGGGCGGCTACGTCAGCGACAAGCTGCTCCCCCGACTGCGGGGCACGCTGGTGGTCGCCGCCGCGACGGTTGCGGGTCCACTGCTGCTGGGCGGCATCGCGTTCTTCTCGGCCCTCCTCGGCATCGTCGACCGCAACCCGTTCCCGTGGGTCGTCCTGGCGCTGCTCGCCGCCCTCGGGTTCTTCGTCGCGCTCTCGCGCTACGGCGAGGTCACGTCGTGGTCGCTGCACCCGTTCTACCGGCGGCGGCTGGCGACCGCCTTCGCCCTGCGTCGCGTCGCCAAGGACGGCCGGGCGGTGGCCGAGGAGCGCGACTACGGCACGTTCGTGCCGCTCTCGCAGTCGGGGGTCGAGCCGGTGAAGGGCCGGCAGAAGCAGCGCGAATGGCCGCAGCTCGTGGTGTGCGCCGCCGCCAACGTCTCCGACCCGGGCGCGACGCCGCCCGGCCGCGCCGTCACGAGCTTCACCTTCAGCCCGCAGCTGATCGGCGGGCCGCTGATCGGCTACGTTCGGACCGAGGAGTTCGAGGACAAGCTGGCCGGGCGCCAGCGCGACTTCACCCTGATGGCCGCCGTCGCCATGTCGGGCGCGGCGCTCTCCCCCTCGATGGGCAAGATGACCCGCGCGCCGCTGCGCTTTTTGCTCACGCTCGGCAACGCGCGGCTCGGCGTCTGGGTGCCGAACCCGCGCTATCTCGACGCCGACGGAGCCGGCTCGCCGGAGTCCTGGCGACCGCGGCCGCACCTGCTGCTCTCGGAGCTGCTGGGTCGCAACTCGGCCGACGCCAGGTTCCTCTACGTCACCGACGGCGGCCACTACGAGAACCTCGGCCTGGTCGAGCTGCTGCGCCGCGGCTGCCGTGACGTCTACTGCTTCGACGCCAGCGGCGGGCGCGACATCCAGGAGCTCGGCGACGCGATCGCCCTGGCCCGCACCGAGCTCCAGATCGAGATCGAGCTCGCGCCGGCGGAGGCGCGCAAGGTGATCCCGGACGAGCAGGGCATGGCGGCGGCCATGTGCGTCACCGGCGTCATCCGCTTCCCGGACGGGCAGAGCGGCACGCTCGTCTACGTGCGCTCAGTCATGACGGCCGAGGCGCCGCACGACGTCCGCGCGTACCAGGAGCTCGATGCCGAGTTCCCGCACAACTCGACGGGCGACCAGCTCTACACCGACCAGCGCTTCGAGGCGTACCGCGCGCTCGGCCGCGAGGCCGCCACGGAAGCGCTTGCCCTCTACCGCGCGGCTACGCCGCCGCCGGCACCTTCGCCCGGCGGCGCGCCCGCTTAGGAGCCGCGGGCTTGACCAGCGCGCGCAGGAACTCGCCGGTGTGCGAGTCGGGCGCCGCGGCGACCTCCTCCGGCGTGCCGGCGACCATCAGGCGGCCGCCCTCCTCCCCGCCCTCCGGCCCCATGTCGATCAGCTGGTCGGCGACCTTGATGACGTCGAGGTTGTGCTCGATCACCACCACCGAGTTGCCGGCGTCGACGAGCCGCTGGAGCACGTCGAGCAGCCGCTCGATGTCGGCGAAGTGCAGCCCGGTGGTCGGCTCGTCGAGGATGTACAGCGTCCGCCCGGTGGCGACCTTCGAGAGCTCGGCGGCGAGCTTGACGCGCTGCGCCTCGCCGCCTGAGAGCGTCGTGGCCGGCTGGCCCAGCCGCATGTAGCCGAGCCCGACGTCGTTCAGCGTCTGGAGCCGGCGCTTGATCTTCGGGATGTGGGCGAAGAACTCGAGCGCCTCCTCGATCGGCATTTCGAGCACGTCGGCGATCGTCTTGCCCTTGAAGCGGATGTCCAGCGTCTCGCGGTT
Source organism: Solirubrobacteraceae bacterium (assembly GCA_035717845.1). Taxonomy (GTDB): domain Bacteria; phylum Actinomycetota; class Thermoleophilia; order Solirubrobacterales; family Solirubrobacteraceae; genus DASSUW01. Next base: position 15,545 of record DASTIC010000136.1, read on the forward strand.
GTAGCGCTTGCCGTGGCACTGCTCGCACGGGACGTAGACGTCGGGCAGGAAGTGCATCTCGATCTTGATCTGCCCGTCGCCGCGGCAGACCTCGCAGCGGCCGCCCTTGACGTTGAACGAGAAGCGACCCGGCTTGTAGCCGCGCGCCCGCGCCTCCTGGGTCTTGGAGAACAGGTCGCGGATCTGGTCGAACAACCCGATGTAGGTCGCCGGGTTCGAGCGCGGGGTGCGGCCGATCGGCGACTGGTCGACGCTGATCACCTTGTCGAGGTGCTCGAGCCCTCGGATGCGCTTGTGCGCGCCCGGGCGCATGCGCGCGCGGTGCAGCTTGTTGGAGAGCGCCTTGTACAGGATGTCGTTGACCAGCGTGGACTTGCCGGAGCCGGACACGCCGGTGACCGCGGTGAAGACGCCGAGCGGGACCCTGGCGTCGACCGACTTGAGGTTGTGCTGCGTCGCCCCCTGGACCTCGACGTACCCGCTTGGCTTGCGGCGGTTCGCCGGCGGCTCGATCCGCCGGATGCCGGACAGGAACTGCCCGGTCAGCGACTCGGGGACGCGCATGACCTCCTCGGCCGTGCCCGCCGCCACCACGTAGCCGCCGTGCTCGCCGGCGCCCGGCCCCATGTCGACCAGGTGGTCGGCGGCATGCATCGTGCCCTCGTCGTGCTCCACCACGAGCACGGTGTTGCCGAGGTCGCGCAGCCGCTTGAGGGTGGCGATCAGCCGCTCGTTGTCGCGCTGGTGGAGGCCGATCGACGGCTCGTCGAGGATGTAGAGCACCCCGACCAGCGACGACCCGATCTGCGTGGCCAGCCGGATCCGCTGCGCCTCGCCGCCCGAGAGCGTCGCCGACGCGCGGTCCATCGACAGGTAGCCCACGCCGACGTTGTCGAGGAACGCCAGCCGCTCGTCGATCTCCCGCAGGATCAGCCGGGCGATCGCGCGGTCCTGGTCGGACAGCTCGAGCGCGCGCAGCCACTCGAGCGCCCGGCGGGCGCTCATGGCGCTGAACTCGTGGATCGCCTCGCCGCCGACCCGCACGGCGCGCGACTCGGGCCGCAGCCGCGCGCCGCCGCACTCCGGGCACGGCCGCACCGACATGTACTCCTCGATCTTCTCGCGCGACCAGTCGGAGTCCGTCTCCTTGTAGCGGCGCTCGAGGTTGGGGACGATGCCCTCGAAGGTCGTCATGTACGACCGCTTGCGGCCCATCCGGTTCCGGTAGGAGACGTACAGGCGATCGCCGTTCGTGCCGTAGAGGAACAGGTCCTGCTGCTCCTCCGGCAGGTTCTCCCACGGGGTGTCGAGGTCGATCTCGTAGCGCTCGGCGATCGCCGCCGCCATCTGCTCGTAGTAGCTGGTCGCCCCGCTCGCCCACGGCAGGATCGCGCCCTCGTTGAGCGACAGCGACGGGTCCGGCACCACGAGCTCGGGGTCGATCTCCATCTGCGAGCCCAGGCCGGTGCAGCGCGGGCAGGCGCCGTGCGGGGAGTTGAACGAGAACGACCGTGGCTCGAGCTCGGGCATCGAGATGCCGCAGTGCAGGCAGGCGAACCGCTCCGAGTATGTGGTGATCGTGGCTTCGCCCTCCCGCGGCACGGTCTCGATCTCGATCATGCCGTCGGCGAGCGCCACCGCGGTCTCCACCGAGTCGGCCAGCCGCTTGCGCAGGTCGCGGCGCATCACCAGCCGGTCGACCACCACCGAGATGTCGTGCTTGAACTTCTTGTCGAGGACGATGTCCTCCTCCAGCAGGCGGAGCTCGCCGTCCACCTTCACGCGCGTGAAGCCCTCGCTGCGCAGCTCGGCGAGCTGCTTGCCGTACTCGCCCTTGCGGCCGCGGACGATCGGGGCGAGCACCATGAACCGCTCGCCCTCGTCCATGGCCATGATCTGGTCGATGATCTGCTCCGCCGACTGCGCGGCGATCGGCCGCCCGCAGTTGAAGCAGTGCGGCTTGCCGATCCGCGCCCACAGGAGCCGCAGGTAGTCGTAGATCTCGGTGACGGTCCCGACCGTGGACCGCGGGTTGCGCGAGGTGGTCTTCTGGTCGATCGAGATGGCGGGCGACAGGCCGTCGATCGAATCCACGTCGGGCTTGTCCATCTGCCCGAGGAACTGGCGCGCGTAGGCCGACAGCGACTCGACGTACCGGCGCTGGCCCTCGGCGTAGATCGTGTCGAACGCCAGCGACGACTTCCCGGACCCCGACAGGCCGGTGATGACGACGAGCGAGTCCCGCGGGAGCTCGACCGTGACGTCCTTCAGATTGTGCTCCCGGGCCCCCGAGACGACGATGGATGCGGCACGTGACATAAGACCGCACCCATGTTAGGGATCCGAACGGACGTTCGATCAGGCCAGGACGCCGGCGTCCGCCAGCTTTTCGCGGAGGTAGCGGAGAAACGGCTCCGCGGAGAGCTCCGAGCCCGTCACGCGGCGCAGCAGCTCGCGCGGCGGGAACTTCCGGCCGTGGCGGTGGACGTGCTCGCGCAGCCACTCGCGGATCGCCGCGAAGTCGCCGCCGGCGATCCGCTCCTCGACGTCGGGCACGTCGGCGCGCAGCCGCTCCCAGAGCTGCGCGGCCATCAGGTTGCCGATCGTGTACGTCGGGAAGTAGCCGAACAGCCCGGCCCCCCAGTGCACGTCCTGGAGCGCCCCGTCGGCAGGGCCCGGCACGGTCACGCCCAGCAGCCGCTCCATCCCCTCGTTCCAGGCGTCCGGCAGCTCGTCGACCGTCAGCGAGCCCTCGGTCAGCGCCGCCTCGAGCTCGAAGCGCAGGACGATGTGCAGGTTGTAGGTCGTCTCGTCGGCGTCGATCCGGATCAGCGACGGGTGAACGGTGTTGAGCCCGTAGTAGAGGCCGGCCGCGTCGACGTCCTCGAACGCCTCCGGGAACGTCGCTCGCAGCCGCGGGAGCACCCAGGTGCAGAACGCGCGCGAGCGGCCGATGAGGTTCTCCCACGTGCGGCTCTGCGACTCGTGGACGCCGAGCGACACCGGGGTGTCGAGCGACGTGCGGAAGAGCGCCGGGTCGGTGGCCGACTCGTAGAGACCGTGCCCGAACTCGTGCAATCCGGAGAAGAGCGCCACGGCGAGGTTGCTCTCGTCGTACTTCGTGGTCAGCCGGATGTCGGCCGGGCCGATCCCGGCCGCGAACGGGTGCACCGTGGGGTCGAGCCGCCAGGCGTCGGGGTCGAAGCCGACCGTCTCCAGCACGTCGAGCAGCGCGATCCGCTGGTCGGTGGCCGGGAAGCTGCCGTCGAAGACACCGCCGTTGCGCGGCTCGTCGCGACGGCCGGCGGCGGCGACGAGCGGCACCAGCGCCTCGCGCAGCTCCGCGAACAGGGGGCGCAGCTCGGCGGTCGTCAGGCCGGGCTCGAAGTCCTCGAGCAGCACGTCGTACGGGTGCTCGTGACCCTCGAAGCAGTCGACGTAGCGATGGCGGAGCTCGATGTGCCAGGCCAGGGCGTCGCGGAAGCGGCCGAAGTCGTTGGAGGCGCGCGCCTCCTGCCACGCCTGCTGGCCGAGCGCCTTCGCCTTCGTGATGTCGGCTGCCAGCTCGACGGGCACGCGGATCGAGCGCTCGAAGTCGTACCGCGCCCAGCTCACCAGCCGCGCGTCGTTCGAGTCGGGGTCCTCCGACTCGGCCCACGGGGCGAGGATCTCGAGCAGCGCGCCCAGCGCCGGGTCGCTCTCGCGCGCGTGGACGACCCGCGCCACCGTCGCCGCCCGTTCGGCCCGCGCCTCGGCGCCCGCGGGCGGCATGACCGTCTGCTGGTCCCAGAACAGCAGGAGGTCGAGCGAGCGGAGGTCGCTCAGCTCGGCCATCCGCAGGTGGAGGGCCGCGAGCTCGGGCGGTGAGGAGCTCACCCGCCGGCCCGGTCGTACACGTCGTCGAGGAGCGCCTCGGGGTCGGCAAGCGAGTAGTGCTCGGCGAGGTAGCGCGCGGTCTCCTCGCGCGGGGTCCCGCCGAGGGCCATGTTGAGCGCGGTCAAGCGGGCGCCGGCGTCGTCGCCGTCAGCCGGCGCCGCCGCGGGGGCGGACGCGACGGGCTCCTCGGGCGCGGCCGCGCCGAGGCTCTCGGCCAGCCGCTCCGCGGTGCGCCTCAGGTCGGCGACCACCCCGCCGAGCTCGCGCTCGACGTCGTCGATCCGTGCCTGGAGCTCGCGCGCGGCCTGCTCGAGCCGGGCCACGTCGCCCGCCGCCTGCTCGCGGATCTGCTCCGCGCTCGCCTCGGCCGCCTCCAGGATCCGCCGCACCTCCTCGGACGTCCGCTCGATCTCGTCTCGATCCACGCGAGCAGGATAGGGCTGATACTGATGTGTAGCGTTCGGTGACGGATGAGCACGGCGCTAGGCGAACGCGAGCAGCAGCGCGCGGCGGACCGGCAGCGGCGGCCGGCGATCCTCGCCGTGGACGACGAGCCGGCCGTGCTGGCGGCGGTCGCGCGCGACCTGCGGAGGGGCTTCGGCGAGGAGTACCGGATCCTGCGGGCCGGATCGGGTCCCGAGGCGCTCGAGCTCCTGCGCGAGGTGCGCACCCGCGGCGATCAGGTCGCGCTGCTGATCGCCGACCAGCGGATGCCCGGCATGTCGGGCACCGATTACCTCGTCGAGGCGCGCAAGATCGCACCCGAGGCCAAGCGCGTCCTCCTCACCGCGTACGCGGACACCGAGGCGGCGATCTCCGCGATCAACGACGTCGCGCTCGACTACTACCTGCTCAAGCCGTGGGACCCGCCCGAGGAGCAGCTCTACCCGGTGCTCGAGGACCTGCTCACCACCTGGGAGTCGGGCGCCGCCCTGGAGTCCGGCGGCGTGCGGGTGATCGGCCAGCGCTTCTCGCGGGAGTTCTACGACCTGCGCGACTTCCTCGCCCGCAACCGCATCCCGGCCCGCTGGCTAGACGTCGAGCGCGACGGCGAGGCGCGCGAGCTGCTGACCGTGGCCGGCGTCGACGCCAGCCGGCTGCCCGTGGCGCTGCTCGAGGACGGCGCGGTGCTCGAGCGGCCCACCGTGCTCGAGCTGGCGGAGCGCCTCGGCGTCGCCGTGCAGCCGGCGTCGGACCACTACGACCTGGTGATCGTCGGCGGCGGCCCCGCCGGGCTGGCGGCCGCCGTCTACGGCGCGTCCGAGGGCCTGCGCACCGTGATGGTCGAGCGCGAGGCGCCGGGCGGCCAGGCCGGCCAGTCGAGCCGGATCGAGAACTACCTCGGGTTCCCGAGCGGCCTCAGCGGCTCGGACCTCGCGCGGCGCGCCACCGACCAGGCGCGGCGGCTGGGCGCCGAGCTGCTCACCGTGCAGGACGCGGACGCGCTCGAGGTCGAGGGCTCGGGCCGCGTGGTGCGGCTCACCGGCGGCGGCTCGCTGAGCGCCAACTGCGTGCTGATCGCCTCGGGCGTCTCCTACCGCCAGCACGGGGCGCCTGGCTTCGCCGAGCTGACCGGCTCGGGCGTGTACTACGGCGCCGCGCTCACGGAGGCGCGAGCGTGCGCGGACCAGCACGTGGTGGTGATCGGCGGCGCCAACTCGGCGGGCCAGGCGGCGGTCTTCTTCAGCCGCTACGCGGGGCGGGTGACGATGCTCGTGCGCGCGCCCTCCCTCGAGGCGTCGATGTCGCACTACCTGATCGAGCAGATCGCCGCGCTCGGCAACGTCGACGTGCGGACGAGCGCACAGGCGCTGGCCGCCGAGGGCGACGGGCGGCTGGAGCGGCTCCGGGTCCGGAACCCGGACGGCGCCGAGGCGGTCGAGGAGGTCGACGCGTGCTTCGTGTTCATCGGCGCGCTCCCGCGGACGGACTGGCTCGAGGGCGTGGTGGCGCGCGACGAGCGCGGGTTCATCCTCGCCGGACCGGACGCGCAGGGCGCCGGCTGGCCGCTCAAGCGCGACCCCTACCTGCTCGAGACGAGCGTGCCGGGCGTGTTCGTGGCCGGCGACGTGCGGGCGCGCTCGATCAAGCGGGTGGCGAGCGCCGTGGGCGAGGGGTCGATGGCGGTGTCGCTGATCCACGAGTACCTGGCCGCGGCATGAGCGCCCCGACCGTCGACGAGCTGCGCGGCATGGACCTCTTCGAGGAGCTCACGGACGCCGACCTCGAGCGGTGGGCGGCCGCCGCGGAGGTGCGCGACGTGGCCGCCGGCACCATCGTCGTCGAGCAGGGCGCGCACGCCGACAGGTTCGTGCTCCTGCTCGACGGCGTGATCCAGGCGATCTCCGTCGACGACCGAGGCCGGCTCGAGCCGGTCGGCCGGCACGTCGCGCCGACGTGGATGGGCGCCATCCCCGTGCTCACGGAAGGGGACATCGGCGTGCGCATGCAGGCTGAGACGGACGTCCGCGTGGCGACGATCCCGGCCGAGCCGTTCGTGGACCTCGTGCTCGAGTACCGCCCCGTCCACCGCCGGATCCTGCGGCAGGTGCGGCCGGTCATGAGCCGCGTCACCGCGCTCGCCCAGAACCGCGAGCGCCTCGCCGGGCTCGGGAAGATGGCCGCCGGGCTTGCGCACGAGCTCAACAACCCTGCCGCCGCCGCGCGCCGCGCGGCGAGCGACATGACCGAGACGCTCGACGTGCTCGCCTCCGTGATCGGCACGTTCGTGGACGCCGGCATCGAGCGGGCCGAGGCCGTGCAGCTCGTCGAGATGCAGCGCGAGGCGCTGGCCCGCGCGGAGGCCGCCACGCCGCTGTCGAGCCTCGACGCCGCCGACGCGGAGGACGAGGTGCTGGAGGCGCTCGAGGAGCTGGAGGTGCCCGAGGCGTGGCGGCTCGCCGAGCCGCTGGCCGCCGCCGGCGTGGACCGCGAGTGGCTGGCGCGCCTCCAGGGGCTCGCAGGGCCGGCGACGCCGGCAGCCGTCGGCTGGATCGCCGCGTCGCTGACGGCGCGCGGGCTCGCCTCGCAGCTGTGCGAGTCGACCGAGCGCATGAGCCGGCTGGTGGCTGCCGTCAAGTCGTACGCCTACATGGACCGCGGCGAGCTGGTCGAGACGGACCTCCACGAGGGGCTCGAGACGACCCTCGTGGTGCTCGGCCACAAGCTCAAGAAGACGACGATCGACGTCCGCCGCGACTACGACCGCTCGCTGCCCAAGGTCACCGTGCGCGGCCCTGAGCTCAACCAGGTGTGGACGAACCTGCTCGACAACGCGATCGCCGCGCTCGGCGATCGGGGCACGATCACGGTCAGCACACGGCGCGACGGCGACTGCGCGGTGGTGGAGATCGCCGACGACGGCCCGGGCATCCCCGCCGAGGTGCTCGAGCGCATCTTCGATCCGTTCTTCACCACCAAGGGCGTGGGCAACGGCTCGGGACTGGGGCTCGACACCGCGCGGCGAATCGTCGAGGAGCGCCACCGCGGGAGCCTGGTCGTGGAGTCGCAGCCGGGCGCGACCGCCTTCAGCGTGCGGCTCCCGCTCGAGGCGACGACCCGCTAGGTCGGCAGCCGCGGCTCGGGGTCGCGGACGATCAGTCCGTCGCGCTCGAGGCCGGCGAGGGCGCGCTCGCGGCGCTCGCGGGCGATCCCGGGCGGCGGGTCCCCGCCCGCGAGCAGCGCGGCCAGGATCCGCCCCCGCGCCCAGCGGTCGCTGTCCTCGAAGCGCTCGGCGCCGCGGCGGCGGGGCGCGGTGGTGAGGTTTCCGGCGCAGGTCCCGCGCACCGGGCACTCGGCGCACCGTGGGGCGCGGGGCCGGCAGACCGTCGCGCCCAGCTCCATCATCGCCTGGTTGAACTCGGCCGCGCGGCCGAGCGGGAGCAGCGACTCCGCGCGATCGGCGAGCTCGCGCGCGCGGCGCGTGACGCCGTCGTGGCGCTCGAAGACGCGGCGGACGTTGGTGTCGACGGCGGCGGTCTGCCGGTCCCAGGCGAACGAGCCGACGGCCGCCGCGGTGTACGGGCCGACCCCGGGGAGGTCGGTGAGGTCGTCGGGCCAGCCGTGCGTCGTGACGTGGCGGGCGGCGGCCTGGAGCGCGAGCGCCCGGCGGTTGTAGCCGAGCCCGCTCCAGGCCCTCAGGACGTCGCCCGGCGTCGCGGCCGCGAGCGCGCGCGGGTCAGGGAAGCGGGCCAGGAAGTCGGCGTAGTACGGCACCACCCGCGCCGCCTGCGTCTGCTGGAGCATCACCTCGCTCACGAGCAGCGCGTAGGGGTCGCGCGTCTCCCGCCACGGCAGCGGGCGCCTCACGCGCGCGTACCAGCGCAACAGCGCTCCGACGTCCACGCGCGACGAGGCTACAGGGCGGCCCACAGGTGGCGGACGGCGTGGGTGCGGTGGGGACGCCACGCGTCTGAGGCCTCGAGCGGGGCGCCGACGCGGCCAAGGCCGCGCCGCACGCCGACGTCGGTCGGCAGCCACGCGTCGGGGTCGCCGAGGGCTCGCATGGCGATGTACTCGGCAGTCCACGGGCCGATGCCGGGGAGCTCGAGGAGCCGCCCGCGAGCGTCGTCGACGCCCGGCTCGAGGCGGAGGCCGGCGGCGAGGGCTCCCGCGAGCGTGGCCAGGGCGCGCTGCCTGGCGCGCGGCATCGGCAGTGCGGGCGCCGCGTCCGCGATCGCCTCGGGCGCCGGCCACAGGTGGGTCAGCGAGCCGGCCGGCTCGTCGAG
>DASTIC010000137.1:0-2510 GCA_035717845.1 Solirubrobacteraceae bacterium
CCCCGGCGTGACGGGCTGACCGGCACAAGGCGCTGCTCGCGGTCGGCGTCCTCGGCATCGTCGCCGCCGCCATGGCCGGCCTGGCCGGCATCTACACGGAGGTGCTGTGGTTCCAGGAACTCCATCGCGATATCGCGGAGGGTCATCATCACGCGCGCGTACGCGCGGCGCACGTTCGGAGGTCATGTCCACGCCGGCATCCGCGAGGCCAGCGCCTCAACGCCGGCGCGAAGGCCACCTCGGCGTGTCTGCTGCCCGTGTGATCAGTCGCGTCCCGCGGCCGCGGGTGGCGAAGCTGATCGACCAGCGGATGACGACGAGCAGGCGGTTCTGAGAGCCCACCAGATAGAAGAGATGGACGAGCAGCCAGGTCATCCAGGCGACGAAGCCGCTGAGCCTGAGGCCCTTGAGATCCGCGACGGCCGCGGCGCGGCCGATGGTGGCCAGGTTGCCCTTGTCGCGGTACCGGAACGGCGGCGCAGTGCGGCCCTTCAGCCGGGCGCCGACGGCCTTCGCCGCGTAGCGCCCCATCTGCATGGCGACCGGCGCAACGCCCGGGAGGGTGACGGGCGAGCCGTCGTCGCCGCGGACGCGGACCATGTCGCCGAGCGCAAAGACCTCGGGATGGCCGGTCAGGGTGAGGTCGGGTTCGACGGTCACGCGCCCCGCGCGGTCCTGCTCGGCGCCGGTGGCCGCCGCCAGCGCCGAAGCGAGCCCCGATGCGGTGACTCCGGCGGCCCAGACGACGGTTCTCGCCGGGACGCGCTGCGTCGCGCCATCCGCGTCCCGGATCGTGACGCCGGTCTCGTCGACGTCGACGACTGTGCTGTCGAGCACCGGCGTGACACCCAGCCGGCGCAGCGAGCGCTCGGCCTTCTTCGACAGGGACGGCGGGAACCCCGTCAGCACGCGGTCGGCGGCCTCGATGAGCGGGATCCGGCCCCTGGTGGGATCGGAGGTGCGGAAGTCGCGGCGCAGGGTGTCGCGGGCGATCTCGGCGATCTGGCCAGCCATCTCGACGCCGGTGGGGCCGGCGCCGACCACCGCGAACGTCAGCCACTCCTCGCGCCGCTCGGGATTGGTCTCGAGCTCGGCGGCCTCGAAGGCGGACAGGATGCGGCCGCGCACGGTCAGCGCGCTCTCGAGCGACTTCACCTCGGCCGCGTACTCACGCCACTCGTCGTGGCCGAAGTAGGAGTAGCGCGAGCCGCCGGCGACGATCAGGGTGTCGTAGGGCACCGGCTCGGGCGCCGGCAGTCCGCCGGCCGATCGCAGGATGACCTCGCGCCGGTCTAGGTCGAAGCCCGCGACCTCGGCGAGGAGCACGCGCACGTTGCGGTTGCGCTTGAAGATCGACCGCAGCGGATAGGCGACCTCGCCAGGCGACAGCGCGCCGGTCGCGACCTGGTAGCTGAGCGGCTGGAAGAGATGGAAGTTGCGCCGGTCGATGAGGGTGAGCTCCACGGGCGCGCGCCGCAGCTTGAGCGCGGCCTGGAGGCCGCCGAAGCCGCCGCCGACGACGACGACCCGGTGGGCGTGGTCATGGTTGGTGTGCATCTCGATCTCAAACGGTCTCGGGTCCTTGAACAGATGACGACGGGGACCCCGCGGGTGTGACCGGGTCCCGATCTCGGTGGCGCGTCCATCAGCCCGATCAGGTCGCGGGCCTGGGTGCCGGTGTCGTATCCGCCCTGCGGCTTGTCGGACAGCCCCATCGCGAGGCCGCAAGCTCCGACCTCGCGTGGACGTTCGAGATCGCGGTCGCCACGAGCTCAGTGAACTTGCCGCTGCGCGATTGGGTTGCGGGGGCGTCGGCGCGTCGTTTTCGCGCTGGTCGGGACGGCGTTCATGTGACGGCCAAGACCACCTTGCCGTGCCGGCCCCGCTCCAGGCTGCGGGCGAACGCCTCGCGTGCCGACGCGAGCGGGAAGATCTCGACGGACGGGGGTCGCAGCTCGCCGGCATCGGCGAGCCTCGCGATCGTCGTGAGCTGAACGTGGTTCGGCTCGACGATGAAGTACTCGCCTCCATCCGGCGGCTCCTCCGCCACGGAGACCAGTCGCCCGCCGGGGCGCAACACCGCGCGGGATCGGCGCAGCCGCTCGCCGCCGACGGTGTCGAACACGAGGTCGACGGGCTCCATCGCGTCCTCGAAGCTCGTCGCCGCGTCGACGGCCTCCTGTGCGCCGAGTTCGCGCACCAGTCCCAGGTCCGCCGCCCGTGCGCTCCCGATCACGTACGCGTCGCGCGTGCGAGCGAGCTGGACGGCGAGCCCGCCCACAGCGCCCGCCGCACCGTGGATCAGCACGCGCTCACCCGCGGCGAGCCGGCCGTGGTCGAACAACCCCTGCCAGGCGGTCAGGGTGGGCATGGGGATCGCGGCGCTCTCGGCGCGGTTGAGCGACCGCGGCCTCGCCGCCAGCACGTCGGCCGGCACCACGGCGTAGTCGGCCGCGACGCCATCCCTGTCGAACGGGGTGAGCGCGAAGACGTCGTCGCCCGGCCCGACG
>DASTIC010000138.1:0-11949 GCA_035717845.1 Solirubrobacteraceae bacterium
CGTAGCGACGCTGAGCCGTGAACGCGGCCGCCGGCCGGATCGACCAGTGGCCCGCATCGCGGTCCAGCAGCCGCGCGAAGAGCGCGTCGCTGTCGTAACGCGGTAGGCATAGCCAGTCGATCGAGCCCGAACGATCCACCAGTGCTGACGAGTTGCAGTCAGCCAACAGCCCGTAATCGGCGATCGGCGTGGAGGCGCCGGTCCGGCCGGCAGTCTGGGCGGAGGCGTGCGGGGTGAGGGTGCTCATGCTGGCTAGTCCGCCGTCGGCGCCAGGCGTTACGCGGCCTGGACGCGGCGACTGGCCGGCGGTAGGTTCGGCCTTGCGTGACCGAGGCCCCCCTCAAGGAGCGCACAGCCAGCGCTGAGGAGGTCGAGCTCCTCGCGAGGCTGCGGGCCGGGGACGAGCGCGCGTTCGAGGCTCTCGTGGACCGCCACTACGGCACGATGCTCGCCGTGGCCCGAGCCTATGTCAGCAGCCGGGCGGTGGCGGAAGAGGTCGTCCAGGAGGCGTGGCTTGGCGTGCTGAAGGGTCTCGAAGGCTTCGAGGGCAGGTCGTCGCTTGCCACCTGGATCATGCGCATCGTCGTCAACATCGCGAAGACTCGCGGGGTCCGAGAGGCTCGGAGCGTCCCCTACGCCTCGCTTGCGCCGGAGGGTGAAGAAGCGGCAGTCGAACGGGACCGCTTCCGCGGCCCCGGCGACGCCTTCCCCGGTCACTGGCGCGCCTATCCGGCGAACTGGAACAGCCTCCCGGAGGAGGTCCTGCACGAACGCGACACACTTCGCGTGGCCATGGACGCGATCGCAAAGCTGCCACCCGCGCAGCGCACCGTCATCACGATGCGCGACGTCCAAGGATGTGGGCCTGACGAGGTATGCGCGGCCCTCGAGGTCTCCGACGGCAACCAGCGGATACTGCTGCATCGAGCACGGTCCCGCGTGCGGGCGGCACTCGAAAGGCACTTCGATGGCTGAGTCACACGATCACGTGAGCTGCAGCGAGGTGGTCGAGCTGGTAACCGACTACGTCGAGCGTGCGCTGCCGCCCGACGAAGCCGCGCTGTTCGAGCAGCACCTGAACTTCTGCGACGGCTGCGCGTGGTACGTCGACCAGATACGGACGACCGTCGACACGGTCGGGCGGATCGAGCCGGAGGAAGTGCCACCCGACGTGCGCTCGCAGCTACTCGCGGCGTTCCGGGACTGGAAGCGCTCGTGATCGCCTACAAGTTCCTCCGCCCTGACGGCACCAGCGTCTTCACGCGGTTCACCTGGCCGCTTCCGGACGATGGCCCCGGCCCATGGGTCGACGCGGGAGTCGACCCGTGCCGAAGCGGCATCCACGCCTGTCGTCGCGCTGACCTTCCGCTGTGGCTTGGGCGGTCGCTATACGAGATCGAGCTCGAAGGCGAGGTCCGAGAGGAGGCGACGAAGGTCGTCGCGCCGCGCGGCCGGCTGCTGCGCCGGATCGACGCGTGGGATGAGGCGACACGTGACGAGTACACGCGCATGTGCGCCGACCGCGCGCACGAACTGGCCCGCGCCGCCGACTTGGCCGGCTGGGACGCGGTAGTCGAACCGTCGGTGCCTGAGGGCCCGGCGCTGCTCGGGTTCGTCGCCGCCCGCATCGCCGAGAAGATCTCGGGCGCCGACGCCTACCACGCCGAACGGCGACACCAGGCGGACTGGCTCGCCGACCGCCTAGGCCTTTAGCTCACAGCGATCGTGAACACCGCGGTGAACGCGTCGCCGGGGGCAACGCACCGCAGACCTACACCCGTGCACAGCGCGTTGGTGGGAGCCGTCATCGGTTCGAAGCAGATGAACGACGCACCGGGCGGCGAGAACACCTGTGCGGCCGGGAAACCGGCATCGAAGCTCACGCGGATCTCGCGGCCGCCGCCTGCGACCGAGAACACCGCGCCCTCCTCGATGCTGTCGTACCCGTCGTCGAAGCCCGCGCCGGCGAGCCGGAAGTCCACGGCGCTCTCCCAGTAACCGCCACCGGTCGGTATCGCGAGTTCGTCCAGCTCGAGGTGGCGCCGCGGCGGCATGCGCACACGCCAGTCGGCGCGGGAAACTCCTGGGACCCTGAAGTACGGGTGATACCCGAACGCGATCGGCACCGCCATCGCTCCGGTCGCCCGCACCGTGGTGGCGATCCGGAGCGACCTGACCGAGAGCGTCGCCTCCAGCACGAGCTCGTGCGGGAACGGGAACACGGCCAGCAACCGCGGGTCGGCGGCGAAGTCGAGCCGCGCGATGAGCCTGGCGGCATGCCCGTCAGCATCGGCCTCGTGCACCGACCAGCCCGGGTGAGCCCCGAGGAGGCCGTGGATGGGCAGGCCGTGCTCGTCGCGCCACACGGCCGGCGGGCCTGGAAGCCGCATCCGATGGCCGGCGACGATCAGCTCGTCCCGGGCCAGCCGGTTCGCCCATGGGTGGAGCAGCGGCACGCCCATGACCGCACCTCTCTCCCGGTATGCCCGCAGGCCAGCACGCCGGTCGAGCAGCTCTTCCCCGGCGTGACGCAGCGATCCGGCGACCATGCCAAGGCTCGGCACGAACGTCGCCTCCAGCCTTCCGGCGGCCAGCGTGAGCGCTTCGAAGCCCTCAAGCGAATCGCGCTCGACGCTCGGATGGACGGCCTCGAGGATGCTCATGCCTGTCTGTCGCGCGGTATGCGATTCCGTTACAGCGCGTGGGCCATATCCGTTCTCGAACATCGCCCCTTTGCTCTCGGCATGCCGTCTGCGACCTGGGTACGGCGGGCTCGCATCTGTAACGCGCGGGCTTGATCCGGGACTGCAGCGTGCGCTTCAACCGCCACGCCGAGGAGAGACATGGCCGACCGCAGCAGCAGTCCCGACGATCGCGTGTTCCCGGAGACCCGAGCGCTCGGGGCGGCGATCGTGCCGTTCCTGCTTGTCGCGTTCGGCTTGCTGTACCTGTTTCCCGACGACACCCGGCACTGGTTCGCCTGGAACGTGCAGCCGACGATCACGCCGCTGATCATGGGCGCCGGCTACATCGCCGGCGCGTACTTCTTCGTGCGCGTGGCGCGCGAGACGCGCTGGCATCGCATCCAGGTCGGCTTTGTGCCGGTGACCGCGTTCACGCTGTTCATGGCCATCGGGACGCTCAACCACCTCGACCGATTCGACACGCAGCATGTCGCGTTCTGGATCTGGGTCGGGCTGTACGTGACCACGCCCGTGCTCGTCCCGCTGGCCTGGTGGCGCAACCGCGCGACCGACCCGGGGACACCGGAGCCGGGCGAGCCGCCGCTGCCCCGGTTCGTGCGCTCCGCGCTGCTCACCGCCGGCGCGTTGCAGTCGGCGGTCGCGTTGGCGCTGCTGGTCTCGCCCTCGACGATGATCGAGCATTGGCCCTGGACGCTGACGCCGCTGACGGCGCAGACGCTCGGCGGTTGGTTCGCACTGCCGGGCGTGACGGCGCTGATGATGGGCCTCGACGGGCGCTGGAGCGCGATCCGGATCACGCTGGAGAGTCAGTTGATCGGGCTCGCGTTGATCCTGGTGGGTACGGCGCGGGCGTGGGAGGACGTCGACACCGGGAACGCGCTGGCCTACGTGTTCGTGGTCGGCATCGCGGGACTGTTCGTCGCGTTGCTGGCGCTCGAGTGCGCCACGGTGGCTCGCAGGCGCGCCGGCGGGCCGCCCGCACGCGCCACCGCGACCCGTGTCGTCGCGTCATGACCGCCTAGCGGGAACCCCGAATGTCCTGCAGATGGGCGATTTTCGGCCGATCACATCAACAGCCGCGCAACCCCGCACTACTCCTGCGACCCCGCCACGGCCCCGGTCGACGGCATCGGCGCTGAATCGATCTGCGCTGCCCTGAGGGCCTGACAATCACGCGGCCCCCGGCAAGCCGAAAGGCGCCGAGCTCACGCACGGCAGCCCGCGCGCAACGTGGACGTCATGCGCCGGCTGATCTCGGTCGAGTCGGAGGACGTGATCCTCGGCGCGTTGCCGCTGTTCCACTCCTTCGGGCAGACGTGCCGGCGTGTCGGCGCAGCACTGCTCAGTGGGCGTAGTGCTCGAAGCGGGCGAGCATCACGCCAACCATGGCGGGGATCATGACGACGTGCTGAATCAGCAGGACGGAGTCGCCGGCCACGGCGCCGAGCCAGTGCAGCGCGATCACGATCGCGGTCGGAACGATCATGGACCCGGCCATCTCGACGTTGTGGCGCCGCGCGTGGCCGCGGTAGCGCATCCACCAGACCATCGGGACGGTCATGTTGAAGGCCATGACGCTGGCGGTCACGGTCGCGGACGCGTCGGACAAGCCGGCCCCGGCCAACGACAGCAGACCCTCGAGCGCGCCGCCGAGCACAACCATGCCGGCGACCATCGCGATCATCATCTCGGCCAGATGGAGCGACCAGTTGCGCCATGAACCATGGCGTCGAGGCTGGGCAGCGGTCGTCGGCTGTGCGAGCGTCGAATCGGTGTTGAATGCGGTCATCGTTGTTTCTGGGTTCGTCGTGGTCAGAGGGCAAAGGTACATACCCCCCGGGGGTTTCGCTGTGAGGGGCCTCACACGGTGACCGACCCGCGCGAGGCGACGACCGTCGAGGCGACGTTCGTGTTCGCGGACATCGCCGGGTTCACGGCGCTCACCGAGGCGCACGGCGACCACGACGCCGCCGCGCTCGTCGCCGACTTCTGCCGGGCGGTTCGTGCAGAGCTCCCGGCGAGCGGAGGCAGCGAGGTGAAGACCATCGGCGACGCCGTGATGCTGAGCATCCCCGACCCCGCCGACGCGATCCTGCTTGGGTTGCGCATCACACACGAGCTCATGCGCGGGCATGGCGCGCCGGCGGTGCGCGTGGGCTTGCATCACGGCCCGGCGATCGAGCGGGACGGCGACTACTTCGGTGCGGCGGTGAACCTGGCGGCACGCGTCTCGGGTGAGGCGAGTGGCGGCGAGGTACTCCTCACCGGACAGACCGCGGCCCTCGCTCCTGAGCTGGAGGGCGTGCTCTACGAGCCGCGGGGGCGGCGCGAGCTTCGCAACGTCCGTGAGCCCGTGGAGCTGTTCGCGGCGGTCCGGGCCGGTGAGTCCAGCGAGCGTGATCTTCCGCGGGATCCGGTCTGCCGCATGGCCGTTGATCCCCAGCGGTCCGCGGGCCGGCTCACGTACGAGGACACCGCCTACTTCTTCTGCTCGCTGGCCTGCGCGGCCGAATTCGCGCGCCAACCGGAGCGCTTTTCGGGGTCCGAGTAGCCATCGTGGATGAGCGCAGGTTGCAGAGCCCGAACGGGCGCAGATCGCGACGCGCTGTTCTCAAGCGGCGACGCGCGCCGGCGTTGTGCGCTGGCGCGCGGCGATCTGCTCGGCTATGTGGCGGGCATCGTCCTTGACCCAGCCGAGCAGCGCCGAGCCGCGTGTGTACTGCCACTGCAGCCCGAGGAAGTACAGGCCCGGCGCACCCGTGACTCCGCGGCGGTGCTGTGCACGCCCGCTCTCGTTGAAGACCGGCGCGTCGATCCACGAGTGGTCGACGCGGAAGCCCGTGGCCCAGACAACCGCGTCCACCGCCAGCCGGTCTCCGTTGCTGAACGTCACTTCGCGGCCGGCCGCGTCGACTGCCCGCGGATGCACCCGCACGCCGCGTCGGCGGATGCCGCGCGGGCTGGACCCGATCAGCGTCTCGCGGTGCTGCATTCGCGAGCCGATGCGCGTCTCGACCGACTTGCGCATCAGGCCAAGCGCCTCGAGGTAGCGGAACAGGTCGCGCCCGAAGATGCGCTGGGGCAGCGGCGTCTGCCGCGAGCCGATGGCGAGGTGAACTTCACGCGAGCCCGCGAGCTCCTCGGCGATCTGGAAGCCGGTGTTGCCGCCACCGACCACGAGCGTCGTCCCCGCCGGCAGCGCGCCGGGGCCGCGGTAGTCGGTGCTGTGGAGCTGCACCACGCCCGGGTCGAGCCGGTTCGCGACCTCCGGGATGACCGGCACCTGGAATGGGCCGGTCGCGACGACGACCTGGTCGGCCTCGTATCTCCGGCGGCCGTCAACCTCGATCACATAGCCGTCGCCGGTCTGGCGGACCGCCGTCACGCGCGCGTTGAGCTCCACCGGCAGGTCGCGCGCGTAGTCCTCGAGGTACGCGACCACCTCATCACGCGTCGGGTAGTGATCCGGGTCGCCCGGGAACGGCTTGCCCGGCAGGCTGTTGTTGCGCACCGGCGTGAAGAGGACGAGTGAGTCCCAGCGCTCGCGCCAGGTCGCCGCAGGCTCGGAGGCGGCCTCGAGGATCACGAAGTCGCGGCCCTGCTCGGCGAGGAGGTGGCCGATCGCAAGGCCGGCCTGGCCGCCGCCGACGACGACGACCGCGCGGCGGGCACTCATGCCGTCACCTCGAAGCTGAACATCATCCCGCTCTCATGGTGCTCGGCGATGTGGCAGTGCGCCATCCAGCGGCCGACGTTCGTGACGTCGAGCAGGATGTCGACCGTCTCGCCGGTCGTGACGAGCACCGTGTCCTTCCAGACCAGGTTGGGCTCGGGCTCTCCGTCGCGGGCCAGGATGAGAAATCGTCCCGCGCCGTGAACGTGGAACGGATGGTGCATCGGGTGGTCCGAGTCCATCTCGTTCACCAGACGGAGCTTCACGCGATCGCCCACGCGGAACTGCCACTGGATCCCATGGTTCTCGGCACCGGTCGCCCGGTCGACGATCTTCCAGCGCGTGTTGGCCGGCGTCGTCATCCGGTTCACGTCGACCATGTCGTCCTCCCACTCGATGCCGCCCGCGCCGCCATGGCCGTGATGGCCATGCCCGTGCCCAGTCCCGTGGTCGTGATCGCCATGTTCGTGCGCGTCGCCGTGCTCGTGGTCGTGCATGTCGTGGTGGCCGTGCTCGTGCGAGCCTGCGGCCGCAGCGACCATCTGGGAGGGCAACAGCTTCATCCCGCAGTCCGGGCATCGGCCGGGCTCCTCGCTCACGACGTTGGGATGCATCGGGCACGTATACGTCGTCGCCGCCGGCATCAGCTTCATCCCGCATTGCGGGCAGCTCCCCGGCTCCTCGCTCACGACCTCGGGATGCATTGGGCACGTGTAGACGACCGGCCCGTCCGCAGGCGTGTCGAAGTCCATCTCGGCCACGAACGCGAGCGTCTTGTCGGGCTCGGCCTCGAGGTACTCCGCGAACCGGTCGCGCTCCGCGGTCAGCTCCGGGGCCGTGCGAAGGACATCGAACCGCTCGGCCAGCGCGGGTGATGCCGGCTGGTCCGACACGTCGATCGTGGCGAGCGAATACGTTCGGTCGGGCGTCCGGTGCTCGAGGGTCAGCCGCCCCGACTCCTCGAACAGGACGTCGATGACCGCGCGCTCGGATGGCGCCAGGACCACCTCGTCGACGAGCTCGTCGTGCTCGTGCCGGCCGCTATCGCCGCCGACGAGCTTCATGCGCGTCCCCGGGAGTGCGACCTTGAAGACGCGGGTGTTCGCCGTGTCGGTCAAGTAGAAGCGGACGACCTCACCACGCTTCGCGGTCAACGCCAGCTCCGGCTCGCCGCTGATGAGCAGGACGTCGCCGAACCGCCCCATCGCGGCGTAGTTGGTCTCCGTACGGCTAAACGGCGCGACCTTGCCGTCCTCGAGGAGGATGTCGTCGAGCGTGAGCACGACCTCGCGATGCACGGGCGGCCAGTAGTCGGGATCGGCAGGCTCGACGAGCACGTTGCCGTATAGGCCGAGCTCCTGCCCGTAGTCCTCGCGGACGTGCGGGTGGTACCAGTAGACCCCGGGATCCGGGACCGCCACGCGCGCGGTGAAGCGGCCGCCGACAGGGATCAGCGTCTGGGTCTCGTGCGTCCCGTCGTAGCGGTTCTCGAGGCGCAGGCCGTGCCAGTGCACGGTCGTGTCGTGGTCGCCGTCGTTGACGATGTCGACCTCGACCTCGCAGCCTTCGCGGACCTTCAGCGTGGGCCCAGGGATGGAGCCGTTGTACGAGAGCATCCGCACCGTGGCATCGCCGATCCGCTTGGTGACGGGGGCGATGCGCAACTCGAACCGGTCACCGTCCCCTAGCTCGACGAGTTCCGGACGGTGCGCCGCGGCCAGGCCAGCGGTCTCGGTCGGGAAGTGATCCATCGAGGTCATTCCTCTCTCCTCACTACAGCTGCGTCCGCTGCGCGTCGAGTGCCCACTCCATACGAGCGAGCGTAGAAAACCTCGCGCGTGAACGCGCGCGCGCGAGTCAGTTATTCGACTCCGCGCGCCGCTCTGACCCGCTTAGGATCGAGCGATGCGTATCGCGTACGTCGTCTATCCCGACTTCACCGGGCTCGATCTCGTCGGGCCCTACGAGGTCATCAGCCGCTGGCCCGACGCAGACGTCCACTTCGTCGCCAGCTCGCCCGAGCCGGTGCGAGCCGATCGCGGGCTCACCGTGATCCCGACCGACACGCCGGACACCATGCCGCAGCCCGACCTCATCGTCGTCCCGGGCAGCCAGAACCCCGTACTCGTGCTCGGCGGGGCTTTACGCCGCTGCGGGTCTGCTCGAGGGCAAGAAGACGACGACGCACTGGGGGTTCCGCGACAACCTGCGGGCGATGGGCGTCGAGGTGGTCGAGGACCGCGTCGTTTGGCAGGGCACCCACATAAGCGGAGGGGGCGTCTCGGCCGGCATCGACATGGCGCTGGCGCTGACCGACCGCGTCCACGGCCGCGAGCTCGCCGAGTCCCTGCAGCTGCTCGTCGAGTACGACCCGCAGCCGCCGTTCGACTCCGGCTCGCCGGACAAGGCCGCCGCCGGCACGCTACGGCTCGCGTTCCGGATGCTGCTCGGCGACCGACCGTTCCAGATGGCGGCGCGAACAAGCAGGCGGCGACCGCCCGCTTCCGCCGCGCGCGCCAGGCGCTCGCCGAGCGCCGTCAGTGATCGAGCTCGTCGACGACGCTCGGGGGCGTGAGCTCCGTGAGTGCGTCCGCAGCGGCGTGGATGTCTGCGATCAGGTTGAAGGCACCCGTGAGGAGCTGCAGGCCCACGAGGCCCGCGACCTCGGCGATCTGCTCGTCGCGGTATCCGTGGGAGTGGAGGCGGTCGATGTCGGCGTCGCCGATCTCGGCGGGCGCGGCAAGGACTTGCTGCGCGAACGCGACGATCGCGGCGATTGCGGGGTCGCTCGAGGTGCCTTGCCGCGCGAGCCGGATCTCGCTGTCCGGCACCCCGAGCTGACGCGCGGCTCGCGTGTGCGCGACCAAGCAGTAGTCGCAGTTCAGCCACTCGTGCACGGCCAGGTTGATCCGCTCCACGATGCGGCGGTCGATGTGGGTCCGCTTCATCGCTCGGGTGAGATCGAGGTAGCCACGCAGCAGCGCGGGCGCGTTGGCCATCGCGCGCACCATCGGACCCGGCTCGCCGCCACGCTCGACCAGCTCGTCGAGCAGCTCGCGCGCCTTGCCCTCCGCCGCCTCTATCGGGATGGGTTCGATCCGAGCCACCGCGACGTTCTATCCGAACCGGCCGAGCGTTGTCAGCGCCGCGCTCGAGCGCCAAGAGGTTGTCTAGCGCACGTCGACTGGAAGTTGGGCTCGGAGGACTGTCCCCGCGCCGGGCCGGCTCGCCATCTCGAGTATGCCGCCGACCGCTGCGACCCGGTCGCGAAGGCCTTGCAGGCCCGAGCCTGAGTGGAAGTCGGCGCCGCCCACGCCGTCGTCGCCCACCTCGACGTCGAGATGGCTGTTGCGGCGCTCTACCTCCACCCAGGCTCGGCTCGCCTGCGCGTACTTCGCGACGTTCGTGAGCGCCTCGCACACGGTGAAGTAGGCGGCGGCCTCGACGGAGAGCGGGAGCCGCTCCGGGGAGAGCGCAACACGGAGCTCTACCGGCACCGTCGCGCGATGGGCGAGGCTGGCCAGCGCGTCTTCCAGCCCCCGGTCGCTCAGGACCGCGGGATGGAGGCCGTGGGCTAGATCGCGGAGCTCAGCCAGTCCCATCTGCAAACCAGCCACGATGGCCCGGAGCTCCTCGCGGGCCTCCGGCGGCAAGCCGCGGTCGCCCGCGAGCAAGACCTGCAGCTGGAGGGCGATCGACACGAAGCGCTGCTGGGCGCCATCGTGCAGATTGCGCTCGATCTCGCGCCGCGCACGGTCGGCTGCCTCGAGGATCCGCGCGCGCGAGGCACGGACCTCCGCCAGCTGCGCCTCGACAACCGCGTGCTCGCGCAACGCCTGCTCGGCCGCGCGCCGAGCAGTGATGTCGAAGATCGCTCCGTCAAGCCAGCGCCTGCCGTCCCCCGACTCCTGCGCCTGCCCGCGTTCGAGCACCCAGCGTTCGTCGCCGTCGCGACGAACGATCCGGTACTCGAGCGTGAACGGCCGCCGGGCTTCCACGGCGTCCAGGACCGAGTGTTCGACCTGCTCGCGGTCGTCGGGATGGATGACGCTTGCGAACGTGCGCACCGCGCTGTCGACGAAGTCGCTCGCGGGGAAGCCGGAGATCTCCTCGATCTCGTCGCTCAGCCACTCCATCGTCCAATGCTCATCGCACGCACAGCGATAGACGGCGCCCGGGATGTTGGCCACCAGCGAGCGCAGCAATGCCTCGCGAGCCCGCAGGCGTGCGGCACCGAGCCCGGCGGCCACGCGCGCGGCGAGCACCTCCGGCTCGAAGGGTATGCGCATCACGTCGTCGGCGCCGGCGTCGAGCGCGTCGCGAAGCTCACGCGGCGAGTCCAGCGCCGCGCAGAGCACGACGTGCACGGACGCGAGCTCTCCCCGGGACCGTATGGCGGCCGTAAGGGGCCGGCCATGGCGCACGTCCGCGATCACCACCTGAGCGGCCTGATCGATCAGCGCGCGGACCGTGCCACCCACATCCGTCGTGCGCACGAGCTCGACCTGGGCCGCATCGAGCACCGCCCAGCAATCGTCGTCGAGCTCCTCTAGTCCGAGCAGCACCACGGTGGCGCCCTCACCGGCAACCGCCGCCAAGCCGCGCGCGGGGTCGCGATCGATCCTCGATGTGTATCGGCGCACGCGTCGCCGGTGCACCTTGTGGCGAGCATGACCCATGCGGCTGACCGTACCGACGTTCGCTGCTCGCGGCCACCTTCTTCGAGGACTCAGGATCACGCCGATGTGCCGTCGACGCGGCAACGCGACGGTCGCAATCGCTTTCGTGTTCGGCACGTTGTGCTGATCTCCGAAGCGCTCGACGACGACGTTGCCGGCCAGAGGATCTCGTAACCCGCGGGATCGGTCCGCAGCGCGGCGGCGTGTGACGCGTCCGGGAGGTTCCGGAGCTCGGTCGTGGCGCCTCCGCGGCGCTGGTAGGCCTCGTTCGCGCGGGCCTCGGTGCTCCGGCCGGCGGAGAGCACGAGCAAGGGGCGCGGGCCGATGCGCTCGATCTGATCGGGGTTCGAAGCGGGCGGCCCCGAGCCACCGAGCACGCGGGAGAGGCCGTATACGGCTGCGATCGTCGCGAACGTCGCCGGGTCTGGTTCGCTTGCCTGTATGTCGGCCGGCGACGCGCCCTGCACGCCTTCGAGGACGGTCGCGCGCCACTCGGGGCGGCGGGCGGCGGCGGTGGATGGCCACCTCGCGACCGAGCGAGACTCCGATGACGCCGATGCGGGCGGCTCGGGAAATTCAGCCGGGCGATGCGCCCAGGGCGCCGAGGATCGTCGCCTGCAGGGCGCTCTCGGCGCTCTCCTCGCGCACCCGCCCCGATCGCAGCTCGGTGCTCGCCGCGTGGATGAGCGCCAGGACCATGGACAGGTGCCATGCCGCTGGGACGTCTGAGCGGAACGTTCCCTCGCGTTGGCCTCTCTTGATCAGCGGCTCGAGGCTCGCGAGGACCGCGTGGTGCTTCGCGCGCAGGTCCGCGTCTGGCAGCTGGGTGTTGATCGCGACCAGGCCGTGGTAGCGCCCGAGCGTGTGCCATGCCGTCGCCAGGACGCGCCGC
>DASTIC010000139.1:0-3032 GCA_035717845.1 Solirubrobacteraceae bacterium
CGGACCCAGCGAAACGATGCCGGCGCGCTCGGCCGGCTCGAGCGCGGCGACGTCGAGCCCGGCGGCCGCCAGGGCGCCCACGACCACGTCGCCGCGCCGCACGTCGGCGGCGGCGACGACGAGCAGCGCCTGGCGCGTGCCGTCGGGCAGCGCTTCCAGGCGGCGGGCGAGGACTCGCTCGAGCGTCGAGCCGAGCGGCAGGGGTCCCTCGAGCGGCGCCCGGCCCTCGAGCTCGTCGCGGGAGAGCACGGCGGGGATCTCGAGGAGCGCGAGCGGGTTCCCGGCGGCGGTCTCCAGCACCCGGCGGGCGACCGCCTCCGGGACCGGACGGTCGCGCCCGGCCCCCAGGAGCTCGACCGCCCGCTCGCGAGGCAGCGGGGCAAGCTCGACCGTCTCGACCTCGTCCTCGCCGTCCGCACCCGCCGTCCGCCGGGCCAGCACGACAGCCACGCCGCTCTCGCCGAGCCGCCGGGCGGCGAAGCCCAACGCCTCCAGCGACGGGACGTCGAGCCACTGCACGTCGTCGACCACGCACGCGACCGGCTGCTCCTCGGCCGCCAGCGACAGCAGCGAGAGGAGCGCCGCGCCGATCGCCAGGCGCGCCTGGGGCGCGACCGCCCCGAGCGCCAGCGCGCCGCCCAGCGCGGCGGCCTGCGCGCCCGGGAGGCGGCCGCGCAGCGAGACCACCGGCTCGCACAGCTCGGCCAGCCCCGCGAACGGCACGCCCGCCTCGGACTCGACGCCTCGCGCCCGCAGCACGGTCATCCCCTCCGCGGCGGCGATGAGCGCCTCGAGGAGGGCGGTCTTGCCCATGCCGGCGTCCCCCTGCACAACGAGCACATCGCTGCCCCCGCGGCGCGCCGTCTCCAGCGCCCGCATCAGCCGCCCGAGCTCCGCTTCGCGACCGATCAGCACGCCGTTGAGCCTCCCACACGGCCCGCGCCGGTACCGTCCCTGGCCGCATGCCCACGATCGTCACGCTGCCCGGCGACGGCATCGGGCCCGAGGTGCTGGCCGCCGCCCTCGAAGTCCTCGCCGACGTCGCGCCCGACCTGATCTACGAGGAGCACCTGATCGGCGGTGCCGCCATCGACACGACCGGCACCGCCCTCCCGGACGAGACGCTGGCCGCCTGCCGGAGCGCCGACGCGGTGCTGCTGGCCGCGGTGGGCGGGCCGCAGTGGGACACGACCGACCCGGCGGCTCCGCGCCCGGAGCAGGGACTGCTCGGCCTGCGGCAGGGGCTCGGCCTGTTCGCCAACCTGCGCCCGGTGCGCCCGCTGCCGGCGCTCTACGACGCCAGCCCGCTCAAGCGCGAGGTCATCGAGCGCACGAACCTGCTCGTGGTGCGCGAGCTCACCGGCGGGATCTACTTCGGGGAGAAGGGCCGGGCGGACGGCCGCGCGCACGACGTCTGTGCGTACACCGAGCATGAGATCGAGCGGATCGCGCGCGTCGCCTTCCGGGCCGCCCGGTCGCGGGTCACGAGCGTCGACAAGGCGAACGTGCTCGAGACCAGCCGCCTCTGGCGCGAGGTCGTCATGCGCCTGCACTCGGCCGAGTTCCCCAACATCGAGCTCGAGCACCTGCTGGTCGACAACGCCGCCATGCAGCTCGTCGCCGCTCCCCGGCACTTCGAGGTCCTGCTGACCGAGAACATGTTCGGGGACATCCTCAGCGACGAGGCGGCGATGATCACCGGCTCGATCGGCCTGCTCCCGAGCGCCTCGCTCGGCGACGACGGACCGGGCGTCTTCGAGCCGGTGCACGGCTCGGCGCCCGACATCGCCGGCCGGGGAGTCGCCAACCCGCTCGCCATGTTCCTCTCGGCCGCGATGATGCTGCGCCACGGACTGGGCCGGGAGGAGGCCGCCGCGCGGATAGAATCGGCCGTCGATCGGGCCCTCGACGCCGGCCTGCGAACCGGCGACCTGGGCGGCACTGCGACGACCGCCGAAGCGACGCGAGCGGTCCTGGAGGAGCTGACGTGAGCCAAGCGGACCTCATCTGGATGAACGGCGAGTTCGTCGCGTACGAGGACGCGAAGGTCCACGTGCTCACGCACGCCCTGCACTACGGCACCGGGGTGTTCGAGGGCGTCCGCGCCTACGAGACGGCGCGGGGGACGGCGGTCTTCCGCCACCAGGACCACATCGACCGGCTCTTCAAGTCGGCCCAGATGTACTACATGGACGTCCCGTACTCGAAGGAGCAGATCCGCGAGGCGACGCTCGAGCTGATCGCCCGCAACGGCTTCAAGTCGTGCTACATCCGGCCCGTCGTCTACCGCGGCGCCGGGCCGATGGGCCTGTACCCGCTCGACTGCCCGGTCGACGTCTTCATCGCGGTCTGGGAGTGGGGCGCGTACCTGGGCGACGAGGGCAAGCAGCGCGGCGTGCGGGCGAAGGTCGTCTCCTGGCGCAAGATCGGGCCGGACGCCCTGATCCCGGCCGCCAAGGCGAACGGCCAGTACCTGAACTCCGTGCTCGCCAAGATCGAGTCCGAGAAGGGCGGCTACGAGGAGGGCATCCTGCTCGACCAGCGCGGGATGGTCTGCGAGGGCACCGGCGAGAACCTGTTCCTGATCAAGGACGGCGTGATCGCCACCCCCGGCTTCAACTCCTCGATCCTCGGCGGCATCAACCGGCTGTCGGCGATCGAGATCGCCCGCGACCTCGGCTACACGGTCGTCGAGCGCGACGTCGCGCGCGGCGAGCTCTACCTGGCCGACGAGATCTTCATGACCGGCACCGCCGCGGAGCTCACGCCGCTGCGCGAGATCGACGACCAGCCGATCGGCACCGGCGAGCCGGGGCCGGTCACGCGCGCGATCCAGTCGATCTTCGAGGACGCCCTGCACGGCCGCTCGGACCGCTACGCCGGCTGGCTGGACATCGTGCCCCAGGCCGCGCCCGCTCCGTGACGAAGATCGCCATCTACGACACGACCCTGCGCGACGGCATGCAGGGGCAGGGCATGTCGCTCTCGGTCGACGAGAAGGTGCGCGTGGCGCACGTGCTCGACGACCTCGG
>DASTIC010000140.1:0-4623 GCA_035717845.1 Solirubrobacteraceae bacterium
TCCCCCGTGCCGACCTGGGAGCGGCGGTCGGCGGCCAGCTCGGCCTGCTGCTCGGCGGCCTTCATCTCGTACAGGCGCGCGCGCAGGACCTTCATCGCGCGCTCGCGGTTCTGGAGCTGGGACTTCTCGTCCTGCATCGAGACGACGAGCCCGGTCGGCTTGTGGGTGATGCGCACGGCGGAGTCGGTCGTGTTGACCGACTGCCCGCCCGGGCCGGACGAGCGGTAGACGTCGATCTCCAGGTCGTTCTGGTCGATGTCGACCTCGACGTCCTCGGCCTCGGGCAGCACCGCGACCGTCGCCGTCGACGTGTGGATGCGCCCCTGGGACTCGGTGGCCGGCACGCGCTGCACGCGGTGGGTGCCGCCCTCGTACTTGAAGCGCGAGTACGCGCCGTCGCCGCGGACCTCGAACGTGTACGAGCCGTCGGAGGCGTCCATCGTCTCGGTCTGGAACCCGAGCCGCTCGGCGTAGCGGGTGAGCATGCGGTAGAGGTCGCCGGCCCACAGGCCCGCCTCGTCGCCCCCCGCTCCCCCGCGCACCTCGACGATCACGTTCTTGTCGTCGTTGGGATCCGTCTCGACCATCGCGACCCGGATCTCCTCCTCGAGCTCCTCGATCCGCGCGCGGGCGGTGCGCAGCTCGTCGCGCAGCTCGGCGTCGTCGGCGCCCTCGTCGATCAGCTCCTGCGCGCCCTCCGCGTCGGACATCGCGCGGCGCCACTCCTCGGCCAGCCGGGCCGCGGGAGCGAGCTGGTTGAACTGCCGCCCGGCGTCGGCGTAGCGCTGGCGGTCGGCGATGACCGCCGGGTCCGACATCTGCTCTGAGACCTCGGCGTACCGGGCCTCGATCTGGTCGACCAGCGACTCGATCACACAGAGAGAGTATTTCGCCCTCCGGTCGCCGGAAACCCCACCCGGCGACCTTCGTGCGACGTTACTACGCCACGACCTCCATGCCAACGCGGTCCTCGTGCGAGGCGGCGCGCGGGTCCTCGATCGCGAGGACGGCCTCCATGGCGGCGATCGCGACGGCGAGCTGGGCGTGGTCGGGCTCGCGCGTGGTGAGCTTCTGGAGCTGCATCCCGGGCCACATCAGCCGCTGCACCCAGGGCGTGCCGCGGTTGCGGCCGGCCCACTTGATGACCTCGAACGAGAGGCCGGCGATGAGCGGCACGCCGAGGATCCGCGAGGCGAGCAGCAGGTACCACGCCGGCAGCCCCAGCGGCGCGAAGACGAAGATGGCGACGATCATCACGATCAGCAGGAAGCTCGTCCCGCAGCGGGGATGCAGGCGCGAGAAGCGCTGCGCGCTCTCCGGCGTGAGCGGCTCTCCCGCCTCGAAGGCCGAGATCGTCTTGTGCTCGGCGCCGTGGTACTCGAACACCCGCCGCAGGTCCGGCAGGCGCGACATCAGGCCGAGGTAGCCGAGGAAGATCGCGGTGCGGACGATGCCCTCGACGAGCCAGAAGAGGAAGGCCGAGCCGAGCTCGTCCTTGAACAGGCTCGTGAGCGCGACGGGGACGACGAAGAAGAGGCCGACGGCGAACGCGAGCGCGACGACGACCGTCCCCGCCCACATGGCGCCGGAGATCGGCTCCTCGTCCTCGGGCAGCTGGGCGTTGGCGGACATGCCGAGCGCCTTGAAGCCGATATTGAGGGACTCGACGAGCGCGACCACGCCGCGGATCACCGGCCAGCGCAGCGCGCGGTGGCGCTTGGTCCAGGAGACGAGCGGGAACGACTGCACGTCGATCTCGCCGTCCGGCTTGCGCGTGGCGACGGCCCAGGTCGAGACGCCGCGCATCATCACGCCCTCCATGACGGCCTGACCGCCGACGGGAGCGTCGCGGCCGGCCATCACGAGGGGCGATTCGCTGCTCACGCCCTATGCATCGGCAGCGGGCGCGGTGTGCTGAACGGCTAGGAGGAGCCGCGGGCGCGCTTGGCGGCGCGGCGCTGGAAGCGCTCGACGCGACCACCCGTGTCGACCAGCTTCTGCTTGCCCGTGTAGAACGGGTGGCAGTTCGAGCAGATCTCGACGTGCATGTCGCCCTTGGTCGAGCGCGTGGTGAACGTGTTCCCGCACGTGCAGGTCACGGTCGCCTCGACGTACTCAGGGTGGATGTCGGTCTTCATGGTCCTTCTGAGTCTAGATGCGCGTTCAACACGCGACCGTGCGCCGGTTGTCGGCCTCGGAGCGCTCGTCGACGAGGTCGAGGGGGTCGGCGAACGCGCTCGCCGTCGCGCCGCAGCCGGCGGCCTGGAGCTCGACCTGGCGGGTCTGCCCCGGGTCGAGGCTCCCGACCGCCACCGACTTGGCGACGCCGTCGACGGTCAGCTCGAGCTGGAACTCGCCGGAGGCGCTACGGCCGGTGTTGGTCACCGTCGCGAAGTACCGCTTGCCGAGCACCTCGAGCGCGGTCAGCCTGAGGTTCGGGCGGTGGTCGGGCTGGCGACAGGAGCGCGACCACGCGCGGTCGCGCGCGATCACCTGGCCGTCGGCGTCGACCCAGCGGAAGCGCACCTGGGCGCGGTAGCGGGCCGGCCCCTCGAGGGCCTCGATCCGGCGCGTGAACACGTAGCGCGTGGCGCGCGAGCTCGTCCACCGGCTGAAGCCGGGCGCCGACACGCGGCGATAGCGCAGTGAGCCGGGCCGGCGCTTCTCGAGCAGGAAGCGCATCGTCATCCGCGCCGCGCCGGGCACTCGCGACATGCGCGCCTCGAACTCCGCCGCCCGCTCCTCGGGGGCGCACAGGCCCAGGGACACGGTGCCCTGGGCCGCCCCGGCGGTGGCCGGGAGCGCAAGGGTCACCAGTGCGGCGGCAAAGGCGGCGCGAAGCATGGGACCCTCATAACGCGTTGGCCCGCCCTGAGTTTCGCTACATCACCTGGTACATCGGCCCGTCGCCGCCCTCGGGTGGCGTCAGGCGCCCGCCCTTGGCGGTGATCGCCCCGCACTGCACGCAGTTGGACGGGTTGACGATCAGGTCGACCGTCCCGTTCCGTGGTGCGTCCTCCGGAACCTCGTAGACGCCGGCGGGGCACATCCACGTCCACGCCTCGGCGACCTCGCGCGGGACCCGCCGCTGGATCCGGATGTGGCTCGGGGCGTCGTCGCGCGTCGCGTTGCCGGTGAGGAAGACGCCGGAGAGCTTGTCGAAGAAGTACTTGCCGTCCGGCTTCGGGTAGCGCTTGTCGCGGTCGGAGACCTCGACCGGGCTCTCGGCGTCGCGGTGGGTCGCCCAGTGGCCGCCGGGGAAGCGCCCCTTGGTGACGACCATCGCGTTGGTGATCGCGCCGCCGACGATCAGCCCCTTGCCGAAGGGCTGCTTCATGTTGCGCGACTCCCACAGGTCCTTCCCGATCTCCGAGCCGTACACCGCGTCCTCGTAGGCCGAGAAGTCGGTCGAGCCCGCCTTGAGCTGCCTGTAGATCGTCTCGGCGGCGAGCATCCCCGAGCGGATCGCGTAGTGGATGCCCTTCAGGCGCGGCACGTTGACCATGCCGCCGGCGTCGCCGGCGATCACCAGGCCGGGGGCATGCAGGCGGGGCATCGCCCAGTAGCCGCCCTCCGGGATCGCCTTCGCGCCCCAGCCCACGCGCTTGCCGCCGGCGAGGATCTTGCGCACCAGCGGGTGCTGCTTGAACTCCTGGAGCACGTCGTGGACGGAGAGCCGCGCGTCGGTGTGGTCGAGCCCGATCACGAACCCGATCGAGACCTTCGGGGTCTCGCCCTCGCGGTTCATGCCGTAGATCCACGAGCCGCCGAACTCCTTGTACTTGGCCTGCGGCCGCAGCGGCCAGCCGAGCGTGTGGACGACCTTGCGGAACGGCTGCTCGACCTCCCAGACCTCCTTGACCCCGAGCGCCCACACCTGCGGGTCGTTGCCGGCGAGGCCGAGCGCCTTCAGCGCGGCGCCGGTGAGGTGGCCCCAGCAGCCTTCGGCGAGCACGGTCGCGCGGGCCACAACGTCCGAGCCCGGCTCGAAGTTCGATTTCTCGCCGCCCTCCTTGTCGCGCCCCTTGTCGCCCGTGCGCACGCCACGCACGACGCCGTCCTCGACGAGGAGCTTGTGCCCGGTCGTCTCGGTCAGCAGGTAGGCGCCGGCCTCCTCCGCCTTCTCGGCGAGCCAGCGGTTGAGCTCGGCGAGCGCGACCACGTGGTTGCCGTGGTTGCGGAACGGCGGCGGCGTGGGCTTGAGCGGGATCGCCCGCTTGCGGGTCGGCATGAAGTAGACCGTCTCGCCCTCGACCGGCCCGTAGCTCGGCCACGAGTCGTCGTCCGGGAACAGGTCGTTGATCGCCGACGGGTTCATGACCGCGCCGGAGAGCTGGTGCGCTCCCGCCACCTTGCCCTTCTCGATCACCGCGACCGGCACCTCTCCCAGCCGCTCGGTCAGCTCGGGGTCGTCCTCGAGCAGCTGGAGCAGGCGGATGGCGCACGCGAGGCCCGCCTGACCGCCGCCGACGATCGCGACCCCGACCTCGATCCGCTCGTCCTCGGCGTCCGTCGGCGGGCCGACGAACTCAGCCGCCGGGTCGACGGGCGGCGGGAACTGGCTCGGAGCCGCCACCTAGCCCCCCTTCTTCGCCTTCACGGCCTCGGTGAGCTTCGGGACGA
>DASTIC010000141.1:0-6415 GCA_035717845.1 Solirubrobacteraceae bacterium
GAACGTGCGACCGGCTCGCCGTCGGCGGTCATGAAGTCGACGCCGTCGGCGCGGACGGTCACGATCTCGCCGTTCTCGATGAACTGCACGTCGCGCGTGTAGGGGAGGAACGCGGGGATCGCCGAGCCGAGGAACTGCTCGCCGTCGCCGCGACCGACGATGAGCGGGCATTCCTTGCGAGCGCCGACGATCACGTCCGGCTCCTCCGCGGCGACCGCCACGAGCGCGTAATGGCCGCGCAGGCGGTTGTAGGTGCGCCGGACGGCCTCGGCCAGATCGGCGCCCTCATCGAGCTCCCCGGCGATCATGTGGGCGATGACCTCGACGTCGGTCTCGGACGTGAACTCGGCGCCCTCGGCGAGGAGCTGCTCCTTGAGCTCGGTGTAGTTCTCGACGATTCCGTTGACCACGATGTGCACGCGGTTGTCGGAGTCGAAGTGCGGATGCGCGTTCTCCTCGCAGACGCGCCCGTGCGTGGCCCAGCGAGTGTGGCCGATGCCGGTGGTCGCCGGCGGCGCGGCGACGGCCACGCCACCCTCCGAGCCGTCCTCAGGCGCCCGGTCGACCGCGGCGCGAAGCGCAGACAGGTTGCCGACGGCGCGCACGGCGTCGAGCCGACCGCTCGACTGGACCGTGATCCCGGCCGAGTCGTAACCGCGGTATTCGAGCTTCTGGAGCCCCGCCAGGAGGATCTCCTGGACCGGGCGCTGTCCGACGTAGCCGACGATGCCGCACATGGGCCCGGCCTCCTTTCAGTGTGCTCCCACCGTGGAAGGGTTGCCATTCTAGAGGCGGATCGAGACCCCTCCAGCAAACGACCGGACGGACCCCCATCTCGAACGAGCGCCGGCGTCGAAGACGCCGGCGCCCGCCAGTCCCCGCCCCGTGGCGGGTGCCGATCAGGTAGACGTGCAGACGATCTGCATACCGCCGAACGTATGGCCGTCACTGCCCCCGAACTGCTTCTCGCAGCCCGTGAGCTCGTGAACGGTGCCAAGCACCCGGATCTCGGGCCGTTCGTAGGTGCCGATCCTCGCAGGATCCGTAGAGGCCATTACTGGCATCCTCCTTCCATCACTGGTGAAGGTTGACGACGTGACGGCCTACCCACACTGGACGTTGGTCGAGGATCGTTGACCGCCGACGCCGCCCGCGGCGCCTACGGGTTCCGCCTTCGCGGGCTTGACGGCGCGCACAGGCTCCTCGCACCGGTCCCCGCCGGATGGCCGACGCTCGAGATCCTGTGGCGACCGGCGGTGGGACCCGGGCCGCTCGGCGACAGCGTCACGGCCGACCGCGTCGAGCTCCGTCTCCAAACGGGTGGCTGGGTGCTGATCGACCGGACGCCCCTGCGGGCCGCGTTCCACCTCCTGACGCGACCCGACGACGGCGCCCTGGTGCATCCGTACCTCGCTCCCGTGGCCGCGATGGCCGCGCGGTGGGTCGGTCGCGACAGCTTCCACGCCGGCGCCGTGATCGTCGACGGCGGTGCCTGGGCGCTCGTCGGCGACAAGGGCTCCGGGAAGAGCTCGACGCTGGCCCATCTGGCGCTCTCCGGATACGAGATCGTGACCGACGACGTGCTGATCCTCGAGGATGGCGAGGCGCTGGCGGGGCCGCGGTGCGTCGATCTGCGCCCCGAGCCTGCCGCCGAGCTCGGGGTCGGGACGCCGCTCGGCGTCATCGGCCAGCGGGAGCGCTGGCGCATGGAGCTGGGCCCTCCGACCGCTCCCCGGCTCCCTCTGCGCGGCTGGGTCAGGCTCGACTGGCATGACCGCGTGGAGGTCGGCCACGTCCGTGGTGCCCAGCGGCTGACCGCCGTCGACCAGCACCGGGCCGTACGCCTGCCCACGAGCGACCCGCGCGGCCTGCTCGACGTCAGCGCGCTGCCTGTGCTCGAGCTACGCCGGCCGCAGCGCTGGACGGCTCTCTCCGAGGCCGCCGACCGGCTGATCGGCGCGATCGCCGGCTGACGCGAGCCACGCCGCCTGGAGCAGCGAGAAGGACTGGGGCCGCGGTGAGTCCGAGCGCCAATGCCGGCGCAGCGACTCGACGTCGACGAGCGCCTCGGGTACCCCGCCGCCAGTCCACGCGTCGGCGAACGCCCGCGCGTGGCCGGTGAAGAAGACGTCGTCGAAGGTCGCCTTGTCCTCTCGTGCGAGCAGCTCGGGCGGCAGCAGGTCCCCGAAGGCGTGTCGCATCCCCGCCGTGCGGTCCTCGAACCCATGCGGCGCCGCGGCGACCTCGACCGCCCGCCACAGCGCGCGGTCGGCGAGCGGATGCAGGATCCGGACGTCGCCGGAGCGAGCGGGCGCGTCCAGGCTCGAGAGGCTGACGCGCAGGTAGCGCAGCGCGCGGTACCACGGCACGCGCGACCGGAGGCTGTGCGGCTCCCGCGCCGAGACGGCGGCAAGCGCCCGCATCGCCGCGCCTGCCGCCTCCGGTCGCAGCCAGGGGAAGTCGATCGGGAGGCGGCGCTCGAGCACGCGCGCCCGCAGGCCGGCCGGGGCGAGCGCGAGCGCGGCGCGGCCGGCGTCGCGGCGCCGTGGCCGTATCTGGAGCGTGCGCACGGCCGTCAGGCGCGTGCGCCGGACAGCGCCGAACAGCTCGTCGCCGCCGATGCCCGTGAGGAGCGAGCCTCCGCGCGCGGCGTCGATGAGCGGGAGGTGGAAATGGGCGTTGAAGGGCCACACCAGGCCGTGCCGGCGCAGCATGCGCTGGGCATAGGGGCCGACGGCGTCGAGCTCGTCCGTGTGGCAGCACCGCACCCAGTCCGAGAGCCGCAGGGCGCCAACGAGCAGCTCCTGCCACCTCGTCTCCTCGGCGGCCGGGGCGTCCATGGCGCGGTTGGTGGCGGGCACGGGATCCGGCAGGCCCTCGCGGCGCGCGAGGCGGGTGGCGGCCGCCAGGACGAGCGACGAGTCCCGGCCGCCCGAGAAGCTCACGAGGCACGGCGGGTTGCGCAGCGCGGGCAGCAAGGCCGCCTCGAGGGCCGCCACGGGGCCGAGGGCGGCCGAGTCGGGCGGCCACGGTTCTGGCGGCTCGAAGCCCAGCACGATGCCGCACGCCAGCTCGAGCGGCGTCATCGACGCGCTCACGGCGGCAACCGCGTGACCTCGGTGTACGGCACCGCGGCCAGGTCGAGCTCGCCGTCGAGCCAGGCGTGAGCCAGGAAGTCGGCGGGGCTGGTCACGCCGATCACGATGTCGTGCGGCTCGCCGTGCGCGGAATGCCAGCGCTGGAGCACCAGGGAGCGCTCGAGGCAGCTGGCTCCCCGCCGCTTGAGCACGGCCGTGACGCCGCGCACCGCGGCGGACGGGAGTGGCGGCGGTCCCTTCAGCCGCACCTCGGGCAGCGGCCGCGTTCGAAGCCCGCGGCGGGCCCGCTGGAGTGAGATCCCCGCCCACACGGCGGCTCGCAGCGTCGGGACGACGTCCATCAGGCGGCCAGCAGCTCGCGGATCCGGAGGTCCTCGACGAACGCGTCGACGTCCTGCGCCGCGTCGGCGGCCGGCAGACCATAGGCCGCCACGAGGGCTCCGACGAGCTCGTCATGCGTGGCGCCGCGCGCGAGCAGCCGCCAGAGCAGCGCGCCCGCCGCGTTGGTGGTCAGGTAGACCGAGGCGGTGGGCTCGAGCGCGACGATGTCGCCATCGAGGTCCTGCCATGCCAGGTCCGCACCGCGAAGTCGAAGCTGCGTCAACCGGGTTCCTCCGTTTCGGGCGCCGCCCAGCCCAGCGCACGCGACAGGGCGGCACGGTGTTCGCTCTCGAGGCGGTGCGCATGAGCCACCGCTCGCCGCACGCGCGCCGCTTTCTCTCCCCATCCCTCGCCGGGGTGGGGCCGGAGGTCGCGCGCCATCGCCGACGCCACGCACCCGAGCGCCCGACCGGGCGGGAACGCCCACACGGGCGCGAGCCACCGCTCGAGGTGGGCGTCGAACACGGTCCGCTCGCGCAGCTCGGGCAGACTGCGAGCCCAGACCATCAGCGAGCCCGGGACGCGGCGGCTCAACAGCACGCTCTGCGCGGTTCGGCGTGTCGAGCGCCACAGACGCGTGCATCCCCACGCGCGCGCAACCGATTCCAGCGTCGCCGCATCGCCCCCGAGACTCATGGCCTCCACGTCGATGAGCCTCCCGAGCCGGCCGAGCGGCCGGTCCGCCCAGGCGTGGACGGCGAGCAGCATGGCATGGTGCTCCGGCGCCGGCGCCAGCAGGCCGGGCACGTCGAGGGCGCTCGGGCGCGCAGCCTCGAACAGCTCGGCAACGGCCGGGACGCGCAGTCCGCTCAGCCAGTTCGGCCGCCGATGCACCTCGACTCGCACCGGGAGACCCGGGAGGTGCAGCGGCGCCAGGTGGTGGTGCGCATCGACCGACGGCGCCGATACCAGCGGCTGGAAGCCTGCGGCGAGAAGCGAGCGCTGCACGGCGGGTGCATCCGCCGTCAGGAGGTCGACGTCGACATAGGGTCGTCCGAGCGGATCGGGGTAGACGGCGGCGGCCTCCGCGCCCTTCATCAGCATCAGCGGCTCGTCGGATGCGGCGCGTGCCCTGGCGAGCACGCGAGGAACCGCGGATGCGGTCAGACCGGCAAGCTGCCGGGCCTGCCGGAGCATCGGCGGCACGTCCACGCCGCGCACCTGAGCGCGGCCGGCCACGAGCAGGTGGAGCCGGTGGCTGCGCAGGGCGGCGAGGGGGATCGAGTCGTGGAGCCCCTGGTCGAGGAGCTCGTCGGCCACGGCGTCGACCGCCGCCCACAGCGTCGTCCGGTCGAGGCGCTCCATCAGTACAGCCCCAGGGTGCCGTTGCGGCGCTCGCGCGCGAGCGCGAGCCGGAAGGTCGCGGCGCCGGCCGCCATCACGAACGCGGACAGCGGCAGCAGGACGATCAGGTCGACGCCGACGGCACCCCATCCGGAACCGCCGAGCAGCGTCTCCCGCATCCCCTCGAGCGCGATCGCGAGCGGGTTCGCCTCGCTCGCGGTCTCGAGCCATGACGGCAGCAGCGACAACGGGAAGTACGCCCCCGAGGCGATCCCGAGGAAGCTGACGATCAGCGCCGTGGCGCCGCCCCCACGACGGAACGCGAGCGTCGCCGCGGCGCTGAGCAGACCGAGCCCCCAGGCGAACGGCAGGAAGGCCGCGAGCAGGATGGCGGCCTTCGGCACACCCGCGGGCTCGAGGTCGAGGCCGAAGGTCAGCACGATGCCGAGGACGAGCATCCCGATCCGCACCGGCACCCACAGCAGGTCGAACGCCACGGTCCCGAACTGCACGGTCCCCACCGCGGTCGGCGTGGCGAGCAGCGACTCGACCGTGCCCTGGAGCTGCTCCTGGCGGATCGCCGTCGCGACGCGTCCGATGAGCAGCCCGGTGACGAGGCTGAGCGCGACGCCGATGACGACGAACTCCATGTAGGTCGCGGGGCCGCCGCCGTAGGCCGGCAGCCGAGCCGGGTCCACGAGCCGGCCGATGAACGAGAACACGACCAGCTGGGCTCCGAGGAGCACGAGGTCCCCCACGAAGGCCGTGCGGTAGCTGATCGCGATCAGGAAGTCACGCCGGACGAACGCGGGGACCTTGGCGACCTCCCCGAGTGCGGCCGCCATCGCGCTCATGCGCCCGCCTCCGCGGACAGGCTCAGGAAGGCCTCCTCGACCTCCGAGCGCTCCTGGCGGCACGCGAGGACGGCGACCCCGGCCTCGACGAGCGCCGCGATGGCCTCGCCCACCGAGCGGCCCGCGTGCGGCTCGAGGACGACGTGCTCGGCGGATCCTGCGAGCGGCAGGCTCAGCGAGGCGCTCGCGCCGAGGACGCGCTGGAGCCGGGCGCGCCCGACGTCTCCGTGGAGGGCCGCACCCGCCAGGCGCAGCACGTACCGTCCCGACGACCCGCGGTCGGCGAGCTCGGCGACGCTGCCCTCGAAGCGCACGGCGCCGGCGGCGAGCAGCGTGACGGTGTCGGCGAACCCGCGGATCTCCTCGATCCGCTGCGTCGCCCACAGCACCGCGGTCCCGCGCGACGAGAGCGCCGACACGAGCATCCGGATGCGCTGTGCGCCCTCCGGGTCCAGGTCATGCGTGGCCTCGTCGACCAGCAGCACATCGGGTTCGATCAGTAGGGCCCGCGCGACCGACAGCCGCTTCTGCATGCCGTGCGACCAGCCCCCGACGGGCCGGGTGGCCGCGTCCGCGAGCCCGACCGCCTCGAGCACGGCGAGCGAGCGCGTGACCGCGTCGCGGCGCCGCAGTCCGTGCAGTCGGGCGAAGAACGCGAGGTTCTCGAGGCCGGAGAGGCGCAGGTAGAAGGTGCGGTCGCCGGCCGGGATGAAGCCCACGCGGTCGCGCAGCTCGCGCGCCGTGAGCGCCTTGTCCCCGAGGACCGACACGCTTCCTTCGGTCGGGGAGGCCAGGCCC
>DASTIC010000142.1:0-19001 GCA_035717845.1 Solirubrobacteraceae bacterium
CCCGGTCAAGGGCGGCAGCGAGGCCGCCCCGTACTCGATCGACGACAACCTGTGGGGCCGCTCGTCCGAGGGCAAGTGGATCGAGGACCTCTCGCACGCGCCGGACGACGACGTCTTCCAGCTCGTCACCCGCCCGGAGGAAGCGCCGGACGAGCCGGAGGTCGTGGAGGTGGAGTTCGAGGCCGGCGTGCCGGTGGCGCTGAACGGCGCGCGGATGGGCCTCGTGGAGCTGATCGAGGCGACCGCCGAGCTCGGGATCCGGCACGGCGTCGGCATCGTCGACCACATCGAGGACCGGATCGTGGGGCTCAAGGTGCGCGACATCTACGAGGTGCCGGCGGCGGCGATCCTGCTCAAGGCCCACCGCGAGCTCGAGCGCCTGACGAGCACGATCCACCAGAACCAGTTCAAGCCGCGGCTCGACCAGCAGTGGGCGTACCTCGTCTACGCGGGCCTGTGGTGGGAACCGCTGCGGACGGACCTCGAGGCCTACATCCGCCACGTGAACGAGCGGGTGACGGGGACGATCGGGATCAAGCTCTACAAGGGCTCCGCGCGGGTCGTCACGCGCGAGAGCGCGAACGCGGTGTACGACGCGCAGCTCGCGACCTTCGCCGAGTCCGGCGGATTGTTCTCCCAGCAGGCGTCGCCCGGGTTCATAGAGATCTGGTCTCTGCAATCCCGGATGGCACATCGCGTCCGGAACGGGTAGAACCTACGCATGCTCTACAAGCTCCTCGGCATGGCCGTCTGGAAGGGCGGGAAGTTCGCGCTCCGCCGCCGCTACGGGTCGACCTACGTTCCCAAGCCGTTGCTGGCGGGCGCCGTGCTCGCCGTCGCCGGCGGCGTGGCGCTGGTCGTGCTCCGTCACGGTTCGGACGACTAAGGCCCTTTCGCCGCCCATTCTGGAAGGATTGGCGGGCTGTGGCCGAGTCGTCCGCCATCCCCGCGCTGCCCGGGCTCGCGCTCGAGACGGTCGAGTGGCTGCCGTCGGGGACGGACAGCGGGCTCGTCCGGGTTCGCGGTCGCTGGTCGGAGGAGGCCGCCGCGCGTGAGGACGAGCTGCCCGTCCTCGTCCTGCGGGCGGCGGGCGGCGAGCATCGCTTCGAGTCCCTGCCCGACGCCCGCTTCTCGCGCGACCCGGACTGCTGGCGCGGCACCTACCTCGTCGCCGCCGACGTGGTGGCGACCGACCCCGAGGCGATGTGGGTCGAGTGGCCGAGCGGCGCCCGCGCCGGCCTCCCGCCCCTGAGCCGCGGCCCGGAGCCCCCGCGCGTGCCGGCCGCGCCCGAGCGCCCGGAGGAGCCCGACGAGCCGGGCGGCCAGGTGATCGACCACGCCGTCCTCGCGGAGCGCCGGGCACGGCGCGCCGAGGCCGCCGAGGAGGCAGCGGCGCGCGCGGCCGCCGACGCGCGGAAGGCGGTTGAGGTGCTCGAGCTGCGCTCGGCCGAGCTCGAGCGCCGGCTCGAGGAGGCGACCGCCGAGCGCGACGCCCTCGCCGGACGGGACACCGACGCTGCCCGCGGCGACGCCCTGACCGCCGCGCTGGCCGCGGCCGCCGAGGTCCGCGCCCGCGCGCGTGAGTGGCAGCTCCGCCTGCGCACAAGCGAGATCGTCCATGCCGGTGACGCCGTCCGCCTCGCGGTCCTCGAGTCCGAGCGCCGGGCAGCGGACGCCGCCGCCGAAGCCCGGATCAGCGGCCTCGCCGCCGACCTCGGGGCCGCCCGCCAGGAGGCCGCCGGACTCCGCGACGAGATCGAGGGCGAGCGCGCGGCCGCGCAGGAGCGCGTCGAGGCCGCCGAGGCGCGAGCCCAGGGCGAGAGCGTCGCCCGCGCGACGCTCGAGGACGAGCTCGACCGCGCCCGGGCGGCCGCCGCCGAGGCCGCCGAGCTGCGCGGGCGCCTCGAGCACGCCCAGGGCGCCACGGGGGACCTGCACGAGCGCCTTCAGGAGGGGCAGGCCGAGCGGGCGGCGCTCCGCGACCAGCTCGAGGCCCTGGCCGCCGAGGTCGCGCGCCTGCGGCACGAAGGCGACGCGGCACGAGCCGACGGCGAGCGCCTGCGGCAGGAACGCGACGCCGCTCGCGGCGAGGCGGATCGCCTGCGCGAGGAGGCGGCCGGGTTCCGCGCCGATCTCGAACGCGAGCGCGAGCAGGCGGCGCAGACGCTCGAGGCGCGGATCGCCGAGGTCGAGCAGCGCGCTCGCGCGAGCGACCTCGAGCGGCTGGCCCGCGAGCAGGCCGAGGCGGCGAGCGCGCGGGAGCCGTCGGACGCCGGCGGCCTCGTGGCGGACCTCGACGCCGCCGCCGAGGCGCTGCGCCGCCGCGTGCCGGAGCCCGAGCCTGCGGACGAACGCGCCGAGCCCGCGGCCCCGGACGCCGAGCCCGCCTCCGAGTGGGACGCGAAGGACGAGCCGCGGCGCGACCCGGTGGCCCCGGGGGTCGAGCCGGTGCGCGCCGCCGACGCCGACGCCCAGGGCAGCCGCGCCTGGCAGCCGCCGGGCGTGGAGCCGGAAGCGCACGAGGACGAGGAGGACGGCGAGCCGCCCGCCCCGGACGCCGAGCCCGCCGTCGAGTGGGCCATGCCCGGCCGGGGCCCCGACGCGCCGGCGCCCTTCGCGGCCGCGCCCGCCGTCGAGCCCGTCCCGGAGCCGGCGCCCGCCGCCGAGGCGGTGCCCGCGACGCCCGCTCCCGAGCCGGCGCCGGCCGGCCCGCGGATCGTGCCGGCCTCGAAGCCTCCGGCCCGGGGGCTGATGCTCGGGAGCTCGCGACGCGAGTACCCGCTGCTGCGCGGGGCGCTGGTGAAGCTGGCGCACGACGACCCGGCGCTCGCCGGCCGGGTGCTGGCCGCGCTGCTGCCGGCTCAGGGTCTCGCGGTCCAGGGCCCGCTGTCCTATGACGTGAGCATCGGCGGCACCGGGACGTACTCGGTCTCGGTCACCTCCGGCCGCACGTTCGTGCGTGCGATCGAGGAGCCGCGCTCACGCGGGGACGCGGAGTTCCACCTGCAGGCGGCGCCGCTCGTGCTCGCGGAGCTGCTGGCCGGCGTCGACCACCGCATCGGGCGCTTCTTCGGTCCCGCCCGGATCCGCGGCCGCAAGCGCCACGCCAAGGCCCTCAAGACGCTTCCCTCGTGCACGGTCGCGCTCGCCGAGGCGGCCCGCGCCGGCGCCCAGCTCGAGCCCGAGCTCGTGTACCGGACGCTGGCGTACGCCGTGCATCCGTCCTGGACCCGCGGGCACAGGTTCACGATCGCCCAGGCGATCGAGGGCGATCGGTTCGAGACCTGGTACCTCACGGCCGAGGACGGCGCCGGCCTCTCGGTCGCACCGACTGCGCGTGGCCATACGCCCGACGCGACGGTCTCGATGTCCCGCACCGTGTTCGACCGGCTGCTCCGCGGCGAGCCCATCCAGACCGGAGAGCGGCCGGTCGTCCGCGGCAACCGCGAGGCCGTCGCCCACATGACGGCCTGGACCCGCCGCGTTCAGAGCTGAGACTCGACGATCCCGGCGCGGGCGAGCGCCTCGCCGCGGACGAGATGGTCCTCGTGCGCCGCGGTCGACTTCTCGATGTCGCCGGCGGCGAAGATCGAGACGAGGTGCTGATGGTCGGCGACCAGGGCCGGCAGGTCGTCGGCCGAGCGGTCGGCCACCGGGAGCACCAGGCGCAGCTCCATCAGCGCGGCGCGAGCCGCCCGCGTCACCCGGCTCGAGCCCGCGGCGGCCGCGAGCGCCAGATGGAATGCCGTATCGGCCTCCACCAGCGCCCGGTGGTCGCCGGCCACCGACGCCTCGCCCATGCGCTCGACGGCCGCCTGGAGCCAGGTGACGTCGACCGGCCGCGCAGCGAGCATCGCCTCGAGCCCCGCGCGCTCGAACACGCGCCGAGCCGCGTAGATGTCACGCAGCTCCGCCCGCGTGATCGGCGTGACCTCCAGCCCGCGGTGCAGCGAGTGCACCACGAGCCCGTCGCGCTCGAGCTCGGCCAGGGCCGCGCGGACCGCCCCCACCGGAGCGCCGGTCGCCTCGACGAGGTCGTCGTCGCCGAGCTGCGTCCCGGGCGCCATCGCCCCCGACAGCAGATGGTCGCGCATGTCGTCGGCGATCAGGCTCGCCACGGTCGTCCGCTGGATCGGGAGGACGCTCATGCCGAGCGACCGTAATCCCGGGCTCGAAGCCCCGTCAAGGTTGCAACCGCAACCGACGTACAGGCGGTCAGGCCGCGGACCCCCCAACGAGCGGACTCGGTCATGGGCGACGTCCGATGCGCCGCCTAGTCTTCTCGACCCGTGACGGCTCCCGGCTGCGCCCATCTCCACGTCCACTCCGAGTACTCGCTGCTCGACGGCGCGTGCCGGATCGACGAGCTGGCCGAGCGCGCCGCGAGCTTCGGCCAGCCCGCTCTCGGCCTCACCGACCACGGCGTCATGAACGGCGCCGTGGAGCTCTACAAGGCGACGAGGAAGCACGGCATCAAGCCGATCGTCGGGCTCGAGGCCTACTACGTCGACGACCGGCGCGCCCGCGAGGGAAAGATCGAGCGCAACCACCTGACGCTGCTGGCGGAGACGGGGGAGGGCCTGCGCAACCTCGTCAAGCTCTCGAGCGCCGGCTTCCTCGAGGGCCTGTACCGCGGCAAGCCGGGCGTCGACCTCGAGCTGCTCGAACGCCATTCGCAGGGCGTCATCTGCCTCACCGGATGCCTGGCGGCGCGCACCAGCCAGCGGATCCTCCAGGGCAAGCCGAAGCAGGCCCGCGCCCACCTGGACGAGCTGGTTCAGGCGTTCGGGCCCGAGCAGGTCTACTTCGAGGTCCAGCGCAACGGCCTCGCCGAGCAGGAGCAGGTCAACGAGGCGATCCGCGGCTTCGCGGCCGAGATGGGCCGGCCGCTCGTGGCGACGGCCGACGTCCACTACCTCCGCAAGGAGGACTTCCACCACCACGCGGCGCTCCTGTGCGTGCAGACGAAGTCGACGCTTGCGCAGCCGAAGATGTCGTTCGAGACGAACGAATTCTTCCTCAAGTCCCCGGAGGAGATGGCGGCCTCGTTCGCCGACATGCCGGAAGCGCTCGCGTCGAGCCTCGAGATCGCCGAGCGCTGCGGCGTGGAGATCGAGCTCGGCAAGCAGCTCATCCCGCGCTTCGACTGCCCGGACGGCAAGGACGAGATGAGCTACCTGCGCGAGCTCGTGCTCGAGGGGCTGCGCCACCGCTACGGCGACCCGCCGCCCGCCGAGGCGCTCGAGCGGATGGAGATGGAGCTCGGGGTCATCGACCGGATGGGCTTCAACGCCTACTTCCTGATCGTGTGGGATTTCGTGCGCTACGCGAAGGAGAACGGCATCGCGGTCGGCCCCGGCCGTGGCAGCGCCGCCGGCAGCCTCGTCGCCTACTGCCTCCAGATCACGGACGTCGACCCGCTCCGCTACGACCTCCTGTTCGAGCGTTTCCTCAACGCCGAGCGCGTCTCGATGCCGGACATCGACATCGACTTCTCGGTGCGCGGGCGCGAGCGCGTGATCCGCTACGTGACCGCCAAGTACGGCACCGACCGCGTGGCGCAGATCATCACCTTCGGCAAGATGTTCCCCCGCGCGGCGACGAGGGACGCTGCCCGTGTCCTCGGGCACGACTACGGGGCGGGGGACAGGCTGGCCAAGCTCATCCCCGACCCGATCATGGGCCGCCCGCCGAGCTTCGAGGACTGCCTGGCGCCCGGCACCGAGCTGTCGGCCGAGGTCGCGCGGGATCCCACGGCGAAGCAGATCGTCGACGTGGCGAAGGGCCTCGAGGGCATCGTCCGCAACGCCTCGATCCACGCCGCCGCCGTGGTGATCTCCGACCGGCCGCTGACCGACATCGTGCCGCTCCAGCTCGCCGACGCGGGCACGACCGAGGATGGCCAGAAGGCCTACCGCACCGTCACGCAGTACTCGATGAAGCCGATCGAGGAGATCGGCCTGCTCAAGATGGACTTCCTCGGCCTGCGCAACCTCGACGTGATCGAGGACACGCTGTCGATCATCGAGCGCTCGGCGGGCGAGCGGCTGGACATGACCGCGCTCCCGCTCGACGACGAGAAGACCTACGAGATGATGGCCCGGGGCGACTCGGTGGGGGTCTTCCAGTTCGAGTCCGAGGGCATGCGCGAGGCGCTGAAGAAGGTCCAGCCGACCGAGTTCGAGGACCTCGTGGCCCTCAACGCGCTCTACCGCCCGGGCGCCATGGACCAGATCCCCACGTACGCGCGCGGGAAGCGCAACCCGGAGACGATCACGTACATCGACGACCGCCTGCGCCCGATCACGGAGCCGACCAAGGGCGTGATCCTCTACCAGGAGCAGTCGATGCAGATCGCCAAGTCGATCGCCGGCTTCTCGGGCCCGAAGGCGGACGACCTGCGCAAGGCGATCGGCAAGAAGAACCGCGAGGCGATGGCCAAGCTCAAGCCCGAGTTCGTCGAGGGCTGCCGCGCGTCGGGCACCGCGGAGGACGTGATCGAGGCGCTGTGGACGGTCAACGAGCGGTCGGCCGACTACTCGTTCAACCGCTCGCATGCCGCGTGCTACGGGCTGATCGCCTACCGCACGGCGTGGCTGAAGGCGAACTACCCGGCCGAGTACATGGCCGCGCTGATCTCGTCGGTGATGGACACGAAGGACAAGGTGCCGTTCTTCGTCGCCCAGACGGAGAGCATGGGCATCGAGATCCTGCCGCCCGACGTCAACGAGTCGGACCACGAGTTCATGGTCGTGGACGGCAACATCCGCTTCGGGCTCGACGCCGTGAAGGGCGTCGGCTACGCCGCCGTGGAGGCGATCAAGCGCGCGCGGGAAGACCAGCGAAGCGGCGACGAGGCCGCAGGCCGAAGCAGACGGCCGTTCACCAGCCTGTGGGACTTCTGCGAGCGCGTCGACTGCCGCGCGGTGAACAAGAAGGCGATCGAGGCGCTGATCAAGTGCGGCGCCTTCGGCTCCACCGGCGCGACGCGGCGTGGGATGCTCGACGTGCTGGAGTCGGCGCAGGCGGCGGGCCAGAAGACGCAGCTCGACGCGCAGATCGGCCAGGGCTCGATCTTCGACCTCGGCGGCTTCGGCGACGCTGCCCCCAGCACCTTCACCCCCGCCCACCCGCCGATCCCCAGCCACGAATACGAGCGCCCCGAGTTGCTCGCTCTCGAGAAGGAGTCGGTCGGCGTCTTCATCACCGAGCACCCGCTCAAGCGGGTCCGCGAGGCGCTGCGGATGAAGGCCGACTGCGGCTGCGCCCAGCTCCCCGAGCAGCGCGACGGCGATTGGGTGAAGGTCGGCGGGATGATCACGGAGTCCAAGAAGATCCGCACCCGCACCGGCACGCCGATGATGTTCGCCACGCTCGACGACCTCGACGGCAGTGTGGAGATCGTGGTCTTCGAGAAGACGCTCGAGGCGGTCCAGCAGGTGATCGCGGCCGACGAGATCGTGCTCGTCCGCGGCCGGGTCGACCACAAGGAGGCCGGCAAGAGCTGCATCATCGTTCAGGACGCCGAGCGGTTCGACCCCTCCGACGCGGAGATCGAGAAGGCCAAGGAGCAGGTCGCCCGCCTGGCCGCGACGATGGTGCCCGAGCCGGTGCGCCGGCGCGTGAACGCCGCCCGGCTCCCGGCCGCCGTGATCGACGACCTGCGCGACCTCTTCGCCCGCTATCCCGGCGACGCCGAGTTCGTACTGGAGGTCGACACCCGCACCGGCATCCGCTGCCTGCGGTTCGGCGACGGCTACAAGGTCGCCGGGCGCAAC
Organism: Solirubrobacteraceae bacterium; assembly: GCA_035717845.1. Taxonomy (GTDB): domain Bacteria; phylum Actinomycetota; class Thermoleophilia; order Solirubrobacterales; family Solirubrobacteraceae; genus DASSUW01. Next base: position 7,779 of record DASTIC010000142.1, read on the forward strand.
GCCGCCCTCACCGCGGAGCTCGACCGCGTGCTCGGGCCGGCGCTGGCGCCGGCGGAGCCCGCGGCCGCCTAGCCGCGGGCCACAAGGCCCTCCGCCCGCAGCCGCCAGGCGTTGGCGATGTCGACGGGCTCGACCGCCTTGCCGGCGGCGCCCGGCCCCTCGAACACGCACGCGAGCCCCTCGAAGCGCGGCTCGGACAGGAACGCCGCGCAGCCCGCGGCGCCGATCTCGCCGTCCCCGAGGTTCGCGTGGCGGTCGCGGTTCGAGCCCAGCTCGGTCGCCGAGTCGTTGACGTGCAGGCTGCCGAGCCGGTCGAGCCCGACGACGCGGTCGAACTCGTCGAGCACGCCGGACAGCGACCCGGCGCTGCGCACGTCGTAGCCGCTGGCCAGCAGGTGGCACGAGTCGAGGCACACACCGAGCCGCTTGCCGCCGCCCGCGCCGTCGATCAGCGTGGCGAGCTCCTCGAACGTGCGGCCCAGCGTGCCGCCGGCACCCGCGGTGTTCTCCAGGTGCAGCACGCAGCCCTCCGACTCGGCGAGCGCCTCCTTGATCGCCTCGGCGGCGCGGCCGAGCGCGGCGTCCACGTCGCCGCCGTTCTTGAGCGCCGACCCGGGGTGCAGCACCACGCCCACGGCGCCCAGCGCGGCGCCGGCCTGGAGCGAGGCGGTGAGCGAGGCGACCGACTTCTCGCGGATCTCGGGGTCCTCGGAGGCCGGGTTGAGCAGGTAGACGGCGTGGATGAGCAGGGCCTGCACCCGCGATGCCTTCATCGCCTCGTGGAACGTTGCGACCTGCTCCTCCGAGTAGGTCGTGGGCTTCCACGCACGTGGGTTCTGGTTGAAGATCTGGATCGCCCGGCACGCCCGCTCCGTGCCGCGCTCGACCGCGTTGGCGGGCCCGCCCGCCGGCGAGACGTGGGCGCCGATCAACATGGGTCGGGCATCGTGGCATGCTTAGCCCAATGCGGGTACGGTTCCCTCCTTCGCCGACGGGGGCGCTGCACATCGGCAACGCGCGGACGGCGCTCTACAACTGGCTGCTCGCGCGCGGCCAGGGCGGACAGCTGGTCCTGCGCATCGAGGACACCGACCGCGAGCGCTCGACGCCCGAGAACGTGCAGACGATCTTCGACGCGCTCGAGTGGCTGGGGATCGACTGGGACGAGGGGCCGATCCACCAGTCGGCGAACGCGGAGCGCCACGCAGAGGTCGTCCAGCAGCTGCTCGACGAGGGCAAGGCCTACCGCTCGACGGCCGGGCCGGACGAGGTCAAGGCGTTCAAGGAGACGAACGGGAACCGCGGGTTCCGCGGCACCGAGGAGGGCTCGGGCGCGGTGCGCCTGCGCGTGCCCGACGAAGGCGCCACCGTCGTGCGCGACGTCATCCGCGGCGAGACGGCGTTCGAGAACGCGCTGCTCGACGACCTCGTGATCGCGCGCGCGGACGGCACGCCGGTCTACCACCTCGCGGTGGTGGTGGACGACGCCGACGCGGGCATCACCCACGTCGTCCGCGGGGCCGACCACTACTCCAACACCCCCAAGCAGATGCTCATCCAGGAGGCGATGGGCGCGCCGACGCCGGTCTACGGCCACCTGCCGCTCCTCCACGGGCCGGACGGCAAGAAGCTCTCCAAGCGCCACGGCGCCACCTCGGTCCAGGACCTGCGCGACGCCGGCTACCTGCCCGAGGCGGTGCTCAACTACATCGCGCTGCTCGGCTGGGGCTACGACGAGGAGACGCCGTTCCACAGCATCGCCGAGCTCCAGGAGCGCTTCCGGCTCGAGCGCGTCTCCAAGGCGCCCGCCGTCTTCGACGAGCAGAAGCTGCGCTGGATGAACGGGCGCTACCTGCGGGAGCTGGACGTCGACGAGCTGACCGCGCGGCTCGAGGCGTACACGGGGCGGTCGGGACTGCGCGACGCCGTCGCGATCTCGCAGGACAAGATCTCGACCCTCGCCGAGTTCTGGCCGCTCGCGCACTTCTTCTTCGACGGCCCGGCCGACGATGCCGCGGCCCGCGAGCGGGTGCTCGAGGCTCCCGGCGGCCGCGAGGCGCTGGCCGGCGCACGGGCCGCGCTCGAGGAGCTTCCCGAGCCATGGACCGAGGACGCCGTGCAGACGGCGCTCGACGGCGCGGCCGAGCGGCTGGGGCTCAAGCGCAAGCAGGTCTTCCAGCCGTTGCGGGTGGCAGTCGCCGGAACGACCGTCTCACCGGGTATCTTCGAGACGATCGCGCTGCTCGGGCGCGGCGAGACCCTGACGAGGGTGGACCATGCGCTCAACGGGAGGAGGGTGAGTTGAACGGGCGGGATGGCGGGCTTGGCGGCTCAACGATCCGTCCAGAGATGCCGATAGAGGGTGAAGGCCGGGACGATCCCGGCACGCCGCCTTCCGAGTCACCGTTCGTGACGCCCGACGACCGCCTGATGCCGCCTTCCGCACCCCCCGCCTCGCCTCCCAGGGCGCCAGCCCGAGAGGCAGGCTCACGCGAGCCGTATTCCGTCGTCGGCCGGTCTCGAAACGAGGGCCACGGCAAGCGCCTGACCGCGGCGTTCGAGGCGCTCGAGGTGTTCCCGGCGCTCGCCGAGTCGCGCAACCGGCTGCTCGAGCTGGTCTCCGAGGAACGGCCCTCGACCGGCGAGGTCGTGCGCGCGATCGAGTCGGATGTCGCGCTCGTGATCTCCGTCCTGCGGCTCGCCAACGGCCTCGAGTCGCCGCGCCGCGGCCAGGTCGAGTCGATCGTGGGCTCGGTCGAGGTGCTCTCTCCGGAGGCCGTCCAGCGGCTCGCCGCCGATGCCGAGACGTTCGAGTTCTTCGAGCGCGGCAAGACGTGGGACGCCGCGCCCGAGCGCTTCCGCCTGCACGCGGTGGCCGTCCAGCGCGCGGCCGACCGCCTGGCCGCCGCGTCCGGCTACGCGCATCGCGACCGCCTGCTCGTCACCGCGCTGCTCCACGACGTCGGCAAGCTCGTGCTCATGCACGCCTACCCGGGCTACCCGCGCCAGGTCCACGGGCCGGCCCGCACCCCGGAGGAGCGGCTGCACTACGAGCGCCGCGAGCTGGGCGTCGACCACGCGCTGGTCGGCGGCGTGCTCGCCCGCCGCTGGAACATGCCGAAGGCCGTCGCCTCGGCGATCGAGCGCCACCATTCCGACGACGCCGACGGCGACAGCGCGTTCGTCCGCCTCGCGGACATGCTCGCGCACTACTCGCAGGGCTCGCCGGTCTCGTCGACCGAGCTCCTGAAGGCCGCCCGCGCCGTCGGCTTCGGGCCGAGCGAGCTGCGCGCCGTCCTCTACGACCTCCCGTACCCGAGCAAGGACCGCCCGCGCTCGGTGGAGCCGTGTCCGCTCTCCACGCGCGAGCTCGAGGTGCTGAAGCGGCTGGCGCAGGGGATGGTCTACAAGCAGATCGCGCTCGAGCTCTCGCTCTCCACGAGCACGGTGCGAACCCACTTGCACAACATCTACGGCAAGCTCGGCGCGGTCGACCGCGCCCAGGCCGTGCTCCACGCTACCGAGCGCGGCTGGCTCTAGCCCGGCGCCGGTAGAGCGCCGCGGCGATCGCGACGCCGGCGGCGTCGATCAGCACGTCGACCGGGGTGCCGTGGCGACCGGTGACGGACGTCTGGTGCAGCTCGTCGGTGGCGGCGTAGGCGAGCGTGACGGCCGCCGCGGCGAGCCCGTGCTCCCGGCCCAGCGCGCGCAGCCACAGCAGCCACAGGAGGCCGTACTCGGCCATGTGAGCGAGCTTGCGCAGCACGAGATCCCACGTCCCGAGGCCCGTGCTCAGGTCCGGCTGCGCCGAGAAGAAGAAGATGACGCCCATCAGCGCGAGCGGCGGGCCGAAGCGGGAGAGTGCGCGCATCGGCCGGTGATGGTGGCAGGATGAGGGGGTGCTCTCGATCACCACGAAGTCCCCGTATGCGGTCCGCGCGCTGGCGGAGCTCGCCCGCAGCGGCGGCGCCGGCCCGGTCCCGATCGGCGAGCTGGCCAAGCGCCGCGACATCCCCGTCCAGTTCCTCGAGCAGCTGTTCGCCGCCCTGCGCCGCGCGGGCGTCCTGAAGTCCCAGCGCGGCGTCAAGGGCGGCTACTCCTTCGCCCGCGACCCCTCGACGGTCACCGTGGTCGAGATCGTCGAGCTGCTCGACGGCCCGCTCGGCGCCGACGCGCAGGGGATCTTCGCCGAGGCCGCGACGGCGGCCCGGGCGGTGCTCGAAGGCGCCACGATCGCCGACGTCGTGGAGCGCGAGAACCGCCAGGCCGGCGCGCACATGTACTACATCTAGCGGTGCCGGAGCGGGGAGGCGGCGCGCGCCCCGCACGTCTGGAGATCCGTCCCCGTGGCGCGCGCCGTCCCTTACGTGTGAGAACGCCGGGACGGTCGTATGGTTCGGCGCCGCGAACGCACGTGTCAGGAATCGGTCCACGCGGGCTTCGGCCCGTGGCCGGCGGTCGAGGCGGCTCGGTTGATCTCGCGTCGCCGCCACCGGCGGCTGCTCCCGTCCGGCTCGCCGCGTACCATGCGAACATGTGTTCGACTGCGGCGAAGACGGTGCCGCTCGAGCTGCTCGAGCGGGAGATCACGGATCTGGCGTGCCGGATCCATGCGGCGACGTGCCGGTGGCTGGAGCTGGTTGCCGAGTACGACCGGCGGGAGGGGTGGGCGCAGTGGGGCTGCAAGTCATGCGCCCACTGGATCTCCCACCAGTGCGGGATCGCGCCGGGTGCGGCGCGCGAGCAGGTGCGGGTGGCGCGCCGGCTGCAGGAGCTGCCGGCCGTCCGGGCCGCGTTCGCGCGAGGTGAGCTGAGCTACTCGAAGGCGCGGGCGCTCACGCGCGTGGAGAACGTCGAGCGCGAGGAGGATCTGCTCGAGCTCGCACGGCACGCGACCGCGTCCCAGCTCGAGCGACTCGTTCGCGGCCATCGGCGGGTGGTCGCCACCGAGCGCGCTACGGCAGGCGGGCGCCCGGAGCGCTGGGTGTACGTCGAGCACGACGACGATGGCGCGCTGCTCCTGCAGGCGCGGCTGCCGGCGGAGGAGGGGGCGCTCGTCCTCGCTGCGCTCGACGCCGCCCGCGACGAGCTCGCCGCCGCGGACGTCTCCGCGGAGACGCCACTTCGTCGTGGTCCCGTGGCTCGGGCCGACGCGCTGCTGGCGCTGGCCGACGGGTACCTCGCCGGCGACCGCGGCTCGCGGACGGGCGGGGATCGGTACCAGGTGGTCGTCCACGTCGACACCGCCACGCTCAGCGGCCAGGACGGCGGTGCGCGCTGTGAGATCGACCATGGCCCGCCGCTGGCCGCCTCGGTCGCGCGGCGATTGGCGTGCGACGCCGCGCTCGTCCACGTCCTCGAAGGCGACGGCGTGCCCCTCGACGTCAGCCGCAAGACGCGCAGCGTCCCGCCGGCGCTGCGGCGCGCGCTGGCCGCCCGGGACGGCGGCTGCCGGTTCCCCGGCTGCACAAGCCACCGGTTCGTGGACGCCCATCACATCGAGCACTGGGCCGACGGCGGGCGCACGAAGCTCGGCAACCTCGTCCTCCTCTGCCGCCACCATCACCGGCTCCTGCACGAAGGCGGCTACACCCTCTCGAGCAGCGGAAGGCGGCTCACGTTCCGCCGCCCGGACGGCCGCCGCATCCACGCCTGCCCGCAGCCGCCGCGCGGCCGGCCGGGGCCCCTGCGCCCCACCCGTCGCCCCGATGCATGCGTGCCGCTCTCAGGCGACCCGCTGAACCTGGTCGACGGCGTCGACGCCATGCTCGACTTCGCACCCGTTGCGAGCGGGGAGCCACCCGGCGTATGACGGGCGGATACGGTGCCGTGATGCGCAGAGCCACGATCGTGCTGACACTGATGCTCGTCGCCGCGCTCGCGCCGGCGAGCCCCGCCGCCGCCCAGGACGTTCGCAAGGGACCGAGGGGCGACGCGTTCTACTCGCCTCCGAAGTCGCTGAAGGGCCGGCACGGCAGCCTGATCTGGGCGCGTCGGCAGACGGGTCCGGACGCCCTGAAGCGCAACTCGCGGCTGCTGCTCTACCGCTCCAAGAGCGTCGACGGCGATGTCGTGGCCGTCTCCGGCTCGCTGACGCTCCCGCGCGGGCCCAAGCCGCGCGCCGGCTGGCCGGTGGTCACGTACGCGCACGGCACGGCCGGGATCGCGGACGCCTGCGCGCCGACCCGCGGGTACGACGCGAATCAGCTCGTGAGCTACGCGTATCCGCTCCTGCGGCGCTTCCTGAGGGCCGGCTACGCCGTGGTGCGCACCGACTACGAGGGCCTCGGCACGCCGGGCGTGCATCCGTTCCTGGTCGGCCGCTCGGAGGGCCGCAGCGTGCTCGACGCCGTGCGCGCCGCTCGGCAGCTCGACCCGCGCCTGTCACGGCGGTTCGTGATCGCCGGCCACTCGCAGGGCGGGCACGCCGCGCTGTTCGCAGCCGACCTGGCGTCCCGCTGGGTACCGGACCTCCGCCTGCGGGGGACCGTGGCGCTCGCGCCCGCCTCCCACCTCGGCGTCCAGTTCGAGCTCACGCGATCGCTCCCGAATCCCGGCGGTGGCCTCGGGTCGTTCGTGGCGCTCGGCCTGCGCGCCGCGGACAGCGTCGCGCCCCAGCTCCGGGTGCCGCAGCTGCTCACGGACCGCGCCCGCGGCCTTTACCCCCAGACGCTGCGCCGCTGCCACGACCGGCTCCAGATGGCCGACTCGTTCGGCGGCGTGCCGCTGAACGAGATCCTGCGCGGCGACGTCGACCTCGACCCGGTGTTCGACGTCATCAGCGCCCAGGATCCCGAGCGACTGACGCTCAAGGGCCGGGTCCGTGTCCTCCAGGGCACCGCGGACGGCACGGTGATCGCGAACTTCACGACGCAGCTCGTCGAGGACTACCGCGAGCGCGGCACGAAGGTCGCGTACACGACGTACGACGGCGTGAGCCATGCCGGCGTGGTCGAGGCGGGCGGCGCCGACGCGACGAGGTGGATCAGGCGCCGCCTGGGCTGACTCAGGCGGCGCCGGCGCGCTCGGGCTCGGGCGCGAAGAACGGCGTGGAGACGTAGCGCTCGCCGGAGTCGGGGAGCACGACGGCGATTCGGGCGCCGCGCGCGACGGGCCGTGCGGCGACCTCGAGCGCGGCCCACAGCGCCGCCCCGCAGGAGATGCCGGCCAGGACGCCCTCGCGCCGGGCGGCCAGCCGCGCGGTCTCGATCGCGTCCTCGTCGTCGACGGTCATGACCTCGTCGAGCAGCGAGCGGTCGAGCACCGGGGGCACGAAGCCGGCGCCGATGCCCTGGATCTTGTGCGGCCCCGGGTCGCGGCCGGAGAGCACCGCCGACGAGGCCGGCTCGACCGCGATCACCTTGAGCCGCGGGTTGCGCTCCTTCAGGTACGAGCCCGCCCCGGTGATCGTGCCGCCGGTCCCGACCCCCGCGACGAGGTAGTCGACCTTGCCGTCGAGCGCCTCCCAGATCTCTGGGCCGGTCGAGCGGCGGTGCGCCTCGGGGTTGGCCGGGTTGGAGAACTGGTCGGGGAGCCATGCGTCGCCGTCGCGGGCGAGCGCCTGGGCGGCGGCCACCGCCTCGTTCATGCCGCCGAGCGACTCGGTGACCTGCACGGTGGCGCCGTAGAGCCGCAGCAGGCCCTCGCGCTCGCGGCTCATGCCCTGCGGGAGCGTGAGCACGAGGTCGTAGCCGCGGGCCGCGCACACGAACGCGAGCGCGATGCCCGTGTTGCCGCTCGTGGCCTCGACGATCGTCGTGCGACCGGGCTCGATCCGCCCCTCCGCCTCCGCCGCCTCGATCATCGCCACGCCGATCCGGTCCTTCACAGAGCCGCCGGGATTGAACATCTCGAGCTTGGCGAAGACGCCGACCCCCTCGGGCGCGATCCGCGAGAGCTGCACCATCGGCGTACGGCCGACGTGATCGGCAATGTTGATCGGGATGGCGGGCATTCGGCCCGCTCAGCGTAGCGGCGCCGGAGGGTCGCTACCGTGCGCCGTTCGCCATGTCCGGCTCATATCTGACGTTCGCGGCGCGCCGGTGCATGGCGGCGGCTTTAACCGCGGTGCTGGTGAGCGCGATCACGTTCGTGATGCTCCATGTGCTGCGTCCTGAGTCGTTCCTGGACCCGCGGTCGCTTCCCATCCGGCTGGGTGACTACCTCTTGGGTGTGTTCACGAGGTTCGACCTCGGCAACAGCCGGCAGCCGCCCTTCCGGCCGGTCGCGGACCTGATCCGCGAGCGCATGTGGGCCGACTTCTCGCTGTTCGCGGGCGCGGCCGTGTTCGGCGTCGCGGCCGGCATGGCCGGCGGTGTCTACTGCGCGCGCCGGCCGGGCTCGCTGCGGGCCCGCGCGCTGTCGTCGGTCGCCATGCTCGCCCTGTGCGCGCCCGTGTACTGGGTGGCGCTTGTGGTGATGCTGCTGCTCGGCGAGGGCGTCGGCGGCATCGTCGAGATCCCGATCATCGACACCGGGATCTACGAGCCCTTCTTCCCGAACCCGCTGGCGTGGTTCGCCGCGCTGCTCGTGCCGTGGATGATCGCGGGCGCCCCGCTGGCCGCGATCTGCCTGCGCCTGACCGCTGCCTCGATGATCGACAACGCCGACGCCCTGTTCATCCGCACGGCGCTCGGCAAGGGGCTGTCGGAGCGCCGCGTCGCGGTCCGCCACACGATGCTGTACGCCGCGGCGCCGACGATCTCGTTCGCCGGCTCCTACACGACGCTGCTGGTGGGCAACGCACTGCTGGTGGGGCAGGTCTTCAACATCCCGGGCGTGTTCCGCTACACCCCGGGCGCGATCTCCAACGGCGACTTCGAGCTGCTGCAGGGGATGGTCATCGTCGGGGCGGTCCTCGTGGTGTTCGGGAACCTGGTGGCCGACCTGCTGCTCGCGCGGCTGGACCCGCGCATCCGGACTCAGTAGTTGCCGCGTACCCGCGTCACAATCCTTGGGTGCCCGAGCTCGAACCAGGCGACGAGTTCGCCGGCTGCCGCATCGAAGGGGTGGCCGGCCGCGGCGGCATGGGCGTGGTCTACCGCGCCACCGAGCTGAGCCTCGGCCGCCCCGTCGCCCTCAAGCTGCTCGCGCCCGAGCGGGCACGCGACCAGGCGTTCCGCGACCGCTTCCAGCGCGAGTCGCGGATGGCCGCCGCGATCGACCACCCGAACGTGATCCCGGTCTATGCGGCCGGGGAGCACGACGGCTCGCTGTATCTCGTGATGCGCTACGTCGGCGGGACCGACCTCCATGCGCTGCTGCGGGAACGGGGAGCGCTCGAGCCCGAGCTGGCGGCCGAGCTCGTCGGCCAGGTGGCGTCGGCGCTCGACGCGGCCCACGCGGCCGGGCTCGTGCACCGCGACGTCAAGCCCGCGAACGTGCTGCTGGCCGGCGAACACGCCTACCTGAGCGACTTCGGGCTCACACGGCTGGCGGGATCGGACACCCAGCTGACGCAGTCGGGGCAGTGGATCGGCACCGTCGAGTACTGCTCGCCGGAGCAGCTGCGCGGCGAGCGCACGGACGCCCGCGCCGACGTCTACTCGCTCGGCTGCGTGCTGCATGCCGCGCTCACGGGACGGCCGCCGTTCGCCCACGGCACCGTGCCGGCGACCATGCACGCCCACCTCTATGACGACCCGGCGCCGCCGTCCGAGCGTGGGGCGCCACGGGAGTTCGACCGCGTCGTCGCTCGCGCGCTGGCCAAGGATCCCGCCCACCGCTACCCGTCGACGGGCGACCTCGGCCGGGCCGTGCTCGCCGCTGCCCGGGGGGAGCGGGTCACGGAGTCCGAGCGCAGCGTCGCCGTCGGCTCCGCCGCCCCCCAGGGCGCCGGGAACGGCGACGTCACGCGCGTGATCGGCGACGAGGAGCTGACGGCATGGGACGCGGCCGCGCACGAGGCGCCGCCCGTCACCGCCAGGAAGCCGCTCGTGGCCGAGCCGGGCGGCGACGACGCTTCCGGCCGGCGCGTGGTCCGGCCGCGGCGCTGGCCCGCCCGTGCGGCGGTGGCGGTCGCCGCCTTCGCCGGGCTCGTGGCCGTGGGGCTCCTCGCGGGCGTGCTGCTCGGCGACCCGGGTGGCGCCTCCGCCCGCACCGGGCCGCTGAGCGAGGACGAGGTCCGCGACGCCGCGCAGGCGTTCGGGGACGCGTACGAGGCCGAGGATCCCGCCGCGCTGCGGCGGACGCTGGCGCGCGACGTCCTCCGCGTGCTGCCCGGTGGGCGCAGCCAGGGCCGGGAGCAGGTCGTCGATCAGTACGCCCGCCAGTTCGACGGCAAGGTGGAGGGCTACGACCTCGCGGACCTCGACGTTCGGGGCGGCCGCGCCGGGCGCGCGAGCGGCAGCTACCGGGTGGACCGCGACGGCGGCGACCCGTACGAGGGACGCATCGTGTTCGGGGTCGTCCGCGAGCGCGGCCAGGCGAGGATCGCGCTCATCGCCGCGACGCCCCGCTCCTAGTCAGCACCGCTTGGCGACCGTGAGCAGCACGGCCGTACCGCGCCGGACCTCTGTGCCCGCCTGCGGGTCCTGCCCGCAGACGGCCGGCTCGCCCGGCAGCAGCTCGTCGAAGAACCCGCCGTCGTCCTCCAGCTCGGACTTGAGGCCCGCGTCCGCGAGCCGCGACTCGGCCTCCTCGACGGCGAGCCCCTCGACGTCCGGCACCTCGACCGGCAGCTCGCGCGTGACGCGGACGGCGGTGAGCGCCGGAGCCCGCCCCCGCGCCGACGCGATGACGTCGATCACGTTGGCACCCGGCTCGAGCGGGACGTCGGCGACGAACTCGTCTCCCTCGACCTCGGCGACGCTCCCGTTGACCCGCACCGCCGCGCCGGCGGGAGCGACCGAGCCCGCGACGCGCACCGAGTCGGTGCGCACCACCGCCTCGTCCGCCGGCTCCCGCACGTCGAGCACGACCGGCACGAGCGCTCGCTGCGCGGGCGGATCGTCGCCCCCGCCGCAGCCCGCGGCGGCGAGGCAGGCGGTGACGAGGACGAGCCGAGCGCGCATGCGGACTCAGGCTAGTGTCAGACCTCGGTCCCCGGTCAAGAAATCGGCGCAAATGTCGGGGCACTATCGGGGCACATAGGGAGGCCAGGCGCCCCGTCCCGCATCTTGCTCCGTACGCCCGATGCGGCCAGGCGGGGCGCCCGCAGGTCGGAACGCGCGGCGGGCTCGATGATTGCGGAGATACCACCCAAGGGAGGGCGCTACCCGGTGA
>DASTIC010000143.1:0-9889 GCA_035717845.1 Solirubrobacteraceae bacterium
GCGGTCGACGGCGTGTCGTTCGACGTGGAGCGCGGCGAGACACTCGGCATCGTGGGCGAGTCGGGGTGCGGCAAGTCGACCACCGCGCGGCTGATCCTGCGCCTGATGGATCCCACGAGCGGCTCGGTGAAGTTCGAGGGCGAGGAGATCGCCACCGTCAAGGGCGCGCACCTGAAGGAGCTGCGCCGCGGCATGCAGATGATCTTCCAGGACCCGTACTCGTCGCTGAACCCGCGCAAGACGGTCGGGACGATCATCTCCGAGCCGTTCGCCATCCACGGGCTCGCCACCGGCGAGGGGGAGCGCAAGCGCACGGTGCAGGACCTGATGGACCGCGTCGGCCTCAACCCCGAGCACTACAACCGCTACCCGCACGAGTTCTCCGGCGGCCAGCGGCAGCGCATCGGCGTCGCCCGCGCGCTCGCGCTGAAGCCGAAGGTGATCGTGGCCGACGAGCCGGTGTCGGCGCTCGACGTGTCGATCCAGGCGCAGATCCTCAACCTGCTGCGCGAGCTCCAGCGCGAGATGGGGATCACGCTCATCTTCATCGCCCACGACCTGTCGGTCGTGCGCCACATGTGCGACCGCATCGCGGTCATGTACCTCGGCAAGGTCGTCGAGCTGGCGACCAACGACCAGCTCTACGCCCATCCGCGGATGCCCTACACCGGCGCGCTGATGTCGGCCGTGCCGGTCCCGCAGCCGCGACTGGCGGCGTCCAAGAAGCGCCAGATCCTGGCCGGCGACGTCCCCTCCCCGGCCAACCCGCCGCCCGCCTGCCGCTTCCACACGCGCTGCTGGAAGGCGGAGGAGATCTGCCGCCAGCAGGCCCCGGAGCTCGAGCCCAAGGAGGGCGGCAACATCGCCGCCTGCCATTTTCCTTTGACGGACGCCGAGGTGTTGGAGCGGGTCCCGACCGCGAAGGCGTCCTAGCGAACGTCAACGACGGCTGGGTAGGGAGGTGGGGGTGCCAAAGGGGGCAACGGTCCCTCGTCCGAGGGGTGTTTGGCCGGTTATGAGCCGTAGCGGCTCACAAGTGGACAAGCACCCGGAGACGAGGTGGCTTTGGCCGGTTATGCACCCTCCCGGCGGCCGGCCCCCTCACCCTCCCCACCCAGCGCAGTTGACGTTGACGTTCGCCGGCGCAACCGCTCCAGGCGCTCGTCCCACTCGGCGCCCACGTCGGTCATCCACTGCATCGCGTCCACCAGCGGCGCGGGCGTGAGCGTGTAGCGGGTCTCTCGACCTTCGCGCCGCGCCGTCACCAGTCCGGCGGTGGAGAGCGCGCCGAGGTGCTTGGCGACGGCCTGCCGGGTGATCGGCAGCTCGCCGGCCAGATGCGAGGCGGTCAGCCCCGGGCGCTCGGCGAGGGAGAGCATGACCTCGCGGCGCGTGGGGTCGGCCAGCGCCCCGAAGACCTCGTTCAGGCCGGGCACAGCGCGGCGGCGGATGCCAGCGCGGTGAGCTTCGGCCCCCACACCATGTCGTGGCGCTCCTCGGTCACGACGAACCGCGTGCCCTCGTCGTGGTCCTCGAGCTGCCAGACGACGCGCGAGTCCTCCCAGGTGAACTCGATCAGCTCGCCGGGCTCGACGCGCTCGACCACGCCCTCGCGATCGTCGAAGCGCAGCGGCGCGCCCTCCTCGACCTCGAACTCGACTTCCTCGGCGAGCCACTCGCGCAGCTCGTCCGGCTCGGTCACCAGCTCCCACGCCCGCTCGCGGGGCACCGGGAGGACGATCTCGCGTGTCACGCAACTCATGGGTTGCGCATAGTACCATGGGCGAAAACGCAACTAACTGGTTGCGGCTTACTCGCACTCGCAAGCTCGTGCGAGCGCCTTGATTACAGAAGGAGATGAAGCCATGCCCCTGGTCCCCGTCGTCGTCGAGCAGGACTCCCGCGGTGAGCGCTCGTTCGACATCTACTCGCGGCTGCTGCGCGAGCGCGTCGTGTTCCTCGGCAGCCCGGTCGATGACGCCGTCGCCAACCTCGTCGTGGCCCAGCTCCTGCACCTCGAGGCCGAGGACCCCGAGAAGGACATCCACCTGTACATCAACTGCCCGGGCGGCGTGGTCTACGCGGGGCTCGCGATCTACGACACGATGCGCTTCATCAAGCCCGACGTGGCGACCACCTGCTGCGGCATCGCGATGTCGATGGGCTCGCTCATCCTGGCCGGCGGCGCGCCCGGCAAGCGGGCGGCGCTGCCGAACTCGCGCATCCTCGTCCACCAGCCGAGCGGCGGCTTCCAGGGCCAGGCGACCGACATCCAGATCCACGCCCGCGAGGCGCTCGCGCTGCGCCGGCGGATCGAGAAGATCTACGCCGAGCACACCGGCCGGCCGATCGACGACGTCTCCGACGTACTCGAGCGCGACCGCTTCTTCACGCCCGAGGAGGCGCGCGACTACGGGCTCGTGGACCGGGTGATGGCCTCGCGCAACGGCTACTCGCCGTCGTCCTCGTACAGCGACTCGCGGGCCAGCTCGCCGGCCGAGTCGTCGTAGAGCGCGATCTCGAGGTAGTCGCCGCGGTAGGCGTCGGGCGCGATCAGCGTGTAGCGGTTCTCGGCCACCCGGCACTGGTCGACGGTGAGGCCGGCGAGCTCCGCGGTGGCCCACGCGCCGCCGCGCACGAGCGGCACGCCCCACACGAGCGTCATCGCCGCGACGTTGCCGTTCTCCCCGCGCCAGCCGCCGATCACCTCCTCGCAGAGGTCCATCTTCCACTCGGGGTGGCGGTCGGCGGTCTCGTCGGTGAAGTCGGCCCACGAGTAGAAGTCGCCGGGCTCGGACTCCTCGTCGCCAGGCGTGAAGGAGACGTAGCCGAAGAGGTCGAGGCCGTTGCTGGTGCGCGAGGTGACGGGCACGAAGGTGCGCCCGGCCCACGTGCGGTCGGGGAACCAGGTCATCGAGCCCGGGTCGCCCAGCTCGGTCCCCTCGGTGTCGATCTTCAGGCACGCGGCGAGGAACTCGGCCTGGAGCGTGTCAGCCCACCGGCCGTAGGGCAGCGGATCCTGCGGGGGCTCGGCGGCGAAGCGGCAGACGAAGCGTTCCTCGGGCGGCATGAGCGGGGCAGCTTAGCTACGGGACTTCGACGAGCAGCGTCACGGGGCCGTCGTTGACCAGCGCGACCTCCATCATGGCCCCGAAGACGCCGCGGCGCGCGTCGAGGCGCGCGCAGAAGCGCTCGTACAGCGGCTCGGCCTGCTCGGGCCGCGCCGCGGCCACGTACGCCGGCCGGTTGCCCTTGCGGGCTTCGCCGTAGAGCGTGAACTGGGAGACGCAGAGCACCTCGCGGTCGCCCAGCGGCTCGTTCATCCGGCCGTCGGCGTCCGGGAAGACCCGGAGCGCGCGGACCTTGTCGGCCAGCCGGTCGGCGTCCGCCTGAGTGTCGTCGTGGGTGATGCCGAGGAGCACGAGCAGGCCGGGGCCGATCTCGGCCACCCGCGCTCCCTCGACATCCACCGAGGCGCGGCTGACCCGCTGCACGAGCGCGCGCATCAGACGACGAGCGAGGCGGCCAGCAGCACCGGGACGGAGACCATCGTCGTCCACACGATGGCACTCGCGGCGAACGGCACGTCGAGCCCGTACACGTGGGCGAGGACGACGATGTGCAGGCCCGCCGGCATCGTGGACGCGAGCAGGAAGGCGGCCGGGAGGTCAATGAACGGCGCCGCCAGCGCGAGCAGCAGGACGGGGGCGACGAGCAGCCGCACGACGATCGCGACGCCGATCGGGACGGTCAACGGCGGCGGGAACTTCAGCGCTCCCTCCTCGGCCTCCTCGGCGAGCGTCACGCCGACGGCGAAGAAGCCGAGCACCGGCACCGCGAGGACCAGCGCGCGCGAGGCGTCGACGAGCACGTCGGGCGCCAGCGAGTCCGGCGCCACGAGCGCCAGGACCACCGCGGCGAGCGGCGGATTGCGGACGAAGAACGCCCGGATGCGCTGGGGCACGGTCTCGCCGGCCTTGGTGCCGGTCGCGGCGGCGATCGCGAACGAGCCGACGAAGAACACCGGCTGCTGCACCAGCGCGTCGTAGGCCACGGCCTCCGAGACGTGGTCGAAGCCGAGCAGCGCCGCGGCGACCGCGATCCCCAGCAGCCCGGTGTTCGCCTGGAGGGCGACGATGGCGAGCACGCCGGCGGTCGGCCGCGCGAGGTGCAGAAGGCGGCGCCCGACGAGCCAGGCCACCAGCGCAGCGAGCAGGAGCGCCGCCCAGCCGAGCACGATCCCGACCCCGACGTCGGTGCTGACCTCGAGCCGCGCGATGTTGAAGAACGCGACGAACGGCATCACGCCGTAGAGCAGGAGCTTGAGGATGCCCCGCGCCCACCGGCCCGCCCGCGGTCCCGCCCGGCGCTCGGCCTCGACGCCCGCCGCGATCGACGCGGCGATCGCGAGGGCGATCCAGATCAAGCGTCACGGAGCAGCGCCGCGGCGCGCTCCGGTGAGGTGATGCAGAGGTTCACTCCCGCCCCCAGCTCGAGGCCGGCGAGGTGGGTGAGCCGGGGCATGACGTCGATCCGCCAGCAGAAGCGCTCCGCGCCCGAGGGCGCGGTGCGGACCCACAGGTTGAGCGGCGGCGTCGCGCCCAGATGGCGGCGCAGCCGGCTGAGCACGTCGTGCAGGAGCGCGGCGCCCAGCGGCCCGTCGTCCTCGAAGCGCTCGCGCGGGCGCCGCGGGGCGATCATGAGCTGGAACGGGACACGAGACGCGTACGGCGCGATCGCCACCGCCTCGTCGTCGATGGCCACGATCCGCGTGCGCTGGCGGACCTCTTCCTGCACCAGGTCGGCGAGCAGGTCGCCGCCCATCGTGCGGGCGGCGTAGGCCCCGAAGCGCTCCCGCTCGCGGGCGATCGCGGCGGGCACGAAGCCCAGCGCGTAGAGCTGCGCGTGCGTGTGCGGGAGCGAGGCGCCCGCCTCCTTGCGCTCGTTCACGATCAGGTGCAGGCACGAGCAGCCCGCGTGCGCGCGCATGCGCGCTCGCCACGCCTCCATCGCCGCCTGCACCTGGTCGGCGGTGAGGTCCGAGAGCGAGACCACGCCATCCGGGGCGTTGACGATCACCTCGTGGTGGCCGGCGGCCGTCTGGGCCGTGAAGAGGTCCGGGTTGGCGTGCGGCTCGGGCTCCGGGGCCTCGGGCGCCAGCGCGGGGTAGAGGTTGGGCACGACGCGCACGGTCCAACCTGGCGTGTCGGGCGCGCCGCCGTTGGGGCGCACGGCGTAGACCTCGGGCGGCGTCTGGTCCTCGTGGCCGGGGGCGAACGGGTCCCGCTCCGGGTCGATCGGCGGCGGCGGCTCGATGTCGAAGCCACCGCCGGGCCGGCCGGCGCGCTCCGACGCGATGATGCTCTTGAGACCCGTGAGCGGGTCGACGCGGATCTCGCTCACAGGTACCGGTCGATGTCGGCTTCCAGCTCGGCGCGCGTCCGGTACTCGCCGGCCTTCACGAAGGCGGTGCGGCCGCGAGCATCGACGAAGATCGTCATCGGGAAGTACTTCGCCGCCTTCAGCGTCTGGGCGATCTTCTCGGGCACGGGGTCCTCGTAGGACGGGTACGGGATCGGGCGCTCGGCGAGGAAGCGCTCCGCCGCCGGTCGCTTGTCCCCGCCGTTGATGCCGAGGAAGGCCACGGTCTTGCCGCGCTCGGTGGCGACCTGCTGGAAGATGGGGAACTCCGAGCGGCAGGGGCCGCACCACGACGCCCACTTGTTGATCACGATCGGGGTCCCCCGGAGGTCGGCGAGGCGTTTCTCGAACGCCTTGGTGCCGCCGGTGAGGAGGGTCGCCGACTGCTTGTGCAAGGCGGCCAGGACCGGTGGCGCACCCGCCAGGCTGCGCTTGGCCTCGGCGAGATCGAACGCCGGCGCCTTCTCGCTGGAGCCCGTCTCCTCGCCGGCCTGGGCCAGCCCGATCACGACGACGGCGACGAGCGCGAGGGCGGCGAGAACGGCGATCAGGCGGCGCATCGGAGGCTCAGGATGGCAAACGCAACGCCTTAGCTAGAATGGACGGGCCTGCGGGGGCAAACGCTCGGAGGGCCGGTACGGCCCCTTCGAGCCCAGGGTTCCTCGCAGAGGCGAGGCCGCGCGGAGTTTGCCGCGGCCTTCTCACCGCGAACCGACGAGCCTTCTTTGGCTGAGACCACGCAAGTGGCCACGACGGCCACGACCTTACCTTCCACCGACGCGATCGAGCGGGCCTCGAAGTTCACCCGCGAACCGTTCCTCACCGAGGGCGAGGACGCCGCGGCTCTGCTCGCTCCCGGCACGGCGCATCGCCGTGCGCTCGACGCTGCCCTGGCGGAGATCGACGCCGGGCTGACCGAGCCCTCGGTCGGCTGGCGGCGCACCTTCTCGCTCCTGCTCGGCCTCGAGCGGCTGCTGGGCGTCGACGAGCCGAGGCTGGCCGACGGCACGGTGCTCTCCGCCCACCAGGTCGACGCCCTGTCCGGGACCCTCACCGCCCTGCTCGCCGAGGCGCAGCGCAACGGCAACGGCAACGGCGCGGGTCCGGTGGCGGACCCGGTGCTGGCGCCCGTCGGCATCCCGGGTGAGGAGGACGAGGACGACGACGAGCCCGAGGAGCCGATGGACTGGGACGACGCGTCGTCCCGCGACGGCGACGAGGTCGCCGAGGCGCCGGAGGATCCCAACGCCGGCAAGCGCTTCTGGTTCGAGCACGCGACGGGCGCCGGCAAGACCGTCGCCGCGCTCGGCTTCGTCGACGCCTCGCGGACGGGCGGCGTGCTCATCCTCACGCACCGCCGCAACCTCGTCGACCAGTTCCACGGCGAGCTGCGCGACCGCGGCTACGCCAAGCGCATCGCTCCCGCGCTGCTGAAGGGCGAGGACCGCGCCGACGGCCCGGTGACGGTCGAGACCTACCAGTGGTTCGTGCGCAACGCCGGCAAGATCTCCGACGCGTACACGATCGTCATCTGCGACGAGGCGCACACGGCGCTGGGGGAGAAGACCTCCGCGTCGATCCGCCGGTGGGCGGGCCCGATCTTCATCGGCATGACGGCCACCGGCGCGCTGATCGCCCGGCACGTCACCGACCTCTTCCCGACCCAGACGTCGCGCTTCGACCTCGCGCAGGCCGCGCGCCGCGGCGTGATCTCGCCGCTGCGGTGCGTGCGGATCCCGCCCGGTCCGGGCGTGCGCACGATCGCCAAGGTGCCGCTGCGCCGCGGCGAGGTGGACACCGAGTTCGACCAGGAGATGCTGGCCGAGCTGCTGGACCAGCTCCCCTTCAACCTCGCGGTCGCGGACCTCTACAAGACGCGCTTCAACGGCGTCCCGGGCGTGGTCTACGCGGCCGGCGTGCGGCACGCGTACAACGTCGCCCAGGCGTTCCGCGACCTCGGGATGAAGGCGCAGGCCGTCTCCGGCGAGACGCGCAAGCGCGAGCTGGCCAACATCCTCGCCCGCTACGAGCGCGGCGACATTGACGTGCTGGTCAACGCGCAACTGCTCGCCGAAGGCTGGAACTCCCCGCGCGCGACGGTCTGCATGCACCTGGCGCCCACCGCCTCGCGCCGCATCTACCAGCAGCGGGTCGGGCGCGTGACGCGTCGCCAGCAGGGCAAGGAGGCCGGCATCGTCGTCGACTTCGTGCACCCGGCGACCAAGCACGACGACCCGGTCGTCACGCTCCATTCGCTGCTCGATCGCGACGTGTACCGGGGCGGCGCCATCGTCGTCGGGCCGGTGCGCCGCGGTCGCGGCCGCCGACTCCGGGTCGAGCGCCGCGTGCTCCCCGTCACCGATGATGAGAACCGGCGGATCGAGGTCTTCGAGCGCGAGCTGTGGCGGATCGCCGTCGAGCATCTCGACTACGGCGAGCAGGTGCAGTGGGCCGCGCTGGCCGGCGCGCGGGTCGCCCCGACCGGCTGGCGCCGGGCGCGGGCCATGCTCCACTTCGACCAGGGCGGCGAGCTCAAGCGCACGTTCCTGACCACCGCGGTCGAGCGCAACAAGAACCCGCAGCTGCGCCTCAAGGCGCTCCAGGAGATCGCCTCCGGCAAGGACGCCGAGGCGTTCGACCGGGCGCTCGACTTCGTGGAGATGTGGCCGCGCGACGACAAGCGCGAGGGCGTGAAGGTCGTGCTCCAGGCGCTGGCCGAGAAGAAGATCGGGCGGCGCGACCAGGCCAACAACTGGATCTGGCGGTGCGCGAACATGACGCGCGAGGTGCACGAGGAGTACGCCGTGCAGCGCTGGCCCGAGACCAAGCGGCTGCTCGGCCTGCTCGTGAACTCGTCCGGCGGCGCCCACGCCCGCAACGCCCGCCGGCTCGTGCACGCGGCACGCCAGCAGGACCGGCGGCTGGCGGCCGCGCTGCTGGCGGCGGCCCTGCCCCACACCGCCGAGGCGAGCGAGGTCGTCAACGGCGCCCGCACGCGGATGTCCCGCAAGCCCGCCGCCCTGGCCCGCGAGCTGCTGCGCAACTTCCCCAAGGGCAAGGGCCGCTCCAAGCGGCGCCGCAAGCGCAAGCCCGGCGGCGAGGAGGCGGCGGCGCCCGAGGTCGTGGCCGCGTCTGCGACCGAGGCGACCGAGGCGACCGAGGCGACCGAGACGGTCGAAGACGAGGCGCCCAAGCCACGCCGCTCCCGCCGCCGGCGGGTGTCGGCCGACGACGGCGAGCCGGCTCCCGCGCCCGCCGAGGCGCCGCCGGCCGAGGAGCCGGCCCCGAAGCCGCGCACCCGGCGGCGGGCCGCGCCGAAGGCGGGATCGCTCGAGGCCGCCAGTGAAGCGGTGCGCGCCGCAGTGCGCGAGGCGTCAGGCGACGAAGCGGCCTAGCGGCCGAGGTGCACCTCGCCGGCGTCGAGCATCGTCTCGCCGCCGTCGTCGAGCCGGATGCGGAGCGCGCCGCTCGTGTCGATGCCGGCGCCCATGCCGGAGCCGCCGACCCACGTCACCGGCTGCCCGAGCAGCGCGTCGCGCTCGCCCAGCGCCGTCACGCACGCCTCGGCCGGCTCGCGCAGGCGCCGCTCCAATGCCAGCAGCAGCTCCACGAGCGCCGCTTCCAGTTCGCCACGCGCCCGTCCGAGCGTTCCCGCCCCGGCGACGAGCTCGCCCGGCTCGACCGCCGCGTTGACGCCGATGCCGAGCACCGCCCAGCCCTCCTGCGGCCGCCCCTCGGCGAGGATGCCCGCGACCTTGCGGCCGTCGAGCAACACGTCGTTGGGCCACTTGACCCGCGCACCGGGACCGGCCAGGTCGGCAACGGCCAGCCCGGCGCGCAGCGAGAGCAGCGGGTCGAGCTCGCGGAGCACGAGCGAGAGCAGCAGCGACGAGCCGGGCGGTGCGGTCCACGTGCGCCCCTGGCGCCCGCGGCCCGCGGTCTGGGCGCCCGCCGTGACGAGCGTGCCGTGCGGCGCTCCGGCGACGGCGAGCGCTCGGGCGCGGTCGTTGGTCGAGGTCGTCTCGCGCAGGTGCAGCCGGGGGCGGCCGAGGCTCACGCGGCCTCCAGGCGCACCTCGTCGCCCGCGCGCACGCCGAGCAGCGCCGACGCGTCGCCCCCGTTGACGGCCAGCGCGAGCGCTCCGCCGGCGTCCTCATAGAGCAGCAGCGATCCGGCGCCGACATCGGAGAACGTGCGCGCCACGACCCCGCGCACGCGGCGCGCGCCCGTGCGAGCCGCCACCGGGTCGCCGAGTCGCAGCCCGCTCTCCATGAGGTCGGCGTGGGTGGCGTCGAGGATCGCGTTGCCGTACGTGTCGGCCGCGACGACATGGGCCACCAGCGCATCGGCCTCGCGCCGCGGCCGCGAGCGCTCGAGGGCGACGAGCTCTCCGGTCTCGAGCGGAGCGCCGGCCGCCGCGAGGGGCTCGCCGCCGGCGAGCCGGGCCGCCACCGGCGCGAACAGGTCG
>DASTIC010000144.1:0-13978 GCA_035717845.1 Solirubrobacteraceae bacterium
ACCGACGGCTTCATCGACGAGTTCGGCCCGATGCGCGTGATGGACACGCCGCTCGCGGAGTCGGGCATCGTCGGGACTGCGATCGGCGCCGCCGTCGAGGGCATGCGGCCGATCGCCGAGATGCAGTTCTCCGACTTCATCTCGTGCGGCTTCGACCAGCTCGTGAACGTCGCCGGGAAGATGTACTACCGCCAGGGGCTGTCGGTGAACATCACCGTCCGGCTGCCCTCGGGCGGCGGCTTCTCGGGCGGGCCGTTCCACTCCCAGAACCCCGAGGCGTGGTTCATGCACAGCCCGGGCCTGAAGGTGGTCGCGCCGTCGACCGCCGAGGACGCCAAGGGCCTGCTCATCTCCGCGGTTCGCGACCCCAACCCGGTCGTCTACATGGAGCACAAGCACCTGTACCGGCGCGTGAAGGGCGACGTCGACGGCGGCACGTACGAGACCCCGTTCACCGCCCGCGTGGCGCGCGAGGGAGAGGACCTCGTGGTCATCGCCTACGGCGCGATGGTCCACACCGCGCTCGAGGCCACCGAGGACCTCGAGGGCGCCTCGGTCGAGGTCCTCGACCTGCGCTCGCTGGTGCCGCTCGACGAGGAGGCGATCCTCGCGTCGGTGCGCAAGTGCTCGAAGGTCGTGATCGTCGACGAGGCGAACCAGACGTGCGCGGCCGGCGCGCAGGTCGCGGCGCTGATCGCCGAGCGGGCCTGGGAGGCCCTCGACGGGCCGGTCGTCCGCGTCGCCACGCCGGACGTACCGATCCCGTTCTCGCCGCCGCTCGAGCAGGCGGTGCTCCCGCAGGTCGACGACGTGAGGGAGGCGTGCCGTGAGCTCCTCGCCTACTGAGACCCTGGTCGACGTCACGATGCCCCAGATGGGCGTCTCGGTCGCCGAGGGGACCGTCGTCGAGTGGCGCAAGCAGCCCGGCGACTGGATCGAGGCCGACGAGATCATCGCCTCGATCTCGACCGACAAGATCGACACCGACGTCGAAGCGCCCGCGACCGGCCGGGTGCAGGAGCTGGTGGTCGACGTCGGCGAGACGGTCGAGGTCGGGACCGTGCTGGCCCGGATCGCCACCGACGCGAAGCCGGGCGAGGCCCACGTCAGCGAGGGCCAGTCGTCCGCGGGCGGGACGAGCGAGGCGGCGGCCGCGATGGAGTCGTCCGGCGAAGCCGGCGAGCTCAAGGGCGACACGACGGTCCGCGAGGAGAAGACCCCCGCCGGCGGCGCGGAGAAGGCCCCGGCCCGCGGCGCGCGGCGCTACTCGCCGGTCGTGATGCGGATTGCCGCCGAGCACGACGTCGACCTCGAGCAGGTCGAGGGCACGGGCCGCAACGGGCGGGTGCGCAAGCAGGACGTGCTCGCGTACGTGGAGAGCGGTGGCGGCGGCGAGGAGCCGCCGATGCACATCGAGAGCCCCTACCGGCCCGACGAGCCGGCACCGGCGAAGACCCGCAAGCCCCGCGTCGACGCGGCGCCGGCGGCCGCCCCGCCGCCGGCCCCCGCCGCAGGGAGCGCGCCGCTGTCACGGATGCGGCAGGCCATCGGCGCGCGCATGCTGGAGTCGCTGCAGACGGCCGCGACCTGCACGACGATCGTGGAGGCCGACCTGATCCGGATCGAGGCCGCGCGGGCCAAGACGGGCTTCACCTACCTGCCCTACATCGCGCGAGCCACCGTCGAGGTGCTCCGGGAGCACCCGGCGCTCAACGCGACGCTCGAGGACGACAACCTGACGACCTACGACGGTGTGCACCTCGGGATCGCCGTGTCGCTGGGGGAGGGCGGGCTGATCGTGCCGGTCATCCGCGACGCGCAGGAGCTTTCGGTCGAGGGGCTGGCCGCCCGCATCAAGGACGTCGCGCGGCGGGGCCGCGCGAACGAGCTCACCCCGGACGAGGTGCGCGGCGGCTCGTTCACGATCACCAATCCCGGCGGCTACGGGTCGATCATCGCGACCCCCGTGATCAACCAGCCTCAGGTGGCGATCCTCGACACCGAGGCGGTCGTGAAGCGGCCGGTGGTGGTCACCGACGAGCTCGGCAACGACTCGATCGCGATCCGCCCCATGACCTACCTCTGCATGTCGTGGGACCACCGCGCGCTCGACGGCGCGGCGGCCGCCCAGTTCCTCAGCGCGTTGCGCAAGAAGCTCGAGAGCTGGCCGATTAACTAGGCAGGTCCGACGGACCCCCGCCCCGGCTCGCCGGGGCGGGGCGGACCACAGACAACCAGTGCGGCTTACTCGCACTCGCAAGCTCGCGCGAGCGCCTTAGCATGTCTGCATGGACGACCTGTGGACGTGCCACCTCGGCACGGTCGAATACCGCGAGGCCGCCGCGTTCCAGGAGGGCCTCCGGGCGCGGGTGCAGAGCGGCGAGCTGCCGGACCTGCTGCTCCTGCTCGAGCACCCGCCGGTGTACACGACGGGGCGCCGCTCAGAAGCCGCCGAGCTGCCGCTGAGCCGCGACATCGACGTCGTCGAGACCGAGCGGGGCGGCAAGCTGACCTACCACGGGCCCGGCCAGCTCGTGGGCTACCCGATCATGCACGTGCCCAACGTACGGGCGTTCGTGGAGACGATGGAGCGCGCGCTGGTGCAGGCGCTCGTCGAGGCCGGCGTGCCGGCCACCACGCGCGAGGGGCGGGAGTTCACCGGCGTGTGGGTCGGCGACCGGAAGATCGGCTCGATCGGCATCCACGTGTCCCGCCGCGTCTCCATGCACGGCTTCGCCGTCAACGTCGACAACGACCTCTCGCCGTTCGAGTCCGTGATCGCCTGCGGGCTCCCCGGCGTGCGCATGACGTCGCTCCGCCAGGAGGGGTCCACCGAGGGGATCGACTGCTTCCGCAAGCGGGCCGCGCACGCCTTCGCCCGGGCGTTCGGGCGCCGCCAGCGCATCGTCACGCCCCGGCGCATCGGGCGGGTACCCTCCCTGGCGTGAGCGCTGAACGCCTGCACGTGACCCGCTCGCGGGCCAATCCCGGCGGCATGGACGTCACGACCGTGCTGGGCTCCGAGACGCTGCCGTTCCGCACCCGCAAGCCGCGCTGGTTCAAGGTGCCGCCCCCCGGGGGCGAGCACTACCGCGCGCTCGACCGCATGATCAAGGACGAGGGGCTGCACACCGTCTGCCAGGAGGCCGCGTGCCCGAACGTGGGCGACTGCTGGGAGCGGGGCACCGCCACGTTCATGATCCTCGGCGACACCTGCACGCGCCGCTGCGGCTTCTGCAACGTCAAGACCGGCAAGCCGACGTTCAACGACCCTCTGGAGCCGCTGCGGGTCGCCCGCTCGGTGGCGAGGATGGGGCTGCGCCACGCGGTCGTCACGAGCGTCGACCGCGACGACCTGCCCGACTACGGCGCCCAGGCATGGGTGGGCGTGATCCGCTCGATCCGCATGCAGGCTCCGTGGTGCAAGGTCGAGTGCCTGACCCCGGACTTCCGCGGCGAGGAGATGCCGCTGGCCAAGGTGATCGCGGAGCGCCCGGACGTCTTCAACCACAACGTCGAGGTCGTCCCGCGGCTGTACCCGGTCGCCCGCCGCGGGTCGCGCTGGGAACGCTCGCTGCGCGTCCTGCGCAACGCGAAGGCGATGGGAGGCGACGAGGTCACGACCAAGTCCGGCCTGATGGTCGGGCTGGGAGAGAGCCACGAGGAGATGGTGGAGGCGTTCGGCGACCTGCGCGAGCAGGGCGTGCAGGTGCTCACCGTCGGCCAGTACCTGCGCCCCACCGAGCGGCACCTCCCGGTCGTGCGCTACTGGGAGCCGGAGGAGTTCACGGCGCTCGAGGCGGCCGCGTACTCGCTCGGCTTCGAGCACGTCGCGGCGGGGCCGCTCGTGCGGTCGTCCTACCACGCGGACGAGCACGTCAAGCAGAGCGCACCCGGCGCCGGGCCGCTCGCCGCGAGCGACCTATCGACGGCCCGGATGGCCGTCGTCCGGTAAGGGCGCCGGCCGGACGCCGGCCCGGGGATCTCCTGTGTTCCCGCTCCGCGACAACATCCCCACGGAGCACTTCCCGGTCGTCACGGTGCTGATCATCGTGGCGAACTGCATCGTCTACTTCTTCCTCCAGGACGGCTTCCTCGGGCTGCCGGACGGGGGCGCGGGCGGCAACTGGTCGGTCGCCGACTACGCGCTGATCCCCTACGAGGTGACCAACCCGGGCGACATGTGCGAGGCCGTGGCGAACGGATCGACGATCGTCTGCGAGGGCCAGCCCGGGGTGACGGGCGTCGCCGAGCCCCAGCCGTCGACGTGGGTGACGGTCTTCACGTCGATGTTCATGCACGGCAGCCTGCTCCACATCGGCGGCAACATGCTGTTCCTGTGGATCTTCGGCAACAACGTCGAGGACGCGATGGGGCCGATCCGCTTCGTCGCCTTCTACCTCCTCGGCGGCCTCGCGGCGGACGCAGCGCAGATCCTCGTCGACACCGACTCGACGGTCCCCACGCTCGGCGCATCGGGGGCGGTGGCCGCGGTGCTCGGCGGCTACCTGCTGCTGTTCCCGCGCGCCCGCGTGGTCACGTTCGTCTTCATCATCTTCTTCTTCACGATCCTCGAGCTGCCGGCGATCCTCTTCCTCGGCATCTGGATCCTCCAGCAGGCCCTGTTCGCCTACTTCGACCTCGTGCAGCCGACGGGCGACGGCGGCGGCGTGGCGTACTTCGCCCACATCGGCGGCTTCGTGCTCGGCTTGCTCGCTGTGCGCCTGTTCGCCGAGGAGCATCGAAGACGCCGCCAGCTCGAGCGCGCGCGGTGAGGGCCGCGATCACGCTCGCCGCGCTGGTCTTCTGCTGCGCGCTCGGCTTCCTGACCGTCTACGTGATGCTGAAGAGCGGGCCCGACGTACTGACCGGCCTGTCGCTCATAGTGCTGCTCCTCATGACGTTCGGGATCCTCGGAGCGCTCACGGAGCCGCCCGACAAGCGTCGCTGATGCCCTACCAGCTCCTCCAGGGAGGCCGGCGGCGGCGGCGGCGCCCCCGGCTCCGGCCGGCGGTGGCCGCGCTGGCGCTCTTCCTGGGCGCCGCGCTCGCCCTGGCCCGCTCGGTCGACGAAGCGCCGGTGGCCACCCCGCCGGCCGCGCCGGGGCCGCTGCTGGACAGCGGGACGGCGCCGCTGGCCGGCGGCGGGACCGCGCCGTCGCCGCTGGCGGTGCGCCTCGACGACCCGCGCGACACCGTGCGACTGCGCTTCAAGCGCCCGCCGCGGTCCGGGCTGCTGTTCGACGTCGACACGGGTCGCGTGCTGTGGCGGCACCGCCCGGAGCGGGTGCTGCCGATCGCCTCGCTGACGAAGATGATGACCGCGCTCGTGGTCGTCGACCGCCTGCCGGCGCGGGCGACGGCGCGGATCACCGCCGAAGCGCTCGCCTACAGCGGGTCGGGCGTCGGCCTGCTGCCGCGCGGCAAGCGGGTGAGCGTGCGGGCGTTGCTGCACGGGCTGCTGCTGCCCTCCGGGAACGACGCGGCCATCGCGCTCGCCCTGCGCGCGGCCGGCAGCGTGCCGCGCTTCGTCGACCTCATGAACCGCCGGGCGCGGCAGATGGGCCTCGTCTGCACCCGCTTCTCGTCGGTGAGCGGGATCCTCGACCGCGGCAACCACTCCTGCGCGCCCGACCTCGCGGCACTCGGCCGCGCGGTGCTGCGGGAGCGGCGCCTGGCCCGGATCGTGCGGCGCCGGGCCGCCGTCCTGCCGTTCCCGATCAGGGGCCGGAAGCTGTACCTCTACAACAACAACCCGCTGCTGCGCAGCGGCTATCGCGGCGCCACGGGGATCAAGACCGGCTACACCGTCGCGGCCGGTCGCTGCCTCGTGGCGACGGCCCGGCGCGGCCGCCTGCGGCTCGGCGTGGTCCTGCTCGGCTCGCCCGATCCGGGAGCCCAGGCACGCCGCCTGCTCGACCGCGGGTTCCTGCGCGCACGCTGACCGCCGGCGGTGATCAGCGGCCGATCCAAGCGCGTCTGGGCTCGCGGGAGGGACCACTACGATGTGCGCCGTGCTCGACCGGCAGGTGTACTGGCGGCGGCGGCTGACGGCGCTGGGGGCGGTGGTCGCCCCCGTTGCGGTCGCGGCCGCCGTGATGGGAAGTGGAGGCGGCGACGAGGACGCGCAGCGCGCGGCCGAGGAAGGCAAGCCTCCGCCGCCGCCCGAGCTGCCCCGCGGCGGGCGCAGCATCCTCCCGGAGTTCCGCGTCGTCGCGTTCTACGGCGCCCCGCAGGATCCCCAGCTCGGCGCGCTGGGGATCGGGTCGCCCGACAGCGCCGTGCGCCGGCTCCAGCGGCAGGCACGGCCGTACGACCGCAAGCGGCGGCCGGTCATCCCGGCGCTCGAGCTGATCACGGTGATCGCCAACGCCCACCCCGGCGCCGACGGGATGTACCGCGCCCGCCAGGAGGACGCGGTGATCCGCCGCTATCTGCGAGCCGCACGGCGGGCGAAGGCGCTGCTCCTGCTCGACATCCAGCCCGGCCGGGCGGACTTCTTCACGGAGACGGTCCGCCTGCGCAAGTGGCTCAAGGAGCCCGATGTGGGGCTGGCGCTCGACCCCGAATGGCGGGTGTCGGAAGGTCAGGTGCCGGGCGCCGTGATCGGGCAGGTCGACTCGCGCGAGGTCAACGCCACGTCGGCGTGGCTGGCGCAGCTCGTCGAGCGCCGCGACCTGCCCGAGAAGCTGTTCGTCATCCACCAGTTCACCGACGACATGGTCGATGACAAGGAGCTCAAGCAGCGCGACGGGCTGGCCATGGTCCTCAACGTCGACGGCTTCGGCGGGCGCGAGGTCAAGATCGCCAAGTACCGGAACTTCGCCCGCGACGCGCCCGACTTCGCACCGGGCTTCAAGCTGTTCTACGAGGAGGACGTGAACCTCCTCGCGCCGCGCGACGTCATGAAGATGAAGCCGCGGCCGCAGCTCGTCGTCTACGAGTAGCCGAGCTCCAGCGCGCCGACCCAGGTGTCGACCTCGTCGGGGTGGAGCCCGCCGTGGTGGCCGCGGAAGTGCATCTCGACGCCCGCGGCGGAGCGCAGCCACGCCATCCGGCCGGGCCCGGGGAGGACGCAGACGTCCGCGAGCCGGGCCCGCAGGCGCGGACCGGCGTCGCCGAACCGGCCCGCGTCCACGAGATCGGCCACGGCATGGACCTCCGCGCGGCCCGCGAGGCGAGCACCCAGCTCCTCCACCACCTCGCCGGTCGCCGACGTGTGCAGGAACACGTCGCGCGCCGAGCCGGCCGGTCGGTGGCGCAGCCGGCTGCCGAGCTCCGGCCACAGGTCGTCGAGGTAGTCGACGCGGAACGGGTTCACGGCGACCTGCCCGTGGTCGGCGGTGACGAGCAGGAGCGCCCCGGGCACGGCCCGCAGGCCGCGCTCGAGCGCGTCGAGCGCCTCGAGCACGGCGGCGTCGAACTCGCGCGAGGCCGGCCCGTGGTGGTGGCCCTGCGCGTCGATCCGATCCCAGTAGAGGTAGGCGTAGCCGGGCTCGGCGAGCGCCGCGAAGAACGCCGCGACACCCTCGGAGAGGGTCGCGAACGGCGCCAGGCGTGCGCCGGGGGTCGATACGCCGTCGAACGTCGACGGCGAGAACGAGCTGGGATGCATCACCACCGACGGCACACCGGCGGCGGCGAGCCGTTCGTACAGCGTGGGGCCGTCGATGAGCACCCGCGGGTCGAAGCCCCAGTCGTGCAGCGTGTCGCCCCGCTCGTCCCCGGAGCGCTGGAAGCGCAGCGGCGTGATCACCGTGTCGATCGCCGGCTCGTAGACGTTCCACTCGTAGAGCCCGTGCTCGCCCACCGGCCGGCCGGTGTGCATCGTGGTCACGTGCGCGGTCGTCGTGGACGGGAACTGCGTCGTGAGCTCGGTGACGGTGAGCCGGCGCAGGAACGGGTGGCTCGCATGGCGCTCGAGGAAGCGGCGTCCGAAGGCATCGAGCAGGACGACGCCGACCCGCTCGCGCTCCCCGCTCACCAGCAGCCGCTCGACGTACGGCGGGATGTCGGCGAAGGAGCGCACCGCGCGGACGCTAGCGTTCAGCCGTGCTCGTCTGGACCCACGACCGCTGGCGCTTCCCGCTGCCCGAGCGCCATCGCTTCCCGCTCGACAAGTACGCGCTGCTGCGCGAGCGCGTGGTGGCCGACGGCACGGCGAAGGCGGAGGAGGTGCGCGAGTCCGACCCCGTGCCGTGGGGGTGGCTCCAGGCGGTCCACGAGCCGGAGCTCATGCGCCGCGTCCGCACGGGCGCCCTCAGCCTCCGCGAGGAGCGCGGCCTCGGGCTCCCGTGGTCGGAGGCGCTGGTGGAGCGCGGGCGCCGCTCGGTCGGCGGCACGGTGGCCGCCGCGTCGCTCGCCGTCGACGGCGGCCTGGGCATGAACCTCGGCGGCGGCACGCACCACGCCGGCCGGGCCTTCGCGCGCGGCTACTGCCTGTTCAACGACGTCGCGGTGGCGCTCTGGAGGCTGCGGGCCGAGGGCCGCGTGCGCCGGGCGCTGGTCGTCGACTGCGACGTCCACCAGGGCGACGGGACCGCCGACCTGCTCGGCCCCGACCCCGAGTCCTTCACCCTCTCGCTGCACGGCGCCCGCAACTACCCGTTCCAGCGCATCCCCTCCGACCTCGACGTCGACATCCCCAGCGGCACCGGCGACGACCGGTACCTGAGCGCGCTCGCCGAGGCCCTCGACCACGCGCTCCCGCGCGCTCGCGCTGAGCTCGCGTTCTACCTCGCGGGAGCCGACCCTTGGGAGGGCGACCGGCTCGGGCGGCTCAAGCTCACCAAGACGGGCCTCCGGGTGCGCGACGAGCTCGTCCTCGACCGCCTGCTCGACGCTGGCATCGCCGTCTGCGTGGTGCTGGCGGGCGGGTACGCCGAGGACGTCCGCGACACCGTCGACATCAACGCCGCCACGGCCGCCGAGGTCGCGCGGCGCACCGGGGCGCTGTGAGCCGCGCGCCGTAAGCTGTTCCTGCCCCGGGGGCGTGGTGCTAACGGGAACACACGGCCTTTGCAAGGCTGAGTTGGGGGTTCGATTCCCCCCGCCTCCACTGTTCACCTGACTGGGATCTCTGCCGTGATGCGCGTGCCCCCGCCTGGTGGGCTCGCCACGTCGAGCCGCCCGTTCAGCGCCTCGACGCGCGCGGCGAGCCCGCGCAGGCCCGAGCCGCCCGCGGGGTCCGCGCCGCCAACGCCGTCGTCGGCCACGATCACGGTCGCCGCGCCGTTCGAGCGGTCGATGCTGACCGTCGCGCCGGACGCGTGCGCGTACTTGGCCACGTTCGTGATCGACTCGGCTACGACGTAGTACATCGCCGCCTCGACGGGCGGCGCCAACCGCTCGTCGGGCATCGCCGTGAGCTCGACGGGGACCGGCGCCCGTGCGGCGAGCGCATCGAGCGCCGGGCCGAGTCCGCGCTCCGTGAGCACCGCCGGGTGGATGCCGCGCGCGAGCTCGCGGAGCTCGTCGAGGCCGCGGGTCAGGTCGGCCTGGGCGGCGGTCAACAAGTCGCGGGCCCCCGCCGGGTCGCTCTCGAGCCGTGAAGCCACCATGCCCAGCCCGAGCGCCACCGACACGAGGCGCTGCTGCGCGCCGTCGTGCAGGTTGCGCTCGAGACGCTGCCGCTCGGCGTCGCCGACCTCCACGAGCCGCGCGCGCGAGGCGGCGAGCTTCTCGTAGGCGTCCGCGTTGGCCAAGGCCTGCGCCACGAGCTCGGCGAAGTCATTCAGCCGCTGCTCGATGCCGTCGGGCAGCGGGTCGGCGGAGGTGCTGGCTGCGGCCAGCACACCCCAGATCCGCCCGCCCACGGTGACGGGTGCGGCGACCGCGGACTTGTAGCCGGCACTCCGGACCCTCTCGGCGAGCGTGCCCGTCACCGCCTCGTAGTCGACGCGCGCCGCCCGCCCGGTGCGCATTACACGAGCGATCACCGTGTCACCGTCGACGTCGAGCTGCGCGCCGACCGGGAACCGCGGCGGCCCCTCGTCGCTCCACGCGCCCACGACGCGCGCCGTCCGGACTCCGTCGTAGTGGATGACGTTCGCGCCGGGGAGCCCGAGCAGCCGCCCGACCTCCTCGGTGACCTGCTCGAACACCCTGCTCGGCGCCGCGTCGCCGGCGACGAGCGTGGCCACCCGGCGCAGTGCCGCCTGCTCGTCGGCGAGAGCGTGCTGCGCCGCCTCGGTCTGCGCCAGTGCGCGCGCGGCGCGGGTGCGCTCGGCGGTCACCGCCGCGAGGAGGAGCGACGTGACCGCGGCCGTGGCGATGAAGAGCTGGGTCGAGAGCAGGCTGTCGGTGACCGACTCGCGCAGGAACGGCCCGGAATTCTGGGCCGTGTTCCACACGGTGATCGAGCACACGATGAGCGTCGCCGTGGCGGCGCCCCGAGGGCCGAAGCGCAGCGCCGCCCACAGAAGCGCCGGGAACACCACATACGGGACTTCGCGCTGGGGCGGCAGCTCAGCGAGCAGCACCAGCGCGACGAGCAGGACGCCCGCCTCAGCGAGCTGCGGCCGATGGATGCCGCGCACGCCGGCGGTCGCCCACGTGAGCAACGCCGGCGCGACGACGAGCACCCCCGCCGCGTCCCCGAGCGTCCACGTGCGGAACACCTCGCCGAGCTCGTCCGCCGCGATCACGCCGCCGAGGCGGAGCGCCGTAGGTCCGAATGCGGCACTGACCACCGCTGCGACCAGCGCGCAAGCGGTGAACGCCAGCACGTCGAACACGCGATCAAGCCCGGTCCGCCCCTGGGTGAGCCGGCGCATCAGCGCGGCGGCCACGACGAGCGCAACCGTGTTCCCGACGGTCTGCGCCAGCACGGTGCCGGGCGGCGTCGAGTAGTCCCCGAGGACCAAGTCGCCGATCACGACGCCAGGCACCATCCACGGCCCATACAGGACGAGGACCGCGAGGCCGATCCCGGCCGGGAGCCACATCGCCGCGACCGCACCGTCGAGATACGCGAGTTCCAACGCGGCACGTCCGGCCAGGTAGTACGCCAGCGCGACGACCGCGACCGCGACCGCATACTGGGGCGTCCGCGTCTGCGCCGCGCCGAAGGGGCGGGCCCGGCCCGCTCTGATGATCGGCGGAGCGCTCATGGCCTCGGGGCGAGTCTAAGCGAGGCGCGCTGAGGCGACGAAACGGTCCCATTTGGCGATGAGTTCTCGCCGGCACTAGGGTCTGAAGTGTCATGACCCCCCTTGCGATCGAAGCCACCGGCCTCGTGAAGGTGTTCGGCGAGACGCGGGCCGTCGACGGCGTGGACCTGGCGGTCCCGAGCGGCTCGGTCTATGGCGTCCTGGGCCCCAACGGCGCCGGCAAGACGACCACGATCCGGATGCTCGCCACGCTGATCCGGCCCGACGCCGGCAGCGCGCGGGTCCTCGGCCACGACATCCTCACCGAGGCGGACGAGGTCCGCGGCGTGGTGAGCCTCACCGGCCAGCTCGCGTCCGTCGACGAGGACCTCACGGGCCGCGAGAACCTGATCCTCATCGGCCGCCTGCTCGGGCTCCGGCGCGCCGCGGCCAAGGAGCGGGCGGCGGAGCTGCTCGAGGCGTTCGGGCTGGCCGAGGCAGCCACCCGGCTGGTGAAGCACTATTCCGGCGGGATGCGGCGGCGGCTCGACATCGCGGCGAGCATCGTCGTCACCCCGCAGCTGATGTTCCTCGACGAGCCGACGACCGGGCTCGACCCGCGGTCGCGCACCCAGGTGTGGGACATCATCCGCATGCTGGTCGCGGGCGGGACGACGATCCTACTCTGCACCCAGTACCTCGAGGAGGCCGATCAGCTCGCCGAGGGGATTGCGGTGATCGACCACGGCAAGGTCATCGCCGAGGGGACGCCGGGCCAGCTGAAGGCGTCGGTCGGCTCCGGCTCGCTGCACGTGCGGCTGCTCGACCCCGAGCAGCGCCCCGAGGCCGAGCAGGTGCTGGCGCGCGAGCTGGGCACCGTGCACCTCGAGCCCGACCCGGCCGGGCTGTCCGTGCAGTGCGCGGACGGCGACCGGGGCGCCGAGGCGGTCGCGGCGCTGTCGCGCGCCGGCATCCGCATCGCGGACTTCTCGCTCGGCCAGCCGAGCCTGGACGAGGTCTTCCTCGCCCTCACCGGCCACACCGCCGAGCCCGACGTCGAGGAACAGGAGGCGGCGGCATGAGCACGATCGAGACCCGGACGTCGACCGGCGCCGACGAGGCCGCCGTCCGCAAGGCGATCGCCTCGACCGCCCGGCCGCCGCGTCCGAGCGCCCTGTCGGCGGCGATGACCTTCGGCTGGCGCGGCATGCTCAAGGTCAAGCACGTGCCCGAGCAGCTGCTCGACGTGACGATTACGCCGGTCATGTTCGTGCTGATGTTCACGTACCTGTTCGGCGGCGCGATCGCGGGCTCGACCGGCGAGTACCTCGACTACATCCTCCCCGGCATCCTCGTCATGTCGGTCCTCTTCACGACCGTGTACTCGGGCGTGGCGCTCAACACCGACCTCACGAAGGGCGTCGTCGACCGGTTCCGGTCGCTGCCGATCTGGCCGGCGTCCCCGCTCCTGGGCTCGCTGCTCGGCGACACCGTGCGCTACGTGATCGGTGGGAGCGTGATCATCGTCCTCGGCGTCGCGCTCGGCTACCGGCCCGGCGCGGGCGTCCCCGGCGTGCTCGCCGCGCTGGCGCTCGTGGTCGTGTTCTCGTTCGGCCTCTCGTGGGTGTTCACCACGCTCGGGCTGCTCCTGCGCTCGCCCAGCGCGGTCATGAACACCGGCTTCATGAGCATCTTCCCGCTCACCTTCCTGTCCAACGTGTTCGTGGATCCCGACACGCTGCCGAACGGGCTCGAGGACTTCGTCGACGCGAACCCGATCTCGATCCTCGCCACCGCGTCGCGGGGCCTGATGGAGGGGAACGCCGAGATGGGCGACATCCTCATCGTGCTCGGCACGGCGGGGGTGATCGCGGCGATCTTCGCTCCCCTGACCGCGCGGCTGTACCGGCGCGGCTAGGGAATCTCCTGATCACACAGGGGGTGCGGGTCGTGCCTCGTGGTGGCATGACCCGCATCCTCCTCGCGACGATGCCCGCCGACGGCCACGTCGGGCGCGCGCTTCCTCCCGCACGTCCACGCGCCCGACCGGGACATGGCGCAGATGAACGAGGAGTTCCCCGAGCGGCCGGCGCTCAAGGGGCTGGACAAGTTCCGCTTCGACATGCGCGAGGTCTTCATCAAGGCGGTGCCGGGCCAGATCGCGGACATCGAGGCGTGCCTGCCCACGGTGCGGCCGGAGGTGATCGTGGCCGCGCCGGCGATGGCCGGAGCGGCGAACGCACTGACGCGGAACGGCTCCGGGCCGCGCGGCGGCAGCCGCGCGGCCCGTGTCGAGTGAGCCGGCCGGAGGACGGTGGGATGCGCTCCGGGGCAGGAGAACGAACCCGCCGCGTCTCCGACGCCTCGATCGGGAGTGACGAGGCCGACCGTGCGGGCCGCCCGTACGGGGAAGGCCGGTGGTCTCGATGATGTTGTCGGCCCGTCGACCGCAGCGCTCAAGGGTTCTGGACGGGTATCCAGGCGGCGCTTACTTGTCCCAGTCGAAGTCCCGCGGTGGCCGCTGCTCGAACCACAGGCGGTCGTGCTCGGGCGTCTCCTGGAGGAAGTCGGGAGTCTCCTCGAGGACGTCCTCCGACTCCGGCTCCTCGCCTGATTGGGGATGCTCCAGCGCGTCGCCGGGCGGAACCTCGTCGGGCTCCTGCTCGGGCCAGGGCTCCTCGACCTGACGCTCGAGCTCCGGCTCGGGCTGCGGCTCCGGCGCCGGTTCGGCGACCTCGGCGGGCGCGACCTCGTCGGTCGCCGCGACCGCGGCCACGTCGTCGGCCGGCGGGGCGTCCGACGGGGTCGCGAACTCGGCCTGCTGCGTGGCCCCGAGGGCCTCGCGCTCCTGGCGCTCGACCTCGTTCGGATCGGCCCCGTGGGCCTTCT
>DASTIC010000145.1:0-22652 GCA_035717845.1 Solirubrobacteraceae bacterium
CGATCGCGCGCACGACGCAGACGATCCCGTCGCTGCGGGCGACGACCGGCTCCGGCTCGAGGTCGGGGCGCTCGAGCGAGTGGATCCGGCCGACCACCTCGCCCGCCCGCACACGGCCGCCGAGGTCGACCAGCGTCTCGAAGAGGCCGGAGACGGGAGCGAGCAGGTAGGCGTCCGCGTCGGTCGCCATCAGGAGCGTCTGCGGCGGCAGGCCGAGCGACTCCCGCGTCTCGACCTCCCCCGCCAGCACGCCGACGTGGCGGAGCACGTTGGCGAGGCCGCCCCGCGCGAGCCGGTGGATGGCGGCGGTGACGTGACCGCCGCCGCCGAGCTCGGTGGAGACGACGATCTTCCCCTGCCGCTCGGCCTCGCCGACGAGCAGCCCCGTGCCGGCGATGTCGATGTAGACACAGCACCAGTCCGTGTTCCAGGCGAACATGGCGTCGGCCATCCGCCGCCGCTGCTCCGCGTCGTCGACCCAGTGCATCTCCGACCAGGGCAGGCAGAGCCCCGTGCGGCCGCCGCTGTGGATGTCGACGACGACGTCCGCGGGCGGGAAGAGCTCGGTGGAGAGATGGTGGGCGAGCTGCTCGTCGGGCCGCCCCGTCGGCGAGCCCGGGAAGGAGCGGTTCAGGTTCGCGCCCGACGGCCAGAGCCGCGTGTAGGCGCGCGAGGCCTCGGGCGAGAGGCACGGGATCACGATCACGCGCCCGCTCACCTGCTCGGGCTGCAGCTCGCGCGCCAGGTTGAGCGCCGCGACCTGGCCCTCGGGCTCGTCGCCGTGCACACCGCCGAGCACGAGCGCCGTGGGGCCCTCGCCGTGCGCCACGCAGACGATCGGGATCCACAGCGTCGACCAGCCGCTCTGGTTCGACG
This sequence comes from Solirubrobacteraceae bacterium, assembly GCA_035717845.1. GTDB lineage: Bacteria > Actinomycetota > Thermoleophilia > Solirubrobacterales > Solirubrobacteraceae > DASSUW01. The sequence continues at coordinate 877 of DASTIC010000145.1, forward strand.
AGCGCGGCAGCTGCAGCACCCCGAACTGCTTTCCGGGAGCCTCCAGGTCGATCGTGCAGTGGATGGCAGAGGCGGTCACCGACTCTGCGCGATCCTATTGGATTGTTGACAATTTCGCTATGATCGACAATCGCTGCCGACCCCGGCCGCGCGCGCGAGATCTGAGGAGAGCGGGTGAAGATCACCGACGTCGAGGCCGTCGTCCTGCGTCAGGCAGCGGTGGACGAGGGGATCGCGGACGGCAGCCAGGACGACCTGGTCATCCTCGTCTCCACCGACGAGGGGCTCACCGGGATCGGCGAGGTGGACTCCGCCCCCGAGGCCGTGCAGGCGCTCGTGCACCAGCGCGGCTCGCACGCGGTCGCGACGGGCCTGCGCGACGCGCTCATCGGCGAGGACCCGCTCGACGTCGAGCGCCTCTGGGACCGGATGTACCGCAGCGTCATCTACGTCGGCCGGCGCGGGATCGCGATCCACGCGATCAGCGGCATCGACATCGCGCTCTGGGACCTCAAGGGCAAGGCGCTGGGCCGTCCCGTCTGCGAGCTGCTCGGCACACCCCTCCGCGACCGCGTCCGCGCCTACGCGTCGCTGCTCATGCCCGACACGCCCGAGGAGACGGCCGAACGGGTCACCGCCCTGCGCGAGCAGGGCTTCACCGCGATCAAGCTCGGCTGGGGGCCGCTCGGCCGCGACGCCGACCACGACGTGAAGCTCGCCGCGGCCGCGAAGGAAGCCGGCGGCGAGGGCACCGAGATCATGATCGACGCCGGGCTCGGCTACGTGGCCGACGCGGCGCGGGCGATCCGGGTGGCCCGCCGGCTGGAGGAGCTCGGCGTCTACTGGCTCGAGGAGCCGTTCGAGCCGGACGAGTACGAGGCGTACGCGGAGCTCGCGGACACCGTCGACATCACGGTCGCGGCCGGCGAGCAGGACGTGACGCGCTGGGGCTTCCGCGAGCTGATCGAGCGCGGCCACGTCGATCTCGTGCAGCCCGACGTCACCCGCTGCGGCGGGATCACGGAGACGCTGCGGATCGCCGAGCTCGCCCGCGACCACGGCGTCCCCACCGTCCCGCACGCGTGGAAGAGCGGCATCATCAAGGCCGCGTCGCTGCACGTGAACGCGGTGCTGCCCGACGCGACCTTCCAGGAGTACTGCGTGGCGGACACCGAGATCAACACCCGTCTGACCCGTCAGCGCCTGCCGCTCGAGGCCGACGGCTGCGTCGCGATCCCCACCGCCCCCGGCCTGGGGGTCGACCTCGACCCCGACGTCTTCGATTCGCTCCGAGTGGAGGCTCTCACGCCATGACCCAGCTCTCGTCGGAAGCCGCCGCCCAGCTCGCGGCGCGCGCCACGGCCGTCATCCCCGGCGGCGTCAACAGCGGCCAGCGCCGCGTGCCCGGACTGGAGACGCTCGTCGTGGCCGCGACGAGCGGCTCGACCTTCACGGACGCCGAAGGCCGCACGTACACCGACTACCACGCCGCCTTCGGCCCGCCGCTCCTCGGCCACAACGACCCCGACGTGGACGCCGCCGCGGCCGCCGCCGCCGGCCTCATGGGCGTCGGCGTCACCCCGGTGGAGATCGAGCTCGCCGAGCGCCTGGTCGAGATCGTGCCCTCGCTCGAGCAGGTGCTGCTGACCGCGACCGGGAGCGAGGCGACCTTCCACGCCCTGCGCCTCGCGCGCACCGTCACCGGCCGCCGGCACGTCGTCAAGTTCCAGGGCTGCTACCACGGCTGGCACGACGCGGTGGCCATGAACGTGATCTCGCCGGCGGAGCGGATGGGCGGGCGCGACCCGCTCTCGCAGGGCATCCTGCCGGAGGTCCTGGAGGCGACGATCGTCTGCCCCTTCAACGACGCCGACGCGGTCGAGCGCGCGCTCGACGAGCACGACGTGGCCGCGATCATCCTCGAGCCGATCCCGCACAACATCGGCTGCGTGCTGCCGCAGCCGGGCTTCCTCGAGCGCCTGCGGGAGCTCGCCACGAAGCACGGGACGGTGCTCGTCTTCGACGAGGTGATCACCGGCTTCCGGCACGGGCTCGGCGGCTACCAGGAGATCGCGGGCGTCACCCCGGACCTGACGGCGCTCGGCAAGGCGATGGCCAACGGCTGGCCGGTCTCCGCGCTCGGCGGCCGTGCCGAGCTGATGGAGCTCTTCTCCACGACCCCCGGGCGGCCGGCCTTCTTCGCGGGCACCTTCAACGGCCATCCGGCGACGACGGCCGCGGCGCTCGCGACGGTCGACAAGCTGCAGCGCGAGCCGGTGCACGAGCACGTCTTCGCCCTCGGCGAGCGGACGCGCGAGGGCCTGCGCGCGCTCTACGAGCGGCTGGGCGTGCCGGCGGTGGTGGCCGGCTTCGGCTCCGTCTTCGTCACCTACTTCCTCGAAGGGCCCGTGGAGAGCTACGAGGACCTGCTCCGCAACGACGTCGATCTCTTCGTCGGCTACCGGCGCGAGCTGATGCGGGAGGGCATCTTCGAGCTGCCGCTCAACCTCAAGCGCAGCCACTTCTCGTACGCCCATACCGACGACGACGTCGACCGGCTGCTCGAGGCCACGGAGGCGGCGGTCGGGCGGGCGCTCGAGGCCCGCTCGTGAGCACCGTCGCCGCCGACGTCGCCGTCACCTGCACGATCGACCTGAGCGCGCCGGGCCGGCAGGTGGGTCGGCTCCAGTTCCCCAAGATCACGAACACCGGCGGCTGGGCGTACAGCTTCGTGCCGATCGCCTGCTTCGCGAACGGCGACGGCCCGACCGTCCTCGTCTCGGGCGGCAACCACGGCGACGAGTACGAGGGCCAGGTGGCGGCGCTGCGCCTGATCCAGGAGCTGCGGCTCGACGACGTGACCGGGCGGATCGTCGTGCTGCCGGTGATCTCGACGGAGGCGTCGAAGGCGAACACCCGCATGTGGCCCTCGGGGGCGAACTTCAACCGCTCCTTCCCGGGCCGGCCGGACGGGCCGCCCAACGAGCAGCTCGCCGACTACTTCACGCGGGTGCTCTTCCCCCTGGCCGACACGGTCATCGACATGCACTCCGGCGGACGGACGGCGTGGTTCCTCCCCTGCTCGCACATGCACGTCGTCGACGACGCGGAGCAGCGCCGCGCGATGCTCGAGGGCATGCTGGCGTGGAACTCCGACTGGCACTTCCTCTACATCGACGTGAACGGGACCGGCCTCCTGCCCGTCGAGGCCGAGGAGCAGGGGAAGGTCGTGATCACGACCGAGCTCGGCGGCGGCGGCCGCGTCCCGGCGCCGGTGCACGAGCTCGCCTGGAGCGGCCTGACCAACGTGCTGCGTCACCAGGGCGTGCTCGCGGGCGAGGTGCAGACCCGGGCGTCGCTCGGCCTCCCCGACGCCGTCATCCTCGACGGCCGCGACCCCGCCAACTACGTCATCTGCGAGGAGGACGGGATCTTCGAGGGGCTGCTCGAGCCGGGCGAGCCCGTGCGCGCCGGCGACCCGGTGGCGCGGCTCTGGTTCCCGGACACGCCCGACCGCCCGCCGACCGTGCTGGCGGCACCGCTCGACGGCGTGCTCGCCTGCATCCGCGCGATCCCGGCCACCCAGGCGGGGGACGGCGCCTTCACCCTCGGCCAGCCGATCGCGGCGGACGAGCTGCTCTGAGACCCGAATCGGGCCGGGTTCACGCCGCCGGCTGCGGCCGGTAGGCGAGGTAGACCACGCCGTTGTCGTACGACGCGCACGTCGCGAGCGACAGCTTGGCGGGCGCGGCATCCTCGGGGAACAGGCGCGGGCCGGACCCGCGCGTGAGCGGGTAAACGAAGAGATGCAGCTCGTCGACGAGGCCGTCCGCGAGCAGCGCGCGGACCAGGGTGCCGCTGCCGCTCACGTAGAGGTCACCGTCGACGTCGTCCTTCAGGGCGCGGATCGCGGCGGGGTCGTACGGCCCGACGATCTGCGAGTTCCGCCACGTCCCGGTCGTGAGCGTCGACGAGACGACGTACTTGGTGGTGTCGTTGAAGAACGGCGCGCCCGGATCGTCCTCCACGGTGCGCGTCGACCAGGCGGGCTCGAACAGCTCGTAGGTCGTGCGGCCGAGCAGGATGCCTCGGCTCCGCTCCGTGACCGCACCGATGGCCTCGCCCATCCCGGGGTGGAAGCCGTAGTCGAACGTCCACGTCGGCGCGTCGATCACGCCGTCGAGGCTCATGAACTCGTGCACGTGTAGCGCTCCCACCTCACACCTCCGTGTCGCTGTTGCGGAGTAGACGACGCGGCCGCCGCGAAGTCATCGCAGGCCCGGATCAGCCCGGCCGCAGCGCGAACATCAGCTCGTCCACGTAGCACCAGCTCCAGTCCTCGCCCGGCTCGACCGAGCGGGCGATCGGATGCCCGGCCTCGCGCGCATGCCGGCTCGCGTGACGGCTCGGCGACGAGTCGCAGCAGCCGACCTGCCCGCACGTCTGACACATCCGCAGGTGCAGCCAGCGGCCGCCGCTCCGCAGGCAGTCGTCGCAGCCCGCGATCTCCGCCGGAGGATCGACGAACGCGACCTGGTCGAGATGGGAGCACGCGGTCACGACCCGAGTGTACGGCCGGGGCTAGCTGGTTGAGGCCACGATTCGGCGTGCTCGGATGCGCGAGCTGGCGTGTCTGGGCCGCGGACGGCCCGCCGTCCGCTGCGTGCGCTCAGTCCCTCACCGATGCCATCAGCATCGGCGAGGGCCTGATCACCCGCCCAGAGCGACCAGCTCGCGCCCCGAGACAGACCGCCTCATGGCCTCAACCATCTAGAAGTCGATGCGCATCACGACTCGGCGGACGCTGGGCCGGCCGACCTCCGTGAAGCCGGCGTCGGCGAAGACGCTGCGGGTGCCGACGTGGAGCTCGCCCGGGAGGATGCCCGCCGCGGACGCGGCCAGCATCGGGTAGCCCTCGAGCGCGCGGGCGCCGCGCTCCCGGGCGTGGTCGACGGCGGCGCGCGCCAGCGCACGACTGATGCCGCGGCGGCGGAAGCCCTTGCGGGTGACGAAGCACGTCACCGCCCACACGCTCTCGTCGGTCTTGTCCTCGGTACGCCCCTCCCACGGGACGCGGGTCTTGAGCAGCAGGCGCGGGTAGGCGGTGCGCGGCTCGACGGCGCACCAGCCGGCGGGCTCGCCGTCGCGGTAGGCGACGAGGCCGGTCGTCGTGCCCGACTCGGGGTGGCCGCAGTCGGTCTGCGCCCGGAACCGGAAGGCGAGCTCCTCGGCGCCCACGGACGCCCAGGACTCGCCGGGCTGCATCTTGTACCGCTGGCAGTGGCACCGGGAGGGGTCGCCGCGCGTGCCGAACACGGCCTCGAGGTCCTCCCAGCTCGCCTCGTTGGCGGGGACGATCGTGATCGCGGACGTGGACTCCACGCTCGGACGCACGCTACCGGGCGTCAGCCCTTCACCGGCCCGTAGCTGAGGTTCAGCACGCCGCTGGCGAAGGTCTCTGCGCTCAGTAGCTCGAGGGGGATGCGGGGCTCGTCCGGTGGAAAGAGCCGAGCCAGACCCTCGCCGACCGCGAGCGGATGCACCAGCAGGTTGAGCTCGTCCACGAGGCCACGGCGCAGCAACCAGCGCACGGTGGTCGCGCTGCCGGAGGTCGCGATGTCGCCGCCGTCCTGGGCCTTGAGCTCGCCCACCCTCAGGGCCACGTCGCCGCTGATGATCTCCGTGTTCTGCCACTCCGCCGCCTGGAGGCGATCCGAGACGACGTACTTCTTCATCGAGTTGAGCACGTCGCCGAACGGCTCGTCGGCATGCTCGGGCCAGTACGCAGCCCACTCCTCGTACAGCACGCGGCCCATCAAGAAGGCGTCCGCGGTGGCGAAGCCGGCGCCGACCGCGGCGCCCATCTGGTCGTCGAAGTAGGGGAAGTGCCACGTGTCGGGGGACTCGACGACGCCGTCGAGGGAGATGAAGAAGTTCGACTTGAGCTTGCGCATGGAGAGGGCCTCCTGGGCTGGTTCGTCTGGTCTCCGAACCCTAAGACCCCTCCGCCGCGCCGAGCTCATCGGGGGCGCGGCCAGCTGCACGCTGTGACGCCGCGACCCGTGACGCCGCGACCCGTGGAATTTCGATTCCGGCTGGAGTAGCGTCGGCGCTCCACGCCCCGAAAGGAGCTGCCGTTGGGGGCCGAACGGCCGACCGCGCGCGCGGCGGAGCTCGTCGTCGCGCTGACACCGCTCACCACGGGCGACCTCGCCGCCGCCCTGGCCCGGGCGCTCGGCGACCCCTCGCTCGAGCTCGTCTTCTGGCTTCCCGAGCGCAAGACCTTCGCGGATCTGGACGGTCGTCCCGTGCGACTCCCGTCCGGCGGCGGCGAGACCGCCACGACGATGATCCTCGACAGCACGGGCGAACCGGTCGCCGTGGTCCTCCACGATCCGGCGCTCGTTCACGAGAGCGAGCTCGTGCAGGCGGTGTGCGCTGCCGCCGGGCCCGCCCTGGAGAGCGCACGGCAGCAGGTCGAGCTGCGCGCGCGGCTGGCGGAGGTCACGGGATCCCGGGCCCGGATCGTCGAGTCCGCGCACGAGCTGCGGGAGCGCGACTACGGCGTCCAGCGTGTGACGCTCGAGGCGCAGGGGCCGGCCGACACCATCGCGGGCCTCCTGCGGGAAGCCCCGCTCAGCGAGAGCGCGCGGGTCGCCGGGGCGGAGGAGCTCGTGTCGCAGCTCGACACCCTCTCGCCGGGTGAGGAGCGGCTCGCTGCGGTGATCGGGGCCGCGCCCGTGGCAGTGCTCGAGGTGAACCTCGAAACCCGCGTCGTGCGGTGGAACCGGGCGGCCGAGCGGATCTTCGGCTGGCGCGAGGAGGAGGTCCTCGGCGAGCACGTGCCCTTCGTGCCGGCCGACCGCGAGGCGGAGTTCCAGTGGCTGCTCGAGCGCGTCCGCGCCGGGAACGCCTATACCGGCTTCGAGACCGTCCGCCAGCGGAAGGACGGCACCCGCGTCGAGGTCGAGATCGCCGCCGCACCCGTGCGCGACGAGTCGGGCGCGATCACGAGTCACATGGTCGTCGTCACCGACATCTCGGAGCGCACCCGGCACGAGCGCGAGCTGCGCGAGTCTCGCGCGAAGATGGTCGAGGTCGGCGACGCGGAGCGGCGGCGACTGGAGCGGAACCTCCACGACGGCGCGCAGCAGCGACTCGTCTCGCTGTCGCTCGAGCTCGCGCTGCTCAAGCAGCGCTTCGAGGGCGATCCCGAGGCCCGGCAGGCGATCGACGAGGCACGGCACGAGCTGAACGAGTCGCTCCAGGAGCTGCGGGAGCTCGCCCGCGGCATCCATCCGGCGATCGTGACCGCCCACGGCTTGGCGGTCGCGGTCGAGTCGCTCGCTGCGCGATCGCCGGTTCCCGTCGAGCTCGTGGTCGCGCTCGACGAGCGGGTGTCCGAGGCCTGCCAGGTGGCCGCGTACTACGTCGTCGCGGAGTGCCTCACCAACGTGGCCAAGTACGCGCACGCGGCGACCGCGACGATCGAGCTCCGGAGCTCGGACGCGGACCTGATCGTCGAGGTTCGCGACGACGGGGCCGGCGGCGCCGACGCGACCGCGGGCTCCGGGCTGCGCGGGCTCGCCGACCGTCTGGAGGCGGTGGGCGGTCGTCTCCAGGTCTGGAGCCCGACAGGTGAGGGCACCCGCATCCGGGCCGAGATCCCGAACGCGCCGTGATCGACCGCTGCGACGGCGCGCGAGCCAGTGGCTCACTCGCGGCCACGGCGCGGCCGTGGGTTTGTCGCGGCCGGGTCGGAGCCTCGCTCGACCTCGATGACTTCTCCCCGCTCTGGACGTCTAAGCAGATGAACCCAGCGGTGGCCGGCACCGCCGCTGACCCCATGCAGGAGGAGGAGCACATGCCAGGAGAGATCGTGCACATCGAGATCCCGGCCGACGACACCGCCCAGGCGCGCGAGTTCTGGGGCTCGCTCTTCGGCTGGACGTTCGAGAACTACCCCGGCCCGTCCGAGTACCACATGACCCGGCTCAGCGAGCAGCAGGGCGCCGCCATCAGCAACGCAGATCCCGGCAAGCGCGGGATGCGCTCCTACTTCGACGTCGCCGACATCCAGGCCGCCGCCGCGCGCGCGAACGAGCTCGGCGGCTCGGCGAACGAGCCGATGCCGGTGCCGGGCATGGGCTGGTTCGCCACCTGCACCGACCCGCACGGCAACGAGTTCGGCCTCTGGCAGACCGATCCGTCGGCGCCGACGCCGGAGCCGTAGGCGAGGGTTACCGGCGCGGCTGGGGAGCCGGCGGGAACGCGACCCAGCCGCGCTCGGCCAGCGTCGCGAGGCTGCTCGCCTTCACGCCCGTCTCCGACACGGTGACGACGGAGTCGCGGACGACGAGCGAGCGGCGGATCGGCTGCGCCCTGTCGTGCTCGACGCGGCCGACGCGGTCGATGCCGCGGCGGCCGACGCGCAGCCCGACGGCCTGCTGGTTGAAGGGGATCACCATCAGGCTCGTGCGCGGCCAGTAGAGGAAGGCGTGGTGGTCGTGCTCGGCCTCCGACCAGCCCTGGCCGAGGTGCTCGGTGTGGATGCGCGCCGGGCGGCGGAGGTTCGAGACGTCGAAGACCGAGACCTGCGTGCCGGTGGGGCGGCCCTCGGCGGTCGCGTCCTGGCCGACGCCGAGCAGGAGGTCGTCGCCGATCGGGTGCAGGTACGCCGAGTAGCCTGGGATCTTCAGCTCGCCGAGGACGCGTGGCCGCTCCGGGTCGGCGAGGTCCAGCGTGTAGAGCGGGTCGATCTGGCGGAAGGTGACGACGTAGCCGGTGTCGCCGATCAGCCGCACCGCGTAGACGCGCTCGCCCTTGCCGAGGCCGCCGACCCGACCGGCCTGCACGAGCCCGCCGGGCGTCGCCCGCAGCGTCGTCAGGTGCGACTCGCTGTCGCCGCCGTCTCCCCACCACGCCGGGCTGTCGGTGCTGACGACGCGCAGGACGCCCCGGTGCTCCGAGAGCGACCACTGGCTGAGCAGGTAGCCGGAGACCCGGCCGCTGCCGCGGTAGTGCGTCTTCGTCGGGCTGGAGATGTCGAACCGGTGGATCGCGGTGGTGGCGCCGGCCTGCTCCTGCGTCGGCCGGTTCGGATCGGGGCGGTCGGCCCAGCGCTCGGTCGCCACGTAGAGGCTCTCGGGCGACGCGTAGACGATGCGGCCGTCGGTCAGCACCGCGGTCGAGTCGACCGGCTCGAGGCCCTGCGCGAGGTCGACGGTGAGCACGGTGAGCATCCCGAGGCCCGAGAAAGCGGGAGCGCGGCGGACATGGCGGCACTGGACGAGCGGGCGCTGCGGCCCGGCTTTCCGGCCCGCGCGCGTGAGCCGGTACGAGGGCAGCCAGCTCCGCGCGCGCGAGGCTGCGAGGACGGCGCGGTTCGCCCGCGTGGCGGCGGCCAGCTCCTCCCGGGAGGAGCCGTCGGGCTGCTCGAACGGGAGCTTCCCCGGGATCTGGGCGGCGACGACGATGCGGACGCTCGAGCCGACGAGGCGGGCCGCGACGTAAGCGCCGTCGAGCGTGAGCGTGCGCACGAGCCGGAGGCGCCCCGGGTCGGCCACGTTCACCTCGGAGAGCACGGACTGCGCGGGCTGGTAGGGCCCGATGCGGGCGGCGATCGCAGGCAAGGGCTCGATCCAAGCGCCGCCGCGCGAGAGCACGAGCAGGCGGTCGCCGTGGAGGAGCAGCTCGTGGCTCCAGCCGCCGCCGAGCTTCAGCGTGTCGAGGAGCCGCGGCCTCGCGCCGCCCACGTCGACGGCGTTCAGCCGCCCCTGTGCGGCGACGAAGAGCGTCCTCCCGTCCGTCTTGACCAGGTCCGGCTCATCGACGCCCTCCTCCTGGACGTTCGTGCCGGAGAAGTCGACGCCCTGCACCGGTGCGGCGGCGCGGGTTTCGCTGGCGATGATCCCGGGGCCGCCGCCACCGAGGCCGTACGGGCCGACGAAGCGCCTCGCCTGGGCCTTGGCGTAGCCGAGCAGCTGGCCGCAGCTGCCGAAGGCGGCGAGGCGCGGCATGGTCGCGGCCGGGCCGGCCGTGTCGGCACGGGTCCCCGATCCCAGGGCGGCGGCGACGAGGACCGCGAGCGCCGCGGCGAGCACGAGGCGTCTCATCTCACTCGTTATACGCCACCGCCGACGTGAACGTCACCTCCCGTGCTGCGGCGCCGCCAGCGCGCCCAGGTAGACGCCGGCGCCGACGATCGCGCCGCCGAGGAGGGTCGTCAGCGTGATCGGCTCGTCCGCGACGAGCGCGCCGAGCGCGACGGCCACGACGGGCATCAGCACGAAGATGTACGCGGTGCGGGAGGCGGTCCAGCGCTGCACCACGATCAGGACGCAGAGGAAGAGACCGACGGTCGCGGCGACGAGGTAGCCCAGCGCGAGCTGGGTGTCCGTCTCGGCCGGGAGCGCGAGCCGCTCCCCCGCCGCCGCCGAGACGACGAGCAGCGCGGCCGAGCCGGCGGTCATGGCGACGAAGTTCATCACCACCGGGTGCTGCCGCCCCGCACGCTTCGAGATCACGACCGCCTCGGAGGCGGCCAGCGCCGCCAGCGCGAGCAGCAGGAGCGAGCTCCAGCCGAAGGCGATCTCGCTCGGCTGGAAGAAGATCAGCACGGAGCCGGCGATCGCGACGAGCGCGCCCACGAGCGCGCGCAGGCGGAAGCGCTCGAGGCCGTGCAGGACCGCGAGGAGCAGCGTCAGCAGCGGCCCCACCGCCATCACGACCGCGCCGATCCCGGCCGGCACGTCCTGCAGCGCCCAGTAGAGGCAGCCGTAGGCGGCGGTGAACCCGAGCAGCCCGTAGGCGACGATCAGGCCCAGGGTGCGTCCGCGCGGCAGGGGCAGCCGCAGCGCCGCGCAGAGGATGCCGAAGACCACGGCCGCGAGCCCGAAGCGGAGCCCGGCGCCCCAGAGCGGGTCGAGCTCCCGGTTGCTGAAGCGCACGCCGACGAAGTTGGAGCCGCCGATGGCGACGGCGCCGGCGAAGGCGCCGAGCGCGAGGCGGTCGGGGGCGTGCTCCACGTCGGTCGCCGCGGCCGGGACGTCCATCGCGCAACAGTAAGCCCGGCGGGTGCCCGCGGGGACGTCTCTCGGTGCGGTTAGATCGCAGCATCGACACGCTCTCGCGCTTCCGCGGCTCGCTGCTCGGGCTCGCCGCCGGCGACGCGCTCGGGACGACGCTCGAGTTCTCGCCGCCCGGCTCGTTCGAGCCGATCGACGACATGCTCGGAGGCGGGCCGTTCGCGCTCGAGCCCGGGCAGTGGACGGACGACACGTCGCTGGCCCTCTGCCTCGCGTCGAGCCTCGTCGAGACGGGGCGGCTCGACCTCGGCGACCAGCTCGCGCGGTATGTGCGCTGGTACCGGGAGGGACACCTGTCGAGCACGGGCCGGCTCTTCGACATCGGCAACGCGACGCGGGCGGCGCTGGAGCGGTTCGAGCGGACGGGCGACCCGAGGGCGGGCTCGGCCGATCCGGCGACGGCGGGCAACGGCTCGCTGATGCGGCTCGCGCCGGTGCCGCTCTTCTTCGCGTCGTCGGAGGACGCCGCGAGCGCGGCGGCGGGCGAGAGCTCGCTGACGACGCACGGCGCGCGGGCGGCGGTCGACGCGTGCCGGTACCTCGGGCTGTTGATCGCGCGGGCGGTACGGGGCGCGGCGAAGGAGGACGTGCTCGCGCCGGTGGAGCTCGAGCTCGTGCCGGAGGTGGCGGCGGTCGCGGCGGGATCGTTCCGGGAGAGGGAGCCGCCGGCGATCCGCGGCGGCGGCTACGTGGTCGAGTCGCTGGAGGCCGCGCTGTGGGCGTTCGCGCGCAGCGACTCCTTCCGCGAGGGCGCGCTGCTGGCCGTCAACCTCGGCGACGACGCCGACACGACGGGCGCGGTGTACGGGCAGCTGGCGGGGGCGTTCCACGGCGAGGACGGGATCCCGGCGGAGTGGCGCGAGCGGCTGGCGCTGCGCGAGACGATCGAGGAGCTGGCGGACGGGTTGTTCCGGCGGAGCGGGCTCGTGCCGACGCGCGAGTCGTTCTGGATCGAACCGGGGCGGCTGCTCGCGGGCAAGTACGCGGGCGCCTCCGAGCCTGCGGAGGCGGCGCGGAGGGTACGGGCCCTCGCAGCGGCGGGGATCACGCTCGTGGTCGATCTCACGCACGCCGACGATGGCCTCGCACCGTACGAGTCGCTGCTGCCCGCGGGCGTGCGTCGGCTGAGCGTGGCGGTGCCGGATTTCTCCGCTCCTTCGGGAGTTCAGCTCGAGCAGGTGCTCGACGCGATCGACGCGGAGCTGGCGCGCGGCGGGGCCGTCTACGCGCACTGCTGGGGAGGCTGCGGCCGGACCGGGGCGGTCGTGGCGAGCTGGCTGGTGCGCCAGGGCCTGGATGCCGGCGCGGCGCTGGCGCGGTACGGAGAGCTGAGCCGGCCCGTGTGCGGGCGGCCGTGCCCCGAGGTGCCGGCGCAGCTCGAGCTCGTGCGGGAGTACGCAGCGCGGCGCGGCGGCTAGCCCGGCGGGTCCTGGATGACGCCGAAGACAGCGCCGACAGGGTCCTGCAGCGTGGCGTAGCGCCCGATCCCCGGCAGGTCGCGCGGCTCGGACAGGACGCTGCCGCCGAGCTCGGCGGCGCGCGCGCAGGTCGCGTCGGTGTCGGCGACGTTGAAGGTCGTCGCCCAGTGCGGCACCCGGGTCGTCTGCGACAAGCCGGCGACGCCGCGGCCGGCGACCTCGAGCACCCGGTACGGCTCGCCCTCGCCCATCGGCATGGTTCGGACGCCGTAGGCGAAGACGGCGCGGTAGAACGCCTCGGCGGCGGCCGCGTCGGTCGTCAGGCACTCGTTCCAGCTGAGCGAGCCGGGCTCGTTCGCGAGCTGCGCGCCGTGGTGCCGGCCGGCCTGCCAGATCCCGAAGACGGCGCCGGTCGGATCCTGCGCGACGGCCATCCGGCCCGCCTCGAGCACGTCGAACGGCTCGGCGAGGACGGTTCCGCCCGCCTCGGTGACGCGGGCGGCGGCGGCGTCGACGTCGTCGGCGGCGAGGTAGGTCGTCCAGGCCGGCGGGATGCCCTCCCCCTGCGGCGGGCTCGCGGCGGCGACGTACCTGCCCTGCAGCGTGTACATCGTGTAGCCGCCGGCCTCCGGTCGCGGGTCGGGCTCGGCCTCCCAGCCGAAGAGCGCGGAGTAGAAGGCGGTGGTCGCCCCGACGTCCGGGCTCGTGACGTCGACCCAGCACGGCATCCCGGCGGCGTACTCGGTGAACTCGGGCATTCGTCTCGCCTCCTGTCCGGCGCGGTGGGGCCTTCCTCCCGTCAGCCGTCCGGCCGGTGTGGACGAGACGTTACGCCTTCGTTGCGAAATCGGCACCCGCACGTGGCCAGTCGTTCGCCAGGCTGGAGAGGTCATGCGCATGCACGTGTCCCGACCTCCGCTCCAGCAGTCGTACCTCGTCTTCCTCGGCCTCTGGGCGGGCGAGACGCCGGCCGGGCGCGACGAGGCCGAGACCCGCGGCCGGCTGCGTGGGTTCCGCCGCGAGGGGATCGACTTCTTCGTCGACCTGACGGAGGACGGCGAGGTCGAGCCCTACGCGCACCTGCTGTACCCGTGGGCGCGCCACGTGCGCGTGCCGATGCGGGCCGGGGAGCTGCCGACCCGACGGCGCGTGCGGGAGGCGATCGCAGCCGTCGACCGCGCGCTCGGCGACGGCTTCTTCGTCTACGTCCACGGCGCGGATGGCGTGGAGCGGACGGGCATCGTGCTGGGTTGCTGGCTCGCGTACTGGAGTCACCACGAAGGCGATCCGGTGGCGATGCTCGAGGAGCTGCGGGGTGAGGTGCCGGGGCGGCGACGGCGGACACCGGGCACCGCTGCGGGGCGGGCGTTCGCGCGCTCGTGGCGGCCGTACGGCTACCGCTCGACGGTGGCGGGCTCGACGCTGCGCGTGGTCTCCACGGCGGAAGGAGGCAGCCGATAGGCCATCAGGATCGCATCGACATACGCCCGGTCCCGGCGATAGTGACCGCGGCGGAGACCCTCGCGCTCGAAGCCGAACGTCTCGTAGAGGCGGATCGCGGGCTCGTTCCAGGGGAACACGTGGAGCTCGAGCTTGCGGACCCCGGCGTCGCGTGCCCACGACACCGCCTGCTCGAGGAGCATGCGCCCGATGCCGCGGCGGCGGTGGGTGGCGGCGACCATCAGCCCGAGGTCGGCGACGTGGTGGCTCGCCGGATGTGGGTCGCGCGCGAGCGAGAGCCTGCCGACGATGCTGCCGGCGTCCTCGGCGACGTAGACGGCGGCGTCGGGGTAGCGCTTGAGCGCCCGGAGATAGCGCCGCTCCTCGCCCACGCTGCGCCACCCCGCGCTCGTGAGCAGCCACGCGCCCTCCTCACGGCCGACGGCGCTGCCGAGCTCGACGAGCGTCGCCGCGTCCTCGGGCCGAGCCGGGCGCACCGTGATCATGGGACGACGATGCCGCAGCCGCCCCGGCGCGGATCGCCCGCGGCCGAGTACGTGCCGTCCGGCTCGCGCTCCACGGCGGAGACGCCGCCGAAAAAGAGGTTGCGTCCGGCCCAGCGCACGACCGGCCAGCCGTCGGGAGCGACGCCTGGGAAACCGCCCTCGAGGTGGAGGACGCCGTCGGCGTCGACGTGCAAGCGTGGCGCCTCGATCGCCTCTTCCAGGGGCACGCCGTGCAGCGCCGCATGAGTGACCTGCGCGATCGCGCCCGCGAGCCGCACGGAGCCCGCGCTGCCGACGGCGAGCCGCGGCCTGCCGTCCTCGACGACCAGGGTTGGGGTCATCATGCTGGCGAGCCGAGCACCCGGCTCGAGCGCCCCGTCTCCGATCACATCGCGCTCGCCGAGCATGTTGTTCAGCTGCGCGCCGCCACGAAAGACACCCGCACCGGCGCCGAGCGTGGACGACAGCGCGGCTGCGTCGCCGTTGCCGTCGATCACGGAGACGTGCGTCGTGCCCCGCATCCGCGCGGGGGGCGCGGCCGAGTACGCGTCCAGGAGCGCGCGTGCGCGCTCGTCGAGCGTCTGCGCTGCCGCGAGCCGCGCGAGCGCGGCGGCGACGATCGCGCCTCCACGCGACGGGGGCGGTGTGGTCAGCAGCTCGTGCTCGGGGAGCGCTGCGCGGATCGGCTCACGCTCCTCGACGCGGTAGGCAGCGAGCTCGTCGGCGAGCTCCGGCACGAGGTCGGCGACCGCTGCGGCGCCTCGGTCGCGGATCGCCTCGAGCGTCGCGGCGAGCTCTTGCGTCTCGCAGCGGTCGGGGTTGCCGTAGATGCGCCTCCCGGCGTCGTTCCGAAGGAGCACGCCGGCCAGGATCACGTGCAGCACGGCCTGCGGCTCGATCACGTCGACGCCCGCGTTCGCCTGCGCGATCGCCGGCTCGACCAGCTCGTGCCACGGCCGCGTGCCGAAACGACGGTGCGCCTCCTCGAGGCCGAGGACGAGCCCCGGCACGGCGACTGACGCCTCGCCGACGTGGAACACCTGTGTCGACGAGTCGCCGAAGTCGACGACGATCTCCTCCATCTCGCCGAGCGACCGCGAGGGCACGGCGAAGAAGCAATCGAGCAGCAGCGGCTCCCCGGCGACGTGCGCGAGCAGGAAGCCACCTCCCGCCGGGCCGGTGAGCGGGCCTTCCGCCACGAACGCCGCGAAGGTCGCTGCGATACACGCGTCGATTGCGTTTCCGCCGTCAGCGAGTACTCTGGCTCCGACATCGGTACTCAGCGGATGCCCGGCTGCGATCGCCCCGTTCATCGTCCCAGGGTAAACCCGCTCGACAACGTGCCGATAGCGGGAGAGGAACCCGTGCTGCCACTGCTCCGTTAACCCACGATGCATCCATCCCTCCACTTCAGCACCCGACACCTCCTGCTCTCGCTGGGCTCCGTCGGCGCGCTGATCGTCATCGCATCCTCGCCGCAGCTGCTCGGCGACCGCGTCGGCGCCGCGCTCGGCGGCGTGCTCGCCGTCAGCCCGGTGTGGCTGTGGGCGGCGGCGCTCGCGTTCGTCACCTCACTGGCGGCCTCCGGCTGCGCCTGGCGCTCCGCGCTCGCGCGCTGCGGCGGCGACCTGAGCCGCACCGACGCGGCCGCCCGCTACGGCGTGGGCTCGCTGCTCAACGCGGTCGCGCCCGCGAAGCTCGGCAGCGCCGTCCGCTTCGCCCTCTTCTCGCGGACGCTCGACGCGGACGGCCGGCTGTGGACGACCGGCGGCGTCGCCGCCTCGGTCGGCGCCGCCCGCTCGATCTGGCTCGCGCTCCTGCTCGTGTTCGCCGCGGCGTCCGGCGTGCTGCCGCTGTGGCCGCTGGCCGTGCTCGCCGGCGTGCTCGCACTCACCGTGGCCGTCGCCCTCGTCGCGCGCGACACGAGCCCGAACGCCCGAGCCGCCCACGCGCTCGACGCCTTCCGCGCGCTGCGGCGCTCGCCGCGCGCCGCGGCCGAGCTCGTCGGCTGGGTCGGGCTCGCCGCCGCAGCCCGGGTCGGCGCGGCAACCGCGATCGCTGCCGCCTTCGGCGTCGACCAGCCGTTGCTCGCCGCGCTGCTGGTGGGGCCCGCGCTCGACCTCGCTGGCCTGCTCCAGCTGACGCCGGGAAACATCGGGGTCGCGAGCGCCGCGATCGCGTTCGCGTTGCATGCGCACGGTGTCGGGTCGGGGACGGCGCTCTCGGCAGGCATCGCCTTCAGCGCCGTCGAGACGGCGACGAGCCTCGCGTTCGGCACCGGCAGCGCCCTCTTCCTGTTCGCCGGCGCTCGCACCGCACCGCGCTGGTCGCTCGCCGCCGCCGGCGCCACCGCCTGCGTCGGTCTCGCGGCCGCGTTCGGCGCCACGGTCGTCCTGCCGCTCGTCTAGCCGCGGCGGGGAGCGATCGTCCCGCGGCTGATCTAGCTGCGGAGGAAGCTCGGCGGCTCGAGCGGATCCTGGGAGCGCGACGGCGAGGCGGTCGAGCCCGCGAGCGCCGGCAGCGCGCGGCGCCTGCCGCCGAGACCGGTCGCCACGACGGTGACCCACACCTGACCGGCGAGACGCTCGTCGACGGTTGCTCCGAAGATGATGTTGGTGTCGTCGGTCGCGGCGGCCCGCACCGCCTCGGCGGCGTCGTTCACCTCGAGGAGCGTCAGGTCGTCCCCGCCGGCGATCGAGAGCAGGATCCCGCGGGCGCCCACGATCTCGGTATCGATCAGCGGCGAGCGCAGCGCGCGCTCCGCGGCCTGCTTCGCGCGGTCCTCGCCGGTCGCGAAGCCGATGCCCATCAGGGCGGAGCCCGCGTCGGACATGATCGTGCGCACGTCCGCGAAATCGAGGTTGATCAGGCCCGGCATCGTGATCAGGTCGCAGATCCCCTGCACACCCTGGCGCAGGACGTCGTCGGCGATCTTGAACGCGTCGAGCATCGAGGTCGAGCGGTCGAGCACCTCGAGCAGGCGGTCGTTGGGGATCACGATCACGGTGTCGCAGGCAGCACGCAGCTGCTCCACACCGGCCTCCGACGACGCCATGCGGCGCGTCCCCTCGAAGCGAAACGGCGTCGTGACGATGCCGACGGTGAGCGCACCGAGCTCGCGGGCCATGCGCGCGACCACGGGCGCGGCGCCCGTGCCGGTGCCGCCGCCCTCGCCGGCGGTGACGAAGACCATGTCGGAGCCGCGCAGCGCGTTCTTGATCTGGTCGTAGGTCTCCTCGGCGGCGCGCCGCCCGATCTCCGGGTCGGAGCCGGAGCCAAGCCCCTGCGTCAGGTCGCGCCCGATGTGGATCTTCACCGGCGCGTCGGAGAGCTGCAGCTGCTGCATGTCGGTGTTGACAGCGATGAAGTCGACCTGGGAGATGCCGGCGTCGATCATCCGGTTGACGGCGTTCAGGCCGGCCCCGCCGACGCCGACGACGCGGATCACGGCGAGGTACGAAGAGCTGTCCGGGCGCGTCGAGTACTCGAGCCGTGGTGCCGGCTCGGGCAGCGGCTCCAGGAAGCTGCGTGGCGGCTCGTAGGGGCGCTCGCGCGGCCGCTCGGGCTCGGGCGCGGCCGCCGGCCGCTCGGGCGCGGCCGCCGGCGGCGGCTCGGGTCGGGCGATCTCCGGCTCGGCCGGGACGGCCGGCGCCGCGGCGGAAGCCTGGGGCTGCGGCTGCGGCTGCTCGCGCTCCTCGGCGACGAAATCGGGAACGTGCTCGACCGTCCGCTCCTGGGGCAGCTCGGGCTCGGGGGCGGCGGGCGGTGGTGCGTCCTGCGCCGGCGTCTCCGTTCCCTCGGCCTGCCGCTGGGCGGCCTCGGTCGCGCGGAAGAGCTCGGCGAGCGGGCCTTCACGCATGCTCGCGCGGTTTCGCGCCATCGAGCACCTCCTTCGCCAGGTCGCGGTACGCCTCAGCGGCCGTTCCGGACGGGTCGTATTTCATGATGGACGCACCCTTCACCGGCGCCTCTGCATACCGGACAGTCTTGCGGATCCGCGTCCTGAAGACGAGGTCGCCGAAGTTCTCCTCCAGGATCTCGACCGCCTCGCGGGCGTGCAGCGTGCGGCTGTCGAACATCGTCGGCAGGATGCCCTCGATCCGCACGTCCGGGTTGAGGTTCTCGCGCACCATCGCCAGCGTGTTCTCGAGCTGGACGAGCCCGCGCAGCGAGAGGTACTCGCACTGGACCGGGACGATCACGCCCGTGGCGGCGACGAAGGCGTTGATCGTGAGCAGACCGAGCGACGGCGGCGTGTCGATCAACACGAAGTCGTACGCGTCGCGCACCGCGAGCAGCGACTTCTCGAGGGCGCGCTCGCGGCCGATCAGCGCCGAGAGCGCCAGCTCGGCGCCGGCGAGGTCGATCGAGGAGACGGCGACGTCGACCTCCGCGTGGTGGATCACCTCGGTGATCGGCAGACGGTGCACGAGCACGTCGAACATCGAGCGCTCGATCGCGTCGGGGTTCATCCCCTGGCTCATCGTCAGGTTGCCCTGCGGGTCCAGGTCGACGACGAGCACGCGGTGGCCCTGCTCCTTGAACGCGACCCCGAGGTTCAGCGTCGTGGTGGTCTTCGCGACGCCGCCCTTCTGGTTGGCGAACACGATCACCCTCTGCAACGTCGTCTCCTCGGTCGCGGTCTCGGGCCGGAGATTCGGCCGCGGCAGTAGTCGCATGAGCCCCATGTGCTGACCCCGTTCAAGGCTGTGTGCGCGATTCCTTCACCCGCCTCAATCCTCGCCGTCCCAGTAGTCGAGCGGCTCCGGCCGGAAGATGAGGCCGATGCCGCGCAGGTTCACCTTGCCGGAGCGCGGGTAGTAGGCGACGTCGCTGGGATCGCGCGTGCCGTAGGAGAGGAGCGTCAGCCCGGCGGCGCCGGCTCGGAAGCAGTGTCCGACACGCGAGCCCGCCGGCCGGGCCACCGTCGTGCCGGCGCGGACCGGGAAGGTGCCGGTGAAGGCGTCGGGCCAGACCCGCGGCCCGGGTACCAGCTCGACCTCTCCCTCACCCTCGAGGACGACGAAGATCTCCTCCTCGACCGAGTGGCAGTGCAGCGGCACGTTCAGCTTCCCCGGCGGGACGGTCACGTGGTTCAGCCCCGTCCGGACGCTCTCGGCGGCCATACCGAGGTCGCGCCCGAGGCTGTCGACGTCGCCGTGGGCGAACGGCTCCGCCTCGACGTCGTCGACGTTGACGATCCAGCGCGGCCGCTCGGCGACCTCGCCGATCTCCGGCGGCCCGAGCTCGGCCTCGAGCTTCCACGGGTGGTCGTCCGGGTCCCCCGTACGCACCCAGGCGCCGAGCCCCCACGAGACGCCCGCTCGCGGCAGTCGCGCACCGCTCGCCGCGTGGCGTTCGCCGAACGCGAGCACCTCGAGCCCGTCCTCCCCGGCACGGAGCGTGTGTGCCTCGGTGCGCGCGGTGTGGACGAGGCAGTCACCCGCCCGCACCTCGTAGCAGGCGCCGTCCTGCCAGGAGACGCCGGAGCCGGAGAGGACGTAGAAGATCTCCTCCTCCGAGTTCTCGACGTGCGCGGGTGTCGACCACTTGCCGGGGTCGACCCGGATCCGCTTGACGCCGACCGTCACGGAGCGGTCCCCCGTGAGGCTCTGCCAGTCGCCCGCGATGTGGCCGCGCTCCATGCGCTGCCACGGGAGCTCGTCCCAGTACGAGATCACGCGCCGATTATGTCCCGTGCGGCGCCGGGCGTCGGCGCGCGACCACCTCCTCCGCGTCCCGAGACGCCGCCAGCGCCTCGGCGTCGCGCAGCAGCCCCTGCAGCTCGAGGAGCACCTCAGCGGCCGTCGCCTCCCCGCGGTCGAGGGTCGCGATGCGCTCGAGCCGCGCCACGACCGCGCGATCCGGTGCCGGTGCAGGCGTCGTGGCCATCGCTCCGACGCTAGCTGGCCAGGTGTGACGTCTCCGTGCCGATCTCGTCGCGGATGGGCGACGATTCCATCGCGGCCGCGATGCCGCGGAGCATGCCTTTGAAGACGAAGCCGTGGAGCGGCCAGACGGCGTACCAGTAGACCAGCCCCCAGAGGCCCAGCGGCTCGAAGACCGCTGTCTGGTGCACCGTCGAGCCGCCCTCGGCCGGCTCGACCTCGAACTGCAGCGAGGCGCGACCGGGCACGCGCATCTCGGCCGAGAGCCGCAGCAGCCGGTCGGCCTCGTAGGCCTCGACGCGCCAGAAGTCGACCGCGTCGCCCACGCGCAGCGAGTCCGGGTCGCGGCGCCCGCGGCGCAAGCCCGGGCCGCCGACGACGAGGTCGAGCAACCCGCGCAGCCGCCACAGACCGCGGCCGTAGTACCAGCCCGTCCGGCCGCCGATCCGCCGGATCGGCGCGAACGCCGCCGCCGGCTCGTACGGCACGCGGAGCGAGCGGGAGTCGAGCAGCCGGGACCCCAGCTTGACGCCGCCGAAGGTCTGCGGCGGCAGCTCCTCGTCGGCCCACCGCGTCTCGGTCATCTCGCGCTCCTCGTTGGCGAGCGCACGCGCGATCGCCTCGCGGTAGCCGCGCGGCCGCACGTCGAAGGCCTCGAGCGCACGGGTATCCGTGACGACCGTGTCGTGCTCGATGCTGTCGATCAGCGCCCGGCCGAGCCGCGCGTACACGGGCGTGACGAGCCCGAGCCAGAGGCTCGACAGCCGCGGCGTCAGCACCGGCACCGGGACGTACACCCGCTTCAGGCCGCGCTGGCGGCCGTACTCCCGCATCAGGCCGCCGTAGGAGACCACGTCGGCGCCTCCGATCTCGAAGATCTCGCTCTCCGTCGAGGGCCGGTCGAGCTCGGCGACGAGGTAGGCCAGCTGGTCCTCGATCGCGATCGGCTGCGCGCGGTTGTCGACCCAGCGCGGCGTGATCATGACCGGGAGCCGGTCGACGAGGGCACGGACGATCTCGAAGGAGGCGCTGCCGGAGCCGATCACGGCGGAGGCGCGGAACTCGGTCGTCGGCGTCGCCTCGCGCAGGATCCGCCCCACCTCCTGCCGCGAGCGGAGGTGCTCCGAGAGCTGCCCGCTCCCGAGCCCGCCCAGATAGACGACCCGGCGGACGCCCGCGTCGCGCGCCGCCGCGCCGAAGGCGCTCGCCGCCTCGCGGTCGGCGGCCGCGAATGGGCCGGTCGAGCTCATGGAGTGGACGAGGTAGTAGGCCACCTCCACGCCCTCGAGCGCCGCGCGGACGCTGTCGGCGTCGCGGACGTCGCCCCCGACGACCTCGGTGTTCGGGCCGACGCGGCCGGCGAGCACCTCCGGCCGGCGCGCGAGGCAGCGGACGCGCTCGCCGCGCTCCTCGAGCGCGCGCAGCAGGCGACCGCCC
>DASTIC010000146.1:0-4166 GCA_035717845.1 Solirubrobacteraceae bacterium
TGCGCGACGGATGAAAGTCAAGTCGTCTTGATCGATCGCCGCCTCCGGTGGCAGAGTTCGTTCGGGCGCGGGCGACGACGAGTCAAAGCGCAGACTTGGGCCTTGAGGTCTGCCGCGCGACTTCAGATGCGCGGCCCGGTGTCGCGCTCGCGCCCGTCTGTTGGCGGTCTTTGATGGATCGCTCATAGGCTCGCTGGGCTTGGAGGGCGAGCTCGCGTTCGGCTTGGCGCATCGCTTCGTTGGTCGACCAGACATGGCGGCCGCCCTGCCAACGAGGGGCGCCGGCGGTCAGCTCGAGGCGGCGCATCTTCTTCTTGGTCAGCGACGGCTGCGCGAAGGCGTAGTCCTCGCCGCGCGTGAGCAGACACCAGAACAGGCACGCCAGCTTGCGTGCTGAGGCGACGATCGCAATCGAGTGACCGCGGCGGGCCCGGACGCGCTCGTAGAAGCCGGCGATCGGGCCCGGCTGGCGCACCGTCGACCAGCACGCCTCCACGAGAGCATGGCGGGCGCTGGCCGATCCCTGCTTGGAGATGTGACCGTGCGTGGCCGGCGTGTTGCCGGACTGGCGGACGCGCGGGTCCAGGCCGAGATACGCGGTCAGCTTGCGCCGATCGTCGAAGCGACGGATGTCGCCGACGGCGGCCATAAAGGTCGCCGCCACCGTGACGTTGACGCCGGGGACGGTCATGAGCCGCTTGATCTCCGGCCAGCCCAGCGCGTCGGCGGCGATCAGCTGTTCGACCTGCGCGAGCTCGGTGTCGAGGAAGTCGACCTGGCGCAAGCCAGCGTCGACGGTCTCGCGCTCGCAGACGGGCAGCTGCTGCTCGGCGAGCCAGCGGCGGCCCTTGATCCCGAACAGGTCCGCGGCCGGCGGGCGGTCCTTCAGACAGCGCATCAACACCGCATGGATCTCGTTCTTGACCCGCGAGCGCGCCCGAACCAGCTGCGAGCGGCGAGACAAGCGCCGGCGCATCACGCGGATCCGCTCATCCGGCGTCCACACCCCATCGAGCTCGCCGGCCCAGAGCAGCTTGGCCAACGCCCGCGCGTCGAGGCGGTCGGTCTTCGCGCGGGCTTGGCGGATCCCGGTGTCGTTGGGCGAAACGACGATCACCCGCGCGACATGCGGCTCCAGGATCCGCGCGATCTCCCACGCATTGCCCGTGACCTCCAGCGCAACCCAGTCGCGCGGATCAAGGCTCTGGGCGAACAGCTCAAGCGCGTCCGGCCGCGTCTGAATGCGGCCCGCCGAGCGCAGCTGACCGTCGGCGACGACGGCCACCTCACAGAAATCGCGATGGACATCGAGCGCTACCGCTCTCACCTCTCCTCCTCCGGTCGGTGACGAAGGGAGAACCGGTGGGCAAACGACATCGACGGATCCGCGCTCGCAGCGCAACCAGGCAAGTCGCAGGGGCGGCCATTGAAAAGCCCGGGCTCAACTCGCCCATCGCGCAAAACGGCCTGCCCATCCTGCGTTCTCCCAAAGGCCCCTGTCCCAGTCGACCGAACCTACGTCGGCCACCGGATGACACGGATGCCTTCACCGAGCAGTTTCATGCCGCGAAACGCGATCGCGGCGGCGTATGCGTCGCCTTGCGCGAGGTGGCCGGCCGGCTGTCGTAAGCGCTCAGGCTGGCGGTGCGAGTACCTCGGCAAGCTTATCGAGCATCCGCTGTTCGCCCTCGCTCACCCGTTCAGCGTGGAAGCCCAAAAACCCTCCCTCCTTGGCCGCGTTCGCGGCCTCCTGAGCGGCCGTCTGAAGCCAGTCCCGGAATGCGCCGGCCTCCTCTGGCGTGGCCTTCGCGGATACGACGCGGTTGGCCTCGGCAAGTTCCTCAAGGATCTCCTGTCCCGCCAGCGCGCCCTTGGCCCTGAAGTCGTGGAGCGGGTTCTTGCGCTGACGCGACTCCGCGACGACCTCCTGCGCGACCGCATCGATCAGCTCCCCACGTCCGCCGGACTCAGCCGCGTCGCGCACCGTCTTCAGCGTCGCCGCAGTCTCCTTGACGAGCTCGATCGGCCCACCTGGATCAGCCAGCGAGATCGCCATCCCCGCAACGAACGGCGCACGCTTCAGCCGCGTCCACTCCTGCTCACTGAAATCCGCCTTGCTCGTCATCCCGTCTCCTCGATTCGTCGTCGCCGGTTGGACGCAGCCTACGCGCCGCTAGTCGGCAAGCAGGCGGCCGACGCGGCGGCGTCTGAGGGACGTCGGTCGGGCGCGGCTGTCACGACAGTGTCAGCGCGGCTGTTCGAGGCCATGACGATCGGCTACGGGCTGCGCGGCGAGCGGCCGCGGAAGCGGTAGATCGCCTCGGCGGCGACCCCGATGGCGAGCGCCACCCCGATCGACACGGCGAACGCGCCCCAGCCTTCCTCGAACAGCGACCCGCCCGCGATCCCGAGCAGGGTGTCGAACGCCGCCCACAGAAACGCGCCCGGGACGATGAAGCCGTAGAAGCGGGCGCCGGCAGGCGGAGCGCGCCGGCGGCGAACATCGCGGCCGTGCGCCCGCCCGGCACGAAATCGGAGACGATCAGCAGCCAGGTGCGCGCGTGGACGAGACGCTCGACGACGCGCAGACGCTCTCGCGCCCTCTCGCTCGAGAACAGCTTCGCTCGCAGGCCCGGTCCGGCGCGGCTGCCGAGGCCGAACAGGATCGAGTCGCCGAGAACAGCCCCGCACGCGGCCGCGAGGACGAACACCGGCGCGATCAGGTCGCCGCGCTCGATCGGAATCCCGCCGGTGACGAGCACGGTTTCGCTCGGCGCGACCGGGAACACGGCGTCGAGCGCCACCAGCGCGAGCACGGCGAGGTAGCTCGCGGGCGAATCGCTGAGGTCGGACAGATCGTCGAACACGGACCTTCGCCGGCCAGCCAGGAGCGGCCGTGCCCTTGGCCCGACACTACGTGACCGCCCGAGACAGCGACGATGCAGCCGGCTCGGCCGGCACGGAGCGCGGCCTCAGCACTGCTGTCTTCCATTCGCCGAGGCGCGGGCGCCTACGCCGCGGGGAGCCTGACCTCGATCCGGCCGTCGCTCTCGCGCGTCTCGAACACGGGTTGCCGCGCGGTCGCCGGGCCGCGTTCGATCGAACCGTCGCGAAGGCTGAAGCGGGAGCCGTGGCAGGGGCAGGTGACCGACTCGCCCTCGACCTGACCGGCGCTGAGCTCGCAACCGCGGTGCGAGCAGCGATCGTGCAGCGCGTGCAGATGCCCGTCGTGCCTCAGAAGCAGAACGGGTGTGTCGCCCGCCATCCCGCTGGTCGGCTTGCCGTCCTCCAGCTTCGCGGTGTCGACCGTCGTCCAGTCGCGCGGACCCTCGTCGAAGGCCGTCTCGTTGACACCGACTCCGCGCGTGAACGAGAGGTGACCGCCGAGGAGGCCACCCACCGAGAGCGCCGCGCCGCCCGCGAGGCTGAGCAGCCTGGCGCGCCCGGGGACGCCGCGGCGCCGCGCGGCGAGCGACGCCGCATACAACGCGGACGCCGTCAGGTTTGCGCTCGCGTGAACGAGCCCAACCGGACGAGTGCGGCGGTCGCCGTAGACGGTCAGGGCCCAATCGGTCAGACCGCTGGCGACCGTCGGCGCCGCGGTCACGAGGCCGACCTCGATGAGACGCTCGCTCGCGCGGCCGGTGTCCTGGCCGCCGAGCAGGTCGAGCAGCGTCGCGCTGATGAACGACCCGATAACCACATCCGTCAGCAACGGATGGAGCGCATGGCCGAGCCATGTGCCGGATAGCGCGTCCCGCGGCACCCCGACGGGAACGGCATTGCTCACGGCCCCGGCCAGCTTGAGTGCGGCCCCGTCGAGCGCCTCGACCGACTCGAGTGCATCGACTGCGCTGTTGACCGCGTTTTCGCCAAGGGTCATCTTGACCTCACAGATTCGGGGTTCCCATCTTCGCGCGACCGCCTCGAGGGTGAAGCGCGGAGTGTCGCAATGCGCGAGTTGCGCGAGCGCCGGACGCGTCGCGCGAGACGCCCGCCAATCGTCCATCTCAGGAGCGAACGGAACGCGTGTCGCCATGCCAGCTTTCGCATGGGGAGCACTACTCCGGGCCGTCGCTCCAGTGGAGCACCGCATGGCGTGACCCGCTGCGCCGTGCGGGCACGTCGGCTGCTGCGACTCCTCGAAGAGCAAACACGGCGGCGAG
>DASTIC010000147.1:0-38730 GCA_035717845.1 Solirubrobacteraceae bacterium
TGGGTAGGGAGGCTGGGGAGCCGGACGGTGCGCGGACCATCGCGGTTTAACCCCGGAAACCGACGGTAATCGGGGATGGTTCGGGCCATCGCCGCCGACGTCGGCCCCTCGCCTCCCTACCCAGCCGCAGTTGACGCTCGTCAGACAACCGCGATCGTGCCCGCCTGCCCCGGCACCAGGCGGCCGACGAGCACGCCGTCGATCTCCGCCGCCCGCCCTGCGGGCACGGCCGCGAGCAGGCCGCCCGATGTCATGGCGTCGCACAGCAGCCGGCGGAGCGGCTCGGGCACCGCGTCGTCGAAGCGCGTGAAGCCCTCGGCGTCGGCCCGGTTGCGTCGTGACCCGCCGGCCACCGCCGCGTCGGTCTCCAGCAGCTCGAGCACGCCGTCGAGCGCGGGGACGGCGGCGGCGTCGACCTCGGCCGCCAGCCCGCTCGCCTCGGCCAGCTCGCGCACGTGGCCGAGCAGGCCGAAGCCGCTGACGTCGGTGAGCGCGTGGGCGCCCGCGGCGCGGGCCTGCGCGGCGGCGCGGTCGTTGAGCGTGCTCATGACCTCGATCGCCCGCGCGACGAGGTCGGGGGCAGCGAGGCCGCGCTTGATCGCCGTGGCGACCGCGCCGGCGCCCAGTGGCTTGGTCAGCACGAGCGCGTCGCCGGCCTGCCCGCCCGCGTTCGTGAGCACGTCGCCGGGCGCCACGATCCCGGTCACGGCCATGCCGTACTTGGGCTCCGGGTCGTCGATCGAGTGGCCGCCGACGACGGCCGCCCCCGCCGCGGCGGCCGCGTCGCCGCCCCCGCGCAGGATCTCGCGCAGGAGCTCGGGGCCGAGCGTCTCGAGCGGGTACGCGACGAGGTTGAGCGCCG
Source organism: Solirubrobacteraceae bacterium (assembly GCA_035717845.1). GTDB lineage: Bacteria > Actinomycetota > Thermoleophilia > Solirubrobacterales > Solirubrobacteraceae > DASSUW01. The sequence continues at coordinate 863 of DASTIC010000147.1, forward strand.
CCACCGGCGTGGCGCCCATGGCGTAGACGTCGGACAGCGCGTTGGTGGCGGCGATCCGCCCGAACGCGTACGGGTCGTCGACGATCGGCGTGAAGAAGTCCGCGGTCTGGACGATCGCCAGGTCGTCCGTGAGCTGCACGACGCCGGCATCGTCCGCCGTGTCGGCCGCCACCAGCACGCGCGGGTCGTCGGAGCGGGGGAGCGAGGCGACGATCGGCCGCAGCGCGGCGGCAGGCAGCTTGCACCCGCACCCGGCGCCGTGCGACAGGGAGGTCAGGGGCACGGACATCGGCTCCTATGATGGCCGTCCGTGCCCGAGCGCCACTCCGACGCCGAGATCGACGCCGCGATCGAAGCGCTGAGCGACCCGCAGCGCCTCGAGGAGGCGCAGCGGCTCGTCCAGGCCAAGGCCCCGCAGCTCCAGCGCATCCTCGACCAGGCCCTGGAGGCGGCCGACTGGTACGGCTCCGCCCACCAGGCCGAGGTGCTCAAGGCCGCGGGGCGGGCCGATCCCGACGAGCGGGTCGCCGCCGTGCGCACGCTCGTGGCGGAGGAGACGCGGGTGAGCATGCTGATCGGCGTCGCCGTCGGGTACGAGCTGGCGCAGATGCTGACGAGAGGAGACTCCTGATGGCAGTGGACGTCCGATACCTGGGCCACTCGTGCTTCGAGCTGAGCGCCGGCGGCGCGACGGTGCTGGTCGACCCGTTCCTGAGCGACAACCCGAAGGCCGCCGCGTCCGCCGACGAGGTCGAGCCCGACGTGATCCTGCTGACGCACGGGCACTTCGACCACATCGGCGACACGGTCGACATCGCGAAGCGCACGAGCGCGCCGGTCGTCGCGATCGCCGAGGTGGCGAACGAGATCGGCGGCCAGGGCGTCGAGGTGTTCGATCCCAACCTCGGCGGCACCGTGAAGTTCGACTGGGGCTGGGTCAAGCTGGTCCCCGCCTGGCACACCGCGGTGACGCCCAGCGGCACGCCGCACACCCCCGCCGGGCTGCTCATACACATCGGCGACCGGCTCGTCTACCACCTGGGCGACACGTGCCTGTTCAGCGACCTCCAGCTCATCGCACGGCGCGGCGACAAGGTCGACCTCGCGCTCGTGCCGATCGGCGGCCACTACACGATGGACCGCTTCGACGCCGTCACCGCGGTGGGGTTCATCGATCCGCAGCAGGTGATCCCCTGTCACTACAACACGTTCCCGCCGATCGAGACCGACGCGGAGGCCTTCAAGTCCGACGTCCAGAACGCCGGCTTCTCGCAGGTCGTCATCGTCGAGCCCGGCGGAACCCACAAGGTCAAGTGACCCACGCGATCGTGCTCATCGAGGCCGAGCGCTCGGCGATCGAGCGGCTCGGCGGCCAGCTGGCCGACGTAGAGGGCGTGGCCGAGGCCTACTCGGTCACCGGCGAGTGGGACTTCGTCGCAATGCTGCGCGTGCGGGACCCGCAGGAGGTGGCCGAGGTGGTGACTCATCGCTTCGCGCGGCTGGAGGGGATCGAGCGGACGCACACGATGGTCGCCTTCGAGGTCTTCTCGCAGCACGACCTCGAGGCGCTGTTCTCCATCGGCACGTGATGCGCCGGCTGCTCCTGGTGGCGCTCGTCCTCCTGGCGGGCTGCGGGTCCGACGGCGCCGACGAGGCCGCCCAGTCACCGACCCCGGACCCGGTCGTCACCGAGACGTCGACCGCCATGCCGACCGCCACCGCGACGGCGACCGAGACCGCGACGCCGGAGCGGACGAAGACGCCGGGGCCGGAGGAGCAGCCGGGCGGAGCGGGCGACGAGGAGGAGGCCCGGGTGCCGGTGCGCTTCCGCGTCACGCCGAAGGGCATCAGCCCGCCGCAGGTCTCGGTGCCGGCGTTCCTGGCGATCGAGCTGATCGTCGACAGTTATCTCGCGGAGCCGTTCGTCGTCCGCCTCGAGGGTGCGCCGCCGCTCCTGGTCGGGGCGGGCCGCACCTCGCGCATGGACCTCGACGGCCGCCGCCCCGGGCGCTACCCGATCGACTTCGGCGACGCGGGGCAGGCCCTGCTCGTCACCGGCGCCGAGCCTGGCCCGTAGGGATTAGGCTCGCGTCTCGATGGCCGGGCGCACGCAGCGGACCGACTTCCAGGCGACGAGCGACCCCGCGCTGCTCGCCTCCGCGGATCGCGGGGAGGCGCAGCTGCTCTCGTACCGCCAGCTCTACGAGCTGTGGGAGCGCCAGCAGTGGGCGACGCAGGACCTCGACTTCACGCAGGACCGGATCGACTGGCACGAGCGCATCCCCGCGGAGGAGCGCTTCCAGCGCATGTACGGGCTGTCGTCGTTCTTCGTCGGCGAGCAGCGCGTGGCGGCGGAGCTGGGGCCGATCATGCGCGCCGCCCCTGAGGAGGAGATGCGTCTCTTCCTGTGCACGCAGATCGCCGACGAGGCGCGCCACATGGCGTTCTTCGACCGCTTCTACTCGGAGGTCGGCGTGCTCCAGTCGGGCACGCTGGCCGACCGGCTCGAGGAGAGCTCCGCGCACCTGAACCGCGAGTTCGGCGTGCTGTTCGACGAGATGCTCGGCGCGCGGGTCGAGCGGCTGGCGGTCGAGCCCGAGGACCTCGAGGCGCTCGTCGAGGCGATCACGATCTACCACATGGTGCTCGAGGGCATGCTGGCCCTCACCGGGCAGCACTTCATCATGGACTACAACGAGCGGATGAGGACGTTGCCGGCGTTCGTGGCCGGCTTCACGCTCGTGGCCCGCGACGAGCACCGCCACGTCGCGTTCGGCGCCCGCTTCCTGCGCGACATGGCGCAGCGCGACCCGCGGCACATCACCGCCATCCAGCGCACCCTGGCCGAGGTCGGGCCCGTCGCCGACGGCGTGCTGCGGCCGCCGTGGATCGAGGGCGGGGACGACGAGCCGACGCTCTTCGGAGTCTCGGTCAACGAGACACGGGCGTTCGCGCTCAAGGCGCTGGAGCGCCGGATGAAGGTGATCGGGCTGCTCCAGGCCGCCTAGTGGATGCGGGCGCCGAGCGGGACGTCGACGTCGGGCGCGAGGAGGATGATCCGGCCCTCCTCGTCGGAGGCGCCGAGGCACAGGACTTCGGAGCGAATCGGGCCGATCTGGCGCGGCGGGAAGTTGACCACGGCGACGACGAGCCGGCCCTCGAGCTCCTCCCGCGCGTAGTTGGTGATCTGCGCCGACGAGCGCTTGGTCCCGATCTCGTCGCCGAAGTCGATCGTCAGCTTCCAGGCGGGCTTGCGCGCCTCGGGGAAGTCCTCGACGGCGAGCACCCGCCCCACCCGCATGTCGACCTTGAGGAAGTCGTCGAACTCGATCATCGGCGCGCCAGCCTAACGGCCGGCGCCGGTTCTAGCTCTCGGGCGCGGGGGTCGGCTCGGGAGTCGGCGAAGGCGTGGGCTCGGGCGCCGGGGTGGGCTCGGGCGTCGGCGTGGGCGTCGGGGTCGGCTCCGCGGGCTGGGGCGTCGGCGACGGCTGCACGGTGGTCGTCGGTGGCGCGTACGGCCCGCTCGGCTGCTCGGGCGCGGTCGCGTCCTCCGAGGGAGCCGTGGTGCCGGTGGGGCCGCCCGGAAGCGTGGTCGTGGCGCTCTCGTGCTCCTCGGTCAGACCGGGCTCCTCGCCGGTCGCTGCGACCGGGGTCGCCTCCGGCTTGACGGCCGCGGTCAGCTTCGCCTTCGGCTTCGTCTCGACGCGCGGCTTGGGCGCGGCGCGCCGGGGACGCGCCTCGCGCGCCGGCTCGACCAGGGGCGCGGGGGCGGCGACGGCCGGCGGAGCGGGGGCGGCGGGCGCCGCCGCGGCCACTGCGACCTCGGCCCTCGGCTTCGGCTTGCGCGCGACGTGCTGGACCTCGACCGCCCCGGCGGTGACGATCGCCGCGGCGGCGAGACCGGCCACGGTCTTCGTCGCCAGCGTGCCGATCCCGGCCTGCGCCGCGGCTCCGGCGGCCGCGGCCGCGCCGCCCGAGGCGGCGGCCGTGCCGCCGCTCGCGGCGGCGCTGGTCCCGACGTGGGCGAGGATCGTCTTCTTGAGCAGCAGCAGCGGCGCCACCGGGAAGAGGGCGGCGAGCGCGCGGTTGGTCGCCCGCAGGTGCTTGCGGAAGGCGGTGCACTGCTCGCACGTGCGCAGGTGGCGGCGCAACGGGGCCGTCGTGCCGGCCAGGCCCTCGGCGATGCGGCCGAGCTCCTCGCGCACCTCCTCGCACGTCAGCAGCCGGGCCTCGGCGGCCTCCGCCAGCGACACGCGCGCGCGGACGAGGAGCGACTTCACGGACGGGACGGTGGTCTCCATCGCCTCGGCGATCTGGTCGTAGGAGAGCGCGTCGATCTCGCGCAGCAGGAGCGCCGTCTTCTGCGTCTCCGGCAGGTCCTGGACGTCCGCCATGAGCAGCCGGAACTCCTCGCGGCGATGCACCTTGTCGGCCGTCGTGAGGCCGTGCTCGGAGAAGTGCACGTCCATCGAGTCCACGCCCACGGCCTGCGCGCGGCGCAGGTGGTTCAGCGAGCGGTTGCGCGCGATCCGGTACAGCCACGGCCGGACGTTGATCTCCCGCTCGTCGGCCAGGATCGCGTTGAACGCCGCCGCGAAGACCTCCTGGAGCACGTCCTCGGCGTCCTCCTTCGAGGCGAGCATGTGCCGGCAGAACGCGAGCAGCCGCGACTGGTAGCGGGCCACGAGCGCCTCGAACGCATGCGGGCTCCCGCGCCGCACGAGCGCGATCAGGCGCTCGTCGGACTGGAGGCGCAGCAACGGCGAGCGCCCGTGGATCCCGGCTAGGCCGGCGGAGTGCTGGAGAGCGGAAGCTTCCACGTCAAAGGGTCCCGCCCGCGCAAACTCCAGCGCGTCGGGAAAGTTTCGAGGAAACGCAGGGTAGCGCCGGGACCGCGGTGCGGGGCATCCGCAACGTCAACTGCAGCGGGGTAGGGGAGGGTGGGGAGATCGGTTGCGGCGAGGGTGCATAACGTCGACCTCACGAGCCCGACCGCGGTGAAGTCGACGAAATGCACCCTCGCGGGCCTCGAATGGTGCGGCACCCTTACCCAGCGGCAGTTGACATCCCGGGGCTACGATGCGACGTCAGGGCCCTGTTGATGGTGCACCATGTGGATGCACCTCGGCCGCCCGGATCGCCACATCCGGATCGTCCGGTCCGCGACGCCGAGCTCGGCCGCGATGGCTCGCGACGAACGGCCTCGCTCGATCAGCCTCAAGTGCAGCGTCGACGACGGGTTCCGGATACACGAACACATGTTCCCAGGACAGGAGGCGGAATCGCCGGCGTCCACCCGTAGGATGTCGTCGCCCGCCCGGGTAGACAAACTGGCAAAGTCCGCGCTCTTAAAAAGCGCTGCTCGCAAGGGCACTGTGGGTTCGAGTCCCACCCCGGGCATCGTGGGCGACATAGCGATCCGACTCCAGCCGAGGGCGCGCCGGGACGAGGTCGTCGGCGAGCGTGGTGGGGCGGTCGTGGTGCGGGTCTCGGCTCCGCCGGTGGATGGGCGCGCCAACGAGGCGCTGTGCCGCTTCGTGGCGAAGGCGGCCGGGGTCGCTCCCTCGCGGGTCACGATCGTCCGCGGGCTCGGCTCGCGGGACAAGGTCGTGCGGGTCGACGGCGTCGACGAGGCGGCGCTCAGAGACGCCCTCGGCGTGTGATCGCCGTCACACGTTTTCGCAAGTTTCCGGCGGTGCGGTCGTTCACGCCAGAGTGCGAGGCTCAGCCTCATTGGCGCGCGTTGCGGCGCTCGTCGCCGTTGCCATCGCGGCTGCGTTCGCGGTCGTCGTCCTGCTCGACAGCGCGTCCGGCGACTACACGGTCAAGGCGCGGTTCCAGAACGCCTCGCAGCTCGTCAAGGGCAACCTCGTGCAGGTGTCCGGCCTGCGCGCCGGGTCGGTGGAGGACATCCGCCTGACGCCCGACGGGCAGGCGGAGCTGACGCTCAAGATCGACGAGAAGTACGCGCCGCTGCGGCGGGGGACGCACGCGACGGTTCGCCAGGCCTCGCTGTCGGGCGTCGCCAACCGCTACGTCGACCTCCGGCTGCCCGGCGCGAAGGAGCCGGCCATACCCGACGGCGGGACGATCGGGCAGGACTCGACGACGACCGCGGTCGACCTCGACCAGATCTTCAACACGCTCGACGAGCCCACCCGCAAGGATCTCCAGAAGGTCATCAAGGGCTCGGCCGCGCTTCACGAGGGCCAGGGCGAGCAGATGAACGAGGGCCTGCTCTACCTCAACCCCTCGCTGTCGGCGTCCTCACGGCTGTTCCGGGAGCTGAACTCCGACTCGAAGCTGCTCGAGCGGTTCGTCGTCTCCTCTTCCCAGCTCGTCACCGACCTCGCCGACCGCCGCGACGACCTCGCGGGACTGGTCGACAACCTGGCCACCACCACGACCGCGATCGGGAACGAGCAGGCGGCGCTGGCCGAGTCGATCGGGCGGCTGCCCGACTTCATGCGACGCGCGAACACCACGTTCCTCAACCTGCGGGCCGCGCTCGACGACCTCGAGCCGCTGGTCGATGACTCCAAGCCGGTCGCCAAGAAGCTGCGCCCGTTCCTCGCCGAGCTGCGCCCGCTCGCCCAGGACGCCCGCCCGACGTTCGCCGACCTCAGCCGCCTGATCAGGGCACCTGGCAAGAGCAACGACCTGATCGAGCTCACCAACGTCCAGGTCCCGCTCCGCGACGTCACCGTGCGCGACGTCGAGGAGAACGGCAAGGAGCGGCCGGCAGCGTTCCCCGCCTCCACCAAGGCGCTCGAGCAGGGCGCGCCCAAGCTCGCCTACCTGCGGCCCTACATGCCCGACCTGCTCGGCTGGTTCGACGACTTCAGCCACTCCGGCACGTACGACGCGCTCGGCGCCGCCTCCCGCGTGGGCCTGCACGCCAGCGCGTTCGCGCTGCTGGACGGCCAGCTGATCGACCTGCCGCTCGAGCTGCGCGACGAGGCCTTCCAGGCCACGGCCGAGACCGACCAGCGCAACCGCTGCCCGGGCGGCGGCGACCTCCAGTCCAAGGACGGCTCGCGGCCCTGGAAGCCGTCGGCGGACTACAACTGCGATCCCTCCCAGACCCTCCCGGACGGCTGAGATGCGCCGGCTGCTCGTGATCGCCGTCCTCCTGGTGGCCGGAGCTGCCGCCGTCGCCACCGCGTCGGCCGGCTCCGACGACCCGCAGGGCCCGCGCTACAGCCTCGAGCTCGACAACGCGTTCGGCATCGTCGAGGGCGCCGACGTGAAGGTCAGCGGCGTGCGCGCCGGCCGCGTGACCGGCATGCGCGTCGACCGCAGCTCCAAGCGCGCGCTGATCGACTTCCGGATCGACAAGGCGGGCTTCGGCTCGCTGCGCACCGACGCGTTCTGCGAGACCCGCCCGCAGTCGCTGATCGGCGAGTACTTCATCGACTGCCGCCCCGGGACCGCGCCCCAGCGCCTGCGCACGGGGGCGACGATCCCCGTCGAGCAGAGCGCCTCGACGATCCCCGTCGACCTGATCAACAACATCATGCGCCGCCCGTACCGGGAGCGGCTCGGGATCATCCTCGACGAGCTCGGCGCCGGCGTCGGCGGCCGTGCCGAGGACATCCAGGCCACGCTGCGCCGCGCGGTGCCGGCCCTGCGCGAGACCGATCGCGTGCTCGCGATCCTGGCCGAGCAGAACGACGTCCTCGCCGACCTCACCAAGAACGCCGACACGGTCATCGGTGATCTCGCCGCCAACCGCAAGGACGTCGGCCGCTGGGTGACGGAGACGAAGGAGACCGCTTCGGCCTCGGCCGAGCGCCGCGCCGAGATCGGCGCCAGCCTGCGCCGCCTGCCGGGCTTCCTGCGCGAGCTCGAGCCCACCATGGCCAAGCTCGGCGCGGCCGCCGACGCCCAGTCGCCGGCCCTCGAGGACCTCAACGCGTCCGCCGGCCAGCTCGCCCGGCTGCTCGAGAACCTGCCGGAGTTCAGCGACGCCTCGCGCACCAGCCTGACCTCGCTCGCCGAGATGAGCCGCAAGGGGCGCCCGGCGCTTCGGGCGGCGAAGCCGACGATCGCCGAGCTCGAGCGCTTCGCCGCCAAGACGCCCGAGCTCGCGAACAACCTCGACCTCGTGCTGCGCGACCTCGACGACCGCAAGCGCGCGGTCGAGCCCGATCCGCGCTCGCCGGGCGGCAAGGGCTACACGGGCCTGGAGGCGCTGCTCCAGTACGTCTTCGACCAGTCGATGGCCATCAACGCCTTCGACTCCAACGGCTACATGCTGAAGGTCAACCTCTTCCTCTCCGAGTGCTCGGAGTACCAGAACCGCTTCTCGCTGAAGGAGAAGCTCAAGGAGGACCCGGGCTTCTACGCGCGCTGCGCCGCGATCCTCGGCCCGAACCAGCCCGGCATCACCCAGAACGACCCGACGTACACCGGCGCCCAGGACCACGGCGGCCACCATCTGCCCTCGGCCAAGGGCAAGCAGGACAAGCCCGAGCCGCCCGCGCCCGAGGCCCCCCGGACGCCGGAGAGCCGGGACGGCAAGCCGAAGCTCGACGAGGACGTCAGGCGCCAGGCCGAGAAGATCGCCAAGCAGCTGGAGGACACGCTCGGGATCGACCTGCCCGACCTCCCGGCCACCCCTGCCCTGCCGGCCTTGCCGCCGACACCTGCCCTGCCGCAGGCCCCGGTCGGCACGGCCAACGCCCAGCAGCTCCTCGACTATCTGCTCGCGCCATGAGACGCGCCTCAGTCGCCGCCAACCCCGTCCTGATCGGCGCCGTCACGATCCTCGTGACGGTCGTCGCCGTGTTCCTCGCGTACAACGCGAACAACGGCCTGCCGTTCGTGCCGACCACGACGATCAAGGCGCGCGTCGCCAACGGCGCGAACCTCGTCCAGGGCAACGAAGTGCGCTCCGGCGGCACGCGCATCGGCGTGGTCAGCGACATGCGGCCGATCCGGCTCGCGGACGGGACCGGTGGCGCCGAGCTGACGCTCGAGCTCGGCAAGGAGCACGGCGACGTGCCGCGCGACTCGACGCTGCGGATCCGCCCGCGCTCGGCGCTCGGCCTCAAGTACGTCGAGCTGACCAAGGGCTCGAGCGAGGAGGACTTCCGCAGCGGCGACGTCGTCCCGTCCGAGCAGGCGTCGTTCTCGGCCGAGCTCGACGACGTCTACCGGATGTTCGACGAGCCCACCCGGGAAGCCGCCCAGGGCAACCTGCGCGGCTTCGGCGACGCGTTCGCGAGCCGCGGCAGCGCCGTCGGACGGACGCTCGAGGAGCTCCCGGCCTTCTTCGGCTCGCTCGAGCCGGTGATGGGCACGCTCGCCGATCCCGACACCGACCTCGACGGCTTCGTGCGCGAGCTGGCCGACGCCGCGCGGATCGTCGCCCCCGTGTCCGACCAGCAGGCCGCGCTCTTCACCTCGATGGCCGACACGTTCGAGGCGCTCGGCCGCGACGAGGAGGCGCTCAAGGCGTTCATCGCCAAGTCGCCCTCGACGATGGACGTCGGCGTGGAGTCGTTCCGCGTCCAGCGCCCGTTCCTCGACGACCTGACCGCCTTCTCACAGGACTTCTCGGGCGCCACCGAGGAACTCAAGGCCGCGCTGCCGCCGCTCAACGGCGCGGTCGAGGTCGGCACCCCGGTCCAGAAGCGGGCGGTCAAGCTCAACGACGAGCTGGCCAAGACGCTCGACCAGGTGCGCGACCTCGCCGAGGCCCCGGGCACCAACGCGGCGCTGCGGGGGCTGACGGCGACGGTCACCACGCTGAACCCGCAGATGCGCTTCTACGGGCCGTACGTGACGGTCTGCAACTACTGGAACTACTTCTGGACCTACCTCGCCGAGCACTTCTCCGAGCCCGACAGCTCCGGCCAGGCCCAGCGCGCGCTCGTCAACACGAGCCCGCGGCAGGAGGACAGCATCGGCTCGATGGGCGCCGACGAGCCCGCCAACGGCGAGGACGTGAAGGAAGGCAACGCCGCGTATGCGCAGGACCAGCCGTACGGCGCCGCGGTCGCGCCCGACGGCCGCGCCGACTGCGAGGCGGGCCAGCGCGGCTTCGTCGAGCGGCAGGCGCGGTTCCTGCCGGAGAAGTACAAGGTCGCCCGCGACCCGCGCTCTCCCGGCCTCCAGGGCCCCACCTTCACCGGCCGCCCGCGGGTCCCGAAGGGCCAGACCTTCACGCCCGAGCCCGAGACCGGTCCCTACCGCGACCTGCCGGAGTCCGAGCACCCATGAGTCGGCGCCCGAACACCTTCACCGGCGTCGTCGCCCTGGCCGTGATCGCGGTCGTCGTCTACTTCGGGTGGACGAAGGAGATCCCGTTCCGCTCGCACTACGAGGTCAAGGCCGCGTTCGAGAGCTCGAACAACCTGCGCACCGGATCGCCGGTCCGGATCGCCGGCGTCGAGGTCGGCAAGGTCACGGCCGTCGAGCGGGGCGACGGCGAGGGGGCGATCGTGACCATGCGGATCAAGGACGAGGGCCGGCCGGTGCACGCCGACGCCACCGCCAAGATCCGTCCGCGCATCTTCCTCGAGGGCAACTTCTTCGTCGACATGACGGCCGGCTCGCCGTCGGCCCCGGAGCTGAAGGACGGCGCCACGATCCCCGTCCAGCAGACCGCCACCCCGGTCCAGCTCGACGAGGTGCTGACCGCCCTCCAGTCCGACACGCGCGAGGACCTCAAGGTGCTGCTGCGCGAGTACGGCAAGGGCCTCGACGGCGCCGGCGCCCGCGGCTTCAACCGCTCGATCCCGTACTGGGAGCCCGCGTACCGCGACTCCGCGATCGTCGCCGATGCGATGCGCGGGGAGACCGGCCGCGACCTGTCCGGCTACGTCAAGCACGCCGGCGCGACCGCCGCCGCGCTCGACCGCAACCGCGAGCAGCTCAAGTCGCTGATCACCGACTTCAACGTGGCGGCCGGCGCGTTCGCCCGCCAGGACGGCAACCTCCAGGCCGCCATCGGCGAGCTCCCGCGCACGCTGCGCGCGGCCATGCCGGCGCTGGCCGAGCTCAACGAGTCGTTCCCGCCGCTGCGCGCGCTCGCCGTCGAGCTGCGGCCGGGCGTGCAGAACTCGGAGGCCACGCTCGACGCCGCGACCCCGTGGGTGCGCGAGCTGCGCGGTCTCGTCTCGAAGCCCGAGCTGCGCGGCCTGGCCGACGACCTCGGCGCCGCGGTGCCCGACCTCGCCGCGCTGATCCAGCGCAGCCTCCCGCTCTACCGGCAGGTCCGCCGGGCGGCGAGCTGCCAGACCTCGGTGCTCGAGCCGTGGATGCAGGACACGGTGCCGGACGAGCAGTTCCCGGCCGAGGGCAAGGTCTACGAGGAGGCCCCGAAGCCGCTGCCCGGCCTCTCTGGCGAGAGCCGCTCGGGTGACGCCAACGGCCAGTGGTTCCGCGTGCTCGCGGGCGGCGGCAAGAACCTCGTGACCTTCAAGCCGGGCGTCTTCGGGACCACGCCGGAGCCGATCCTGGGCGCCAACCCGCCCAAGCCGGAGCGCCGCCCGCCGCTCAACCCGGACGTCCCGTGCGAGACCCAGCAGAACCCCGACCTGCGCACGGTGCCGGGCAAGCCGCCCGAGCAGCGGACCATCGATACGAGCACGGCGGCCTTCCAGGCCCGCTACGCGAAGGCGCGGGAGAACGCGATCGAGTGGCTCGAGGGCCAGCTCAAGGCCGAGGGGCTGTCGGACAGCATCTCCGTCTCGCGCACGCCGGCGACGCAGGCGACGATCGACAAGCTGAGGGCCGGCCGGTGACCGCGATCCGCACGGATTGCGAGGCCGCGCTGTAATGGTCGCAATTCGCAAGCACGCCAAGGAGGCGCTCGCCGTGCTCGGCCTGATCGTCGTGGCCGCCGGCGTGTCGGTCTACCTGCTCGACCAGCAGCGGATGCGCTTCCCGTGGGAGGACGCGCCGCTGCGGCTCAAGGCGGAGTTCTCCACCGCCCAGGCGGTGACCGCGGGGCAGGGGCAGACCGTCCGCGTCTCCGGCGTGCGGATCGGCGACATCGGCGACGTCGAGCTGCGCGACGGCCGCGCCGTCGTCGAGATGGTCATCGACCACGAGTACGAGGGCATGGTCCGGACCGACGCCCGCGCGCTGCTGCGCCCCAAGACCGGCCTCAAGGACATGTTCATCGACCTCGAGCCGGGGTCGGACGACGCGCCGGCCGCCAAGGAGGGCTTCACGGTCCCGATCTCCGCGACGGCCCCCGACGTGAACCCGGACGAGATCCTCTCCGAGCTGGACGCGGAGACGCGCGACTACCTCAAGCTGCTGATCGGCGACGCCGGGCGCGGCCTCGAGGGTCGTGGCCTCGACCTCCGCGAGCTGCTGCGGCGCTTCGAGCCCACCCACCGCGACCTCGCGCGCGTGAACAGCGAGGTGGCCAAGCGGCGCAGCAACCTGCGGCGGCTGATCACCTCGCTCAACCAGCTCAACGGCGAGCTCGCCTCGCGCGGCGACGACCTCGCGGGCCTGGTCGACTCCTCGGCCGCGGTGATGCGCCAGTTCGCCGCCGAGGAGGCCAGCGTGTCGGACGCCGTCGGCGAGCTGCCGGGCACGCTCCATGAGACGACGGAGACGATGGGCAAGCTCGAGCGCTACGGGCGCCTGCTCGGCCCGACCGCCGAGCGGCTGCGGCCGGCGGCGAGGGCGCTGGCCCCCGCCAACGACGCCGTCCGCCCGCTGGCGATCGAGACGACACCGCTGCTGCGCAACGACATCCGGCCGTTCGTGCGCGAGGCACGGCCGGTGGTCCGCGACCTGCGGCCGGCCGCCGACAACCTCGCGAAGGCGACGCCGGACCTCACGAGCGTCTTCACGCGCTTCAACCGCTTCCTCAACCTGCTCTCCTTCAACCCGGGCGGGCGCGAGGCGCCGGACAAGGCCTCGCGCCAGGAGGGGTACCTCTTCTACGTCGCCTGGGTCCAGCACATGGCGACCCAGCTGTTCTCGAGCTCCGACGCCCACGGCGTCTTCCGGCCCGCGACGATCGCCGCGCCGTGCGCGACGATCCAGCAGCTCGTCAAGGAGGAGCCCGAGCTCGAGTTCCTGTCCGCCCTGACCCCGATCCTGGCCGACTCGGCGGCCTGCGGAAGCTGATGCAGAAGTCCGCCCCTTCCGTCGCGCGCATCCTCACGATGGTCGTGTTCGCGCTCTCGTGCTTCGGCCTGCTGCTCTTCCTGTGGATCTCGTTCGGTGGGCCGGTCCCGCTCAAGCCGCAGGGGTACCGGGTGCAGGTCTCGTTCCCGGAGGCGACCACGCTGGCCACCGAGGCCGACGTGCGGATCGCCGGCGTGTCGGTCGGCAAGGTCCGCGAGCTGGAGGCCGACGACGGGCACAACCGCACGGTGGCCACGATCGAGCTCGAGCGCGAGTTCGCGCCGCTGCGCCAGAACACGCGGGCGATGCTGCGCCAGAAGACGCTGCTGGGGGAGACCTACGTGGAGCTGTCGCCGGTGCGCGGCGGCCGGGAGCTGCCGGAGGGCGGCCGGATGCCCGACGGCCAGGTGGCCGAGACCGTGCAGCTCGACGAGATCTTCGACTCGCTCGACCCCGCGACGCGGGCGGCGTTCCGGACCTGGCAGCAGGACATAGCGAAGGGGATCGAAGGTCGCGGACGCGACTTCAACGACGCGCTCGGCACGCTGCCCGGCTTCGCGGCCGACGGCGCCGACGTGCTCGAGGTGCTGGACTCGCAGGAGGGTGCGCTCCAGCGCCTGGTCAAGAACACCGGCGTCACGTTCGACGCCCTGACCGAGAACGAGCAGCAGCTGCGCACGCTGATCACGTCGTCCAAGCGCGTGTTCGACGCGACGGCGTCGCGCAACGACGCGCTCGCCGAGTCGATACGCATCTTCCCGACGTTCCTGGACGAGTCGAAGGCGACCTTCGCGCGCCTGGAGACCTTCTCGGCCGACACGCGGCCGCTGGTGCAGGACTTGCGGCCGGTGGCGCGCGACCTGAAGCCGACGCTGGCCGACGTCCGCGCGCTGGCGCCCGACCTCGAGCGGTTCTTCCGCGACCTCGACCCGCTGATCACGGCCTCGAAGACCGGGCTGCCGGCCGCGCGCGAGGTGCTCAAGGGCGCCGAGCCGCTGCTCGCCGAGCTGCACCCGTTCCTCGGCCAGCTCAACCCGATGCTCCAGTTCCTCGAGCTGTCGCAGATGCAGGTCTCCGACTTCATCTCCTACGGCGCCGCGGCCCTCGCCGACACCACGGTGTCACCCGGTGGCGGCGTCGGCCACTACCTGCGCCAGTTCGGGCCCACCGGCTCGGAGAGCGCGGCGATCTACCGCAAGCGCCTGAAGACCAACCGCGGCTCCACCTACGTCGGCCCGCGGCACCTGTTCGGCCCGCAGATCGAGACCTACCTCATGGCGTCTTCGTCGGACTGCGACAACGCCGGCGGCACGACGCGGCCGTCCGAAGGCACGCCGGGCTGCTGGACCCATGAGCCCTCGCGGTTCCAGGGCCGCCTCCAGGGCGACTTCCCGCACGTCGAGGCGGACGACTACAGCCGGACCGGCGGGCGCCGCGGAGTCGAGCGCTAGGCCGCGACGCGGCTCGCGGCGGCGGCCGCGGTGAAGCCGGACAGCAGCGCCTCGGCGAGCGCCCGGTTGCCGCTGAACGCGAGGTCGTCCGACGCCCCCTCGGGCCCCAGGGCGAGGACCCACGCCTCGCGCCCGCCCGTGACCGTCGCCGTCGGGTCCGAGTCGGACGGCGCCTCGGAGATCTCGACGCGGCCCTGGCCGATGTGCATCCGGTAGCGCCGCTCGGGCGAGCTCTCGCCCGACCCTTCGACGACGAGCTCCACGGTGCCCTCGACGCCCGGCGGCGGCTCGATCAGCCCCGGCGCGAGCCGGAAGATCGCGCCGACGTTGATGTCCTCACCCGGGCGCGGGGCGCTCCACGTCCAGTCGTAGCCCCAGCGCGCGAGCGCGCCGACCACGGGCATCAGCTCACGCGAGCGCTCGGTCAGCTCATAGTCGACCCGCGGCGGCACCTCGCGGTAGCGCTGGCGGGTGAGCAGGCCGTCGGCCACCATGCGGTTGAGGCGGGAGCGCAGCTGCTCCGTCGAGATGCCGGGCAGCACCCGCTGGAGCTCGACGAAGCGCCGTGGGCCGGCCGCGAGGTCGCGGATGATCAGCAGCGTCCACTTGTCTCCCACGAGGTCGAGCGCACGAGCGTCGGGGGACCACTGGTCGTAGGGATGGCGCTTGGGAGGGGGTGCGGTAGGCATCTTGGCCTCGAAACTGGTACGCGGCCGACTGGTTTCAAGAGCATACCTGTACCACCGGAAGAAGCGTTTCGTGTGGTGGACATTCCTCGCATCATGCGCGGTCGCGGCCGATAACCGAGAAGACCGCAAGTATGCGCCGGAGGGTTCGTTCCTACCGATGCAGGACGCAGCGGTTCTGCAACCACGATGACGTTCGGCGGAACGAAGGACTAGGTCATGGGTGAGGTAATCAGGCTCGCGGATCACAGGCAGGCACGTCGGCCGGCTCCGCGACAGCGGCGGATCCGGGTCGAGTTCCTCTTCGACCTCGCCTGCCCCTTCACGTACCTCGCCGCCGAGCGGGTCGAGCGCGCGTTCGACAACGTGACGTGGACGCCGGCGTCGAACACCGCGCTGCGCGCCGGTTCGCTGGCCTCCGACGAGGTCGCGCTCAGCGCCGTGCGTGCCGCCGCCGAGCAGCGGGCGCGCGAGCTGCGGCTGCCGCTGGTCTGGCCCGAGAGCTGGCCGGCCGATGTCCCGGCCGCCATGCGCGTCGCGTCCTACGCCGCCGAGTGCGGTCGCGGCGCGGCGTTCGTCCTCGCGGCGGGCCGGCTGGCCTTCTGCGGCGGCTTCGACCTCGACGATCCCGAGATCCTCGCGGAGGCGGCCGCGGCCGCCGGCCTCGGCCTCGAAGGCTGCCTGCAGGCGGCGGGCGAGCGGCGGCGCGACGCGGCGATCGAAGGCGCGGGCCGCCGCCTGCTGGCCGTCGGCGCGGACCGGCTGCCGGCGCTGCGCGCCGGGCGCTCGCTCTACTGGGGCGAGGGCCAGGTCGCCGAGGCGGCTGCCGCGGCGCGGTTCCAGGCCGCCGCGGTGACACTAGGTCGCTGACGCGACCGGCTAGTAAGGCGTGATCAGCCCCGCGAGGATCTGCTCGTCGATCTCCTCGCGCGGCTCCTGACCCTCGGGCGGACGCCGGGCGACGAGGAACGGCTCCTCGCGGTCGGTCTCGGCGAGCAGCAGCTCGAGGTCTGCGTCCCGGATCTCTCTGACCTTTTCCATGCGACCGACCCTAGTCGCGCGCCGCGCGGGCATCACGCGCGTACGGCGTCCAACCCCCCGGCCGGGGGGTACATTGCGGCGCCATGACCGTTGAGGAGACGACGACGCTGCACGGCGGCCGCCTCGTCGCGCGCCGGCTGAAGGCGTACGGCGTGAGCAAGCTGTTCACGCTGTCGGGCGGGCACCTGTTCTCGATCTACGACGGCTGCCGCGCCGAGGGCATCGACATCGTCGACGTCCGGCACGAATCCTGCGCCGCGTTCGCGGCGGAGGGGTGGGCGAAGGTGACGCGTGAGCCGGGCGTTGCGGCGCTGACCGCCGGGCCGGGGGTCACGAACGGGATGAGCGCGATCGCCTCCGCGCAGCAGAACCACTCGCCAGTGCTCGTGCTCGGCGGGCGGGCTCCGGCCATGCGGTGGGGCCGCGGCTCGCTCCAGGAAATCGACCACGTCCCGTTCGTGCGCCCGCTGGTCAAGCTCGCGGCGACGGCATCGTCGACGGCCGAGATCCCGGGGCTGATCGACGACGCGTGGGCGGTCATGCGGCGCGACCATCCCGGTCCCGCGTTCCTCGACTTCCCGCTCGACGTGGTCTTCATGGAGGCGGAGGAGATGCCGGTGCCCGAAGGCGGCCCGCCGGCGCGGCCCCGTGCCGACGCCCGGCAGCTCGACCGTGCGACGGCGCTCCTGCGCGACGCCGAGCGCCCGGTCGTGATGGCCGGCACCAACCTCTACTGGGGTCACGGTGAGGGCGCCCTGGCCGAGCTGGCCGAGGCCGTGGGCGTGCCGGTCTTCCTCAACGGGCTCGCGCGCGGCTGCCTGCCCGCCGACCACGACTGCTTCTTCGCACGCGCGCGCAGCGCGGCGCTCAAGGAGGCCGACGTCGCCGTGGTCGCCGGTGTGCCGATGGACTTCCGGCTCGGCTTCGGCGAGGCGTTCGGGCAGCAGACCGAGATCATCGCCGTCGACCTGGCCGAGCCCGAGCGCGACCACCCGCGCCCGGTGGCGGCCGAGTGCTACGGCGGCATCGCCGAGACGCTGTCGGCGCTGGCGGGCGCGGCGGGCGCCGACCACGCCGGCTGGCCCGAGCACCTGCGCGGCATCGAGACGGCCAAGCGCGAGGCGGAGCGCGAGCAGCTCACCGACGAGCGCGCGCCGCTGCACCCGATGCGCGTGTACGGCGAGCTGGCCCAGGTGCTCGACCGCGACGCGATCGTGGTCGGCGACGGCGGCGACTTCGTCTCCTACGCCGGGCGGGTCGTCGACTCGTACGCGCCGGGCTGCTGGCTGGACCCCGGGCCGTTCGGCTGCCTCGGCAGCGGGCCGGGCTACGCGCTGGCGGCCAAGCTCGCGCACCCCGAGCGACAGGTCGTGCTCCTGCTCGGCGACGGGGCGTTCGGCTTCTCGGGCATGGAGTTCGACACCCTGGCGCGCCACGGCGTCGGCGTGGTCGGCGTGATGGGCAACAACGGGATCTGGGGGCTCGAGAAGCACCCGATGGAGTTCGTCTACGGGTACTCGGTGGCCGCCGACCTGCGGCCCGGCACGCGCTACGACGAGGTCGTGCGCGCGCTCGGCGCCCACGGCGAGCTGGTGCGCACGCCGGCCGAGCTGCGGCCGGCGCTCGAGCGGGCGCTCGCGGCCGGCGGACCGGCGCTCGTCAACGTGCTCACCGACCCGTCGATCGCCTACCCGCGCTCCGCCAACCTCGCCTAATAAACGTGAAGCCGCCCGCGGCGGGGGCGGGCGGCTTCAAGATGGCCCCGTCAGGACGGGCAGGGGTACGTGCCTTTGGGGGCCTATTGGGTGGCCCGGACGGCGGGAGGCGCCGATGATGCGGCATCGCCCGGGCCTATGCGTCGAAACGGACGACGGCGGGAGGCACGACCGCCCTTTCCGACGCGTTGGAGTATCCAGGGGCCCAAAGCAAGTTTGCAATCGAACAATTGTCCAGAGAACCAACTCTTTTCTCAGGTGCTGTCCAGGGCGACGCCCCACAGGATGTCGCGCTCTGAGACCTCGACGCCGTCGAGCCCGAAGGCGCCGACGACCTCCAGCAGGATCGCCACCCCGGCCACGATCGTCGGGGCGCGAGCGGGGTCGAGGCCGGTGATCTGGCGGCGCTCGGCGAGCGGGACCGCCGCCAGGCGGTCGCGCAGCGCCTCGAGCCGCTCCCGGGGGAGGCGGTGGCCCTCGATCCGGCTGCGGTCGTAGGGATCGAGCTCGAGGTCGATCGCCGCCAGCTGGGTGGCGGTGCCGGCCACCGCCACCGCCGCCTGGACGCGCTCTCGGACGGCCGCGGGCACCGAGGCCGCGATCGTCTCGCGCGCGGCCTCGGCAAGCGCCTCCAGCTCGCCGGGGGCGGGCGGGTCGCCGTGCAGGAAGCGTTCGGTGTGGCGCACGACGCCGACCTGGGTGGAGACGTGGAACTCGACCTCGCCGCGCTCGCCCTCCACCATCTCGGTCGACCCGCCGCCGATGTCGATCACCAGCAGCGCGCCGTCGCCCGCGCGGGTCGACGTGGCGCCGAGGAAGCTCAGCCTCGCCTCCTCGTCGCCTGACAGCGTGCTGCTGGTCAGGCCGTAGCGGTCGCGCACCGCGTCGGCGAACTCCGCGCCGTTCGCCGCGTCGCGCACCGCGGAGGTCATGACCACCGTGCGCGCGTCGGCGCCGTGGGCGTCCATCGTCTCGCTGAAGCCGTCGAGCACGCGGAACACGCGCGCCTGCGGCTCGTCGCCGAGCCGGCCGGTGGCGTCGACGCCCTCCCCGAGCCGGGTGACGATCGACTCGCGCGCGAGCTCGCGCAGGCCGTCGCCCTCCGGCTCGGCCACGAGCAGGCGCGTGGAGTTGGTGCCGATGTCGACGACCGCGACGCGGCTCACGTCACGGCGTGCGGCATCGGGCGGCCGTCGAGCGCGGCCAGCAGGTTCTCGACGGCCATCTCGGCCATCCTCGCACGGGTGCGCCGGGTGGCCGACCCGAGGTGCGGGACGACGAGCAGGTTCGGCGCGTCGAGCAGCGGGTGGTCGGCGGGGAGCGGCTCGGGGTCCGTGACGTCGAGCGCCGCGCCGCCGATCCGGCCGTCGATCAGCGCCTCCCGCAGCGCGTCCTGGTCGACGATGCCGCCGCGCGCGGTGTTGATCAGCAGCGCGGTCGGCTTCATGCGCGCGAGCGCCCGCTCGTCGATCAGGTGTCGGGTGTCGGGGGTGAGCGGCGTGTGGAGGGAGACCACGTCGGCCTGCTCCAGCAGGTCGTCGAGGGGCAGACCGGACGAGCGGGAGCTGTGGACGACGTCCATCCCGAACCCCGTGGCGCGGCGCGCGACCGCGTCGCCGATGCGGCCGCGGCCGACGATGCCGAGCGTGGCGCCGGCCAGGTCGGTCCCGAGGGCGCCGGCCGGCTCCCAGGTGCGCCACTCTCCCGCCCGGACCGTCTCGGCGCCGGACACGATCCCGCGCGCGAGCGCGAGGATGAGCGCGAACGCGAGGTCGGCGGTCGCGTCGGTCAGCACGTCGGGGGTGTTGCCGACCGGGATGCCACGGGCCGCCGCCGCCTCGAGGTCGACGTTGTCGGTCCCGACCGCGTAGTTGGCGATCGCACGCAGGTTCGGAGCGGCGTCGAGCAGCGCCTCGTCGACCCGGTCGGCGACCATCGAGAGCAGGGCGTCGGCCTGGCTCGTGTGCCGGCGCAGCTCCTCGGGCGGCGGCGCGACGTCTCCCGGCCACGTGTCGACCTCGTGCTCGGCCTCGAGCAGCTCGAGTGCGGGGAAGGGAAGCACGCGCGTGACGAATACCCGGGCCATCGACGGGCATTCTCACGGGATGGGCGCGATCCGCGTCGGCTGCTCGGGCTGGAACTACGCCGACTGGCGCGAGCGCGTGTACCCCAAGGGGCTGCCCGCGCGGCGCTGGCTGGAGCACTACGCGACGCTGTTCGACACCGTCGAGGTCAACTCCACCTTCTACCGGCTGGCGAAGCCGAAGGCGGTCCAGGAGTGGGTGCGGGCGACGCCGCCGGAGTTCGTGTTCGCCGTCAAGGCGAGCCAGTACCTCACCCACTTCAAGCGGCTGACCGACATCGACCAGGGCATCCGGCGCTTCTACGACGCGATCGCGCCGCTCGCCGCCTCGCCCAAGCTGGGCCCGGTGCTGTGGCAGCTGCCGGAGCGGTTCACGCGCGACGTGCCGCGGCTGGCGGCCGCGCTCGACGCGCTGCCGGACGGAAGGCACGCGTTCGAGTTCCGCCACGAGAGCTGGTTCACCGACGAGGTGCTCGAGCTGCTGCGCTGGCACGGCGTGGCGCTCGCCATCGGGCACCATCCCGCCCGCCCGTGGCAGCCGTGGGTGAAGACGACGGACTGGTCGTTCGTGCGCTTCCACTACGGGCGCGGCCGGCGTGGCAACTACAGCGAGAGCGAGCTTCGCGAGCTCGCCCCGCGGGTGGCCGCGCTCGGCGAGGCGTTCGTCTACTTCAACAACGACTGGGAGGGCTTCGCGGTCCGCAACGCTCAGCGGCTGCGCGCGCTGCTGGCGTAGGATCGGCTCGTGACGGCGACCCACGAGGACGCCATGTGGGAGGCGATCGCCGCGGACGGCGACGCCCAGCGCGCGCTGCTGGCCGGGAGCGACGCCCGCTCCGCGTTGCGCCGCGCGGCCGAGCGCTACCGCGCCTCCTGGGAGGCGGCCCCGCCGCGCGCGTTCGGGCGGCTGGTCGGCTATGCCAAGGCGTCGGTGCTGGCGGGGGACGAGCCGGCGCCGTACGTGCGCGAGCAGCTCGGCGACGAGGTCGACTCGCCCCCGGCGGCGTGGGCGCTCGCGCTCGCCTCGCTCTCGGCGGGTGACGACGAGCGCGCGGCTGAGGCGGCCCAGGTCATGCGTGCCGGCTCGGACGCGTTCGGCCGCGCCGCGGACGCCGTGGCCGCGCTGGCCGCGCGCGACCGTGATGCCTACGGTGCCGCCGTCAATGCGATCGTCGACGACTTCGAGCGCCGCGAGGAGCACCTCACCGGCGTGCCGATCGCCGACACTGCGCTCGTGCTCGAGCGGCTGGCCGAGCGCCGGCTGCTCGCCGTGCACCCGTGCTCGTCGCTCCTCCCTCCGGTCGAGGACGTCCGGGCGATCCTCACCTCCACGCGGACCTGGGCGGTCGTGGGCTGCTCCCCCGACGCGTCGCGTGACTCGCACCGGATCGCCGCGCTCCTCCAGCGCCGCGGCCACCGGGTCATCCCGGTCAACCCGCTGGCCCGCGAGATCCTCGGCGAGCGCGCCTATCCGTCCCTGGAGGCGATCGGCGAGCCGGTCGAGGTCGTCGACATCTTCCGGCGCGCGTCAAAGGCCGGGGCGCACGTCGACGAGGCGATCGCCGTGGGCGCCGGCGCCGTCTGGATGCAGCTCGGGGTGATCGACGAGGCGGCCGCGTCGCGGGCGCGCCAGGCCGGCCTGCACGTCGTGATGGACCGCTGCCCGGCGATCGAGCTCGCGCGCCTGGGGTTGTAGGAGCCGGACGAGGGAGGATCGATGAAGGGTCTGATGTCGCCGCACCCGCTGACGCTCGTCCACGCGTTCGAGCGCGCCGAGCGGCTGTTCGCCGACAAGACGCTCACGACGCTCACCGCGACCGGTCGCGAACGGACCACGTACGGCGACTGGGCGGCGCGCACGCGGCGGCTGGCCGGGGCGCTCGACGGGCTGGGCCTCTCCGCCGACGCGCGCGTCGGGACGTTCGCCTGGAACACCGCGCGCCACCTCGAGCTGTACTTCGCCGCACCGTGCAGCGGCCGCGTCCTGCACACGCTCAACATCCGGCTCTTCCCCGAGCAGGTCAGCTACATCGTCGGCCACGCGGAGGACGAGGTGATCTTCGTCGACCGCTCGCTGGTCGGGGTGCTGTGGCCGCTCGTCGACGGCTTCTCGACCGTCGGGCGGATCGTGGTCATGGACGACGGCGCCGGGGACGTCCCGGCCGACGACCGGATCGTCGACTACGAGGAGCTACTGGCCGGCGCCGAGCCCGCCGAGTTCTCGATCGACGACGAGGATCGGGCGGCGGCCATGTGCTACACGAGCGGCACGACGGGCCATCCGAAGGGCGTCGTCTACTCGCACCGCTCGACGGTCCTGCACTGCCTCGGCGGGATGCTGGCCGACACCATCGGCGTCAGCGAGCGCGACACGATCCTGCCGGTCGTGCCGATGTTCCACGCGAACGCGTGGGGCCTCGCGCACGCCGCGGTGATGGCGGGCGCCTCGCTCGTCATGCCGGGCCCGCAGATGACGCCGGCGGCGATCGCAGGGCTGATCGAGGACGAGCGGGTGACGGTGGCGGCCGGGGTGCCGACGATCTGGATGGGCGCGCTCGACGAGCTCGAAGGGCGCGACCTGAGCGCGCTGCGGACGATCCTGTGCGGCGGCTCGGCCGTGCCCCGCGCGCTGTCGGAGGCATATCGCGAGCGGATCGGGATGCCGATCCTCCAGGCCTGGGGCATGACCGAGACGAGCCCGATCGGGGCGGTCTGCAACCTCCGCAGCTCGCTGGAGGGGCGCACGGAGGACGAGCTGGCGGAGGTGCGCTCCAGCCAGGGCGTGATCGCGCCGCTGGTCGACGTCCGGATCGTCGAGCCGGGCACCGCGGACGAGCAGCCGTGGGACGGCGAATCGCGCGGCGAGCTCCAGGTCGCCGGGCCGTGGATCGCCGCGTCCTACTACCGCCAGGAGGGCCCCGGGGAGTCGTTCACGGACGACGGCTGGCTGCGCACCGGCGACGTCGCGACGATCTCCGCCGACGGCTACATCCGCCTCGTCGATCGCACCAAGGACCTCGTCAAGTCGGGCGGCGAGTGGATCTCCTCCGTTGAGCTCGAGAACGAGATCATGGCCCACCCGGCGGTCCGCGAGGCGGCCGTCATCGGGGTGCCCGACGAGAAGTGGGGAGAGCGCCCGCTCGCGTGCGTCGTGCCGGAGGACGGCGAGGTGGTCGACGCCGCCATCCTGCGCGATTTCCTGTCGGATCGGGTGGCGCGCTGGTGGATCCCGGAGCGCGTCGAGATCATCGACGAGGTGCCCAAGACCTCGGTCGGGAAGTTCTCCAAGAAGACCCTCCGCGAGCGGTTCGGCGCGGCTTGATCATCCGGTTGCGAGTGCTACCATTTTGGGTCGCGACGCGGGGTGGAGCAGTCAGGTAGCTCGTCGGGCTCATAACCCGAAGGTCGCGGGTTCGAATCCCGCCCCCGCTACTCCGCCGACGATGACGGTGACAGCGCCGTCGCCGACGGCACGACAAGCCCCGGTCCCGCCGGGGCTTTCGCGTTAAGCGACCGCGTAGCTACCCACACGCCCCGTCGGGCGCTGCGCCGCTACGGCTGTCGCGCAGCGCGATGAGCAGGTCGCGCAGTTGGGCGCGCTGCTCGGTACTGAGGCCGGCGAAGATGGCGTCCTCGGCCTGTCGTTGCGCTTCGGCGGCGAGGTCGAGCTTGCGCTTGCCCTTGGCAGTGACGGTGACGACGTGGCGGCGGCGGTCGGCGGGGTCGCGGTTGCGCGCGACCATCCCGTCGGCTTCCAGCGGATTGAGCAGCGTCACGAGGATGCTCGGGTCGGTGCTCATCGCCTGGCCGAGCTCGCGCTGCCCCATCGGCCCGTGGTCGGCAAGGAGGCCGAGGAGCTGGAACTGGCGTGGCATGAGGTCGTGCGCGGTGTGGGCGTCGCGCAGGCGACGCATCGCGTCCTGGCCGAGGAGCGCCAGCAGGAGCCCAGGACTCGAACGGCGCTCCTCGATGACGCCGACGGTCTGGGAGGGCGCTTCAGAGGTCATGCAGACAATGTAGCGGTGATAATCATTGAGATAACTATATTATCTGCCACACTCGACGAACCCTAGGAGAGATCCTCGAACATGAAGGCCATCACGCTCAACGAGGCCGGCGCCCCACCGGCCGCCCGCGACGACCTGTCCACCCCGACGCCGGGTCAGGGCGAGGTGCTGGTCCGGGTGCAGACCTCCTCCGCCAACCCCGTCGACAACAGCATCGCCGCCGGGATGCTCGCCCAGCTGGGCGTCGAGTACGAGTACCCCGTCACCCTCGGTCGCGACTACGCCGGCGTCGTCGAGCAGGTCGGCGCGGGCGTCACCGGCTACGCGCCCGGTGACGAGGTCTTCGGCTTCCTCCTGCACGCCAACCCCACAGTCCGCCACGGCAGCTGGGCGGAGCTCATCACCGTCTCCGCTGACGCCTCCATCGCCCGCCGGCCCACGAACGTAGACGTCGCGACCGCCGGCGCCGCACCGCTTGCGGCCATCACCGCGGTGAGCGCCATCGACGCCCTCGACCTCTCAGAAGGCGAGACCGTGCTCATCGTCGGCGCGACCGGCGGCGTGGGCAACCTCGCCGTGCAGCTCGCCGTCCAGTCGGGCGCCACCAACGTCGCCGCCGCGCTACCCGAGGACGAGCGGTACCTCCGCGACCTACGAGGCCGCGCTCAAGGACGGCGCGCGCGTCGCCTCGCCCACCGGCGCCGCCGGCGAAGGTCCCGGCCGCACGATGGTCATGGCGCACCCGACCACCGCCAACCTCGACGGCGTCGCCCAGCTGCTCGACAGCCGCACGCTGACGGTGCCCGTGCAGGCCACGTACGAGCTCGACCGCGCCGCCGAGGCGCTGCACGCGCTCGCCACGACCCACACCCAGGGCAAGCTCGCCATTCGCGTCTCCTAGCTCGCGGACGTGCCGGAGCGGCCGCCTGCCGCGAAGCGCCGCAGGCCCGCGGCTTTCGCGTCAAGCGACGGCGGTCACCCGTCCTCCGGGAAGACGAGCGAGCGGTGCAGGCCGGTGCCCGCGAGGCTGCCGGTGGCGATGGCGGCGGCGACGTTGCCGGCGCCGACCGCGTCGCCGGCGGCGAAGACCTTCGGCACCGACGTCGCGCCGAACTTGTCGGCGACGGCGACGCCCGTGCCCTGCTGCGAGTCGGTCGTCTCCAGGCCGAGGCCCGCGACGAGGCCGTCGCGCGGGGCCATCGGCGCCACGACGTGCAGCGCGTCGACCTCCAGCCCGCCGCCGTCGGCGAAGCGGACGCGGCCGGCCGCGACGGACGCCACCGGCCGGTCGTCGGCCGGGACGTCGATGCCGTCCAGCTCGTCCGTCGGCTCGCCGTTCGCGAGCACGACGAGGTCGCTCGTCCACGAGCGCAGGAGCGGCACGCGGTGCGCGGCGCCGGCCGCGCCGAGGATCGCGATCTTCTGGTCGCGGTGCTCCCAGCCGTGGCAGTAGGGGCACATGAAGGCGCGGTCGCCCCACAGCTCCGACAGGCCCGGCACGTCGGGCACGCCGTAGCGCATGCCGCCGGCGATCAGGACGCGGGCCGCGGTGACGGTCTCGCCGCCGGCCAGCGTGGCGCGGAACCCGTCGCCGGACTCGATGGCGGTCACGACGCCGTCGCGGAGCTCGACCGCCGGCAGCTCCGTCAGCTGCTCCCGGCCGGCGGCGTACAGCGCGCCCGGGCTCGTGCCGTCCTGGCCGAGGAGCCCGCCGATCGCGGGCGCGCTGCGGTTGCTGGGCTCGCCCGCGTCGACGACGAGCGTGCGCACGCGCGCCCGCCCGAGCACGAGCGCGGCGGAGAGGCCGGCGGCCGCGCCGCCGACGACGAGGGCTTCAAAGTCCATTTCCATATCCCCCAGGTTGACGCAGGCGCTGAGAAGCCCTGTTGTGGTATGGAGACGCTCATGGGGACCGAGCGGAACTGGGCCGGTACGTACGCATACGGCGCCAGGGCGCTTCACCGCCCGTCGACGCTCGAGGCACTCCAGGTGATCGTCGCGCGCGCACCCAAGGTGCGAGCGCTCGGCTCCCGCCACTCGTTCAGCGGCATCGCCGACTCCGACGAGCTCGTCAGCGTGGACGACCTGCCCCCCGAGATCGTCGTCGACGAGGACGCATCGACCGTGTCCTGTGGCGCCGGCGTCCGGTATGGCGAGCTCGCCCGGGCCCTTCACGCTCAGGGCCTCGCCTTGCACAACCTCGCGTCCCTGCCTCACATCTGCGTGGCCGGCGCCGTGGCGACCGGCACGCACGGATCCGGCGACGCGTCCGGGAACCTGGCCACGGCCGTGGCCGGCCTCACGCTGGTGACGTCGGCCGGCGACATCGTGGAGGCAACGCGCGCGGACCCGGACTTCGATGGCCTGGTGGTCAATCTGGGGGCGCTGGGCGTCGTGACCCGGCTGACCCTCGACGTCGAGCCCGCGTACGAGGTCCGCCAGCGGGTGTTCGAGCGGCTGCCCTGGGAGGCGGTGCTGGACGTCGACGCGATCATGTCGACCGGGTACAGCGTCAGCGCGTTCACCCACTTCGGCCCCGTCGCCGAGCAGGTCTGGGTCAAGAGCCGGGACGAGGACGCCCCCGCGCCCGCGCGCGACCTCTTCGGCGCCGTTCCTGCCGCTGATCACGTCCACCCGATCGCCGGCGTGGACGCCACCGCGGCCACTCCGCAGATGGGCGTGGCCGGCCCGTGGTTCGAGCGCCTCCCGCACTTCCGGATGGAGTTCACGCCGAGCGCCGGAGACGAGCTCCAGTCCGAGTATCTGGTGGGCCGCGAGCACGCCGCCGACGCTCTCGAGGCCGTGCGTTCCCTGGCGAGCGACATCCAGCCGCTGCTCCAGGTGTGCGAGATCCGCACGATCGCCGGCGACGAGCTGTGGATGAGCCCGCACCACGGCCGGGACTCGATTGGCATCCACTTCACCTGGAAGCCGGACCAGCCTGCCGTCGAGCGGGTGCTCATGCGGATCGAAGCTGCGCTCGCGCCGTTCTCCGCCCGCCCGCACTGGGGCAAGCTCTTCCTGATGGATGCCGCGGCGATCGCGCCCCGCTATGAGCGGCTGCCCGACTTCCGCCGGCTGGCCGAGCGGCTGGACCCGCGAGGCGCCTTCCGGAACGCGTGGCTGGAGCAGCACGTGCTCGGCGGCGAGTAGGCCTGTCGTGGCCGGCTGCTGCGGACCGCGAGGGTGCGAGGAGTTCTTCGGCGACCGGTTCGCGCGGCGCGTGGCCAAGCGCTACCGCAAGCGCGGTCTCGACAAGACCTCACGCCGCATCGTGGCGTTCCTGGAGCGCGCGGGTGTCGACGGCGCGTCCGTGCTGGAGATCGGCGGCGGCGTCGGCGAGATCCAGCTCGAGCTGCTCAAGCGTGGCGCGTCGAACGCGGTGAACCTCGAGCTCTCGCCCGCGTACGAGGGCGAGGCCCGCGGCCTGCTGCGCGAGGCCGGGATCGACGAGACGCGCGTCGAGCGCCGGCAGCACGACATCGCCGCGGATCCGGACGGCGTCGAACCGGCCGACGTCGTCGTGCTCCACCGCGTCGTCTGCTGCTACCCGGACTATGAGCGCCTGCTCGGCGCGGCGGCGTCGCACGCGAAGCAGGCGCTCGTCTTCAGTCATCCGCCGCGGAACCTCGCCTCGCGGGCGTTCCTCGCGCTCCAGAACCTCGGGTTGCGTCTGGCGGGCAAGGAGTTCCGGGCCTTCGCCCATCCACCGGCCGCGATGCTCGACGTCTGCAGCGCCCATGGTTTCTCGGCGACGCTGCATACGGGAGTCGTGTGGCAGGTGGAGGGGCTCGAACGGTCGCTCAGGAGCCGACCACCTCGGCGCAGCCCGTGATCGGGCCGTCGATGCCGACGTCCACCGCGGCCCAGTCGAGGAGCCAGCCACCGCAGTCGACGGTGTCCGCTTCGCCGTCGCGGGCGTCGATGCGGTCGTTCCCGGGGCCTCCGGACAGGAGGTCCTCGCCGGCGCCGCCGGTGATCTGATCGTCGCCGTCGCCGCCGCTCAGGTGCTGTGCGTAGCGGCTGCCCTCCAGGACGTCGTCGAACGACGAGCCGAGCACGGCCTCGACGTCGCGGCGGATGTGGTCGTCGTCGCCGGGACGCCCGTCGCCGTCGGGCATATCGAGGGACACGTTGACGCCGGTGGTCGCGAAGCCGTAGTTGGCGACGTCGAAGCCGATGCCGCCGTCGAAGTCGACGCGCGACGGCGTGCCGGTCGCGGCGGCGACGTAGCGATCGGGGCCGTTGCCGCCCTCGATCTCCACCGCGTGCGGCGTGTCGATGACCGCGACGTCGGGCCCGTCCTGGAGGTCCAGGTCGAGGCGGTGGAGCGGCTTGCAGCGCACGGCGTGGGCGTCGAGGCGCTTGCACTTCGTCGCGCCGCCCGACAGCTTCAGCGGTGTGCCGTCGTCGCGGATCTCGAGGAACATGGAGCCCTTCACCGACACGAGGTTGGTCTCGCCGGGATCGGCTTGGACCAGCAGGCCGGAGGCGGGGCGGCCCTCTTGGTAGACGGTCGCGCCCTGCGCCACGGACGGCAGGGCGACAGCCGCCGCGATGGACACGGCGGTCAACAGGAGGATGCGCGGCATCGATGCTCCTTCTGGGAGGGTGGGGAGGAGCCGCCACTGTGGCGACGGCCCGTTACCACGCCGCTACCGCCTTCTTACCGCCGCGCGCGGTAGGGAGCGCCGCGGTGTGGGTACGGGAGGCGACGTGTTCGCCGCTCCCGAGACCGAGGTTCGCCGGCTCGACGGCGACGCGCGCGGGTGGCCGAGGTGGTGCTCGCCGATGGCACGGTGACGCTGGGAGTCACCCGCTGGAAGGCGGCGCCGCTGCTCGGCTACTGCCTGCTCGTCACGGCGGTCTTCGTGACCGGTGTCATCGCGGGCTCGACCGTCGCGACAGGCACCGCTCGCAGGCGCTGGGGGCGATCGCCTGGCCGTCGATCATCGTCGGCCTCGTGTACACGTTCCTCCCGCCGGGCACGAGCATCGGCGGTCACGTCGGCGGCCTGATCGTGGGCGTCGCACCCGCCCGCGTGCTTGATGTCCGAACCAGCGACGATTGATCGCATGCCCCGCAGGTTCCGCCACGTCGACGCCGAGCGGACGGTCGTGTTCGGCGAGGGCGCGCTCGAGGCCGCGGGAGACCTGCTGGGCGGCGGCTACACGCTGCTGACGACCGCGCGCGCGCAGGCTCAGGCGCCCGCGGTCGTCGAGCGCGCGGGGGCGGTGGTGGACGTCCCCGACGGCCTGGTCGAGGTCGTCGCCGCCGATCTGCGCCCGCGCGTCGACGGCCGGCGGCTCGTTGCACTCGGCGGCGGGCGGGTCATCGACGTCGCGAAGGCGCTGGCCGCCGCGGACGGGCCGCGGCAGGTCATCGCGATCCCCACCTCGCTGTCGGCTGCGGAGATGACCGGCACGCACCGCCACGCGAAGGGCGTTCCCGCGGGAACGCCACGCGTGCGGCCGCATGTCGTCGTCAACGACCCGGCGCTGAGCGCGTCGCAGCCGCCCGAGCAGCTGGCGGCGAGCACCGCGAACGCACTCGGGCACGCCACGGTCGGGCTGCTGAGCGAGCGCACGACGCCGCCCGCGCAGGCCGTGGCCCGGGAGGCGATCACCTACCTGCGGGCGGGCTGGGAGAGCGCCGAGCCCGACCGGCCCACCCTCGCTCTCGGCGCGCTGCTGGCCGGGTGGGCGGTCGACCACAGCGGCCTCGGACCGCACCACGCCCTCGCCCAGACCGCCGTGCGCACCGCGTCGATCGGCCACGCCGAGGCCAACGCCGCGCTGCTCCCGGCCACCATCGCAGCGCTCCGCAGACGGCGGCCCGCCGAGCTCGCCCGGCTCGACGAGGCGCTGGGCACGCCGATCGAGGCGTTCGCCGAGACGCTTCGTGAGCGGGCCCGGGCGGCGGTACCCGCCGAGCCGGCGACGCTCGACCGCCTCGTGGAGACCGCTGCGGCGCGCGACGAGCTCGACCGCGTGCCGCCGGCCCCCGACCGCGACGAGATCCGCGCGATCTACCTGGCCGCCGCGCCCCGTTGACGCCCGGGGCGGGCCGCGGTCAGACTCGGCTCGGCCGTGCGCGTCGTGATCGCCGACGACAAGCCTGCTCGTGCGCGAGGGCATCGCGTCGCTGCTGGGAGATCCCGTGGGCGGCCTGAAGGCCCGCCCTGACGCGTACGAGCGGCGCGTCGTCGCGTTCTTCGACGCCACGCTCAACCCTCGACGCCGGTCGACGCGTGCGGGGCGCCTACGGGCTTGGACTCCGGTGAGCCGCGCTGACGGAGGTAGATCGCCAGCACGGCCATCGAGCCGACGGCGAGGAACTCGGACTGCCAGTTCTGGAGCGTGCGGTTCCAGAAGTCCGACGTGCCGACGTACTGCACGAACGTCAGCGCGGCCTCCTGGTGGTCGAGCTGCTCGGCGTTGTAGGCGACCCGCCCGGCGATCGCCTGCCCGGCCCACGACGCGACCCAGATCGAGGCCATGACGATGACCAGCGAGTTCGAGTACAGCCGTGTGCGGAGCCCGCCGACGCGGGCCCATCGGGGCGAGCGCTCGTCGGCGTGCGAGCCGACCTTCTGGTCCTCGTCCGACTCGCCGCCCTGCTGGCCCGGCGGCTTCGACTCCGGCGATCCCCGCTGGAACAGCCAGACGGTGGCGAGGATGAAGAGCGTGAACTGGAGGTACTCGGACTGCCAGTTCTCGAGCACGTCGCTCACGAAGTCCGAGGAGGTCACGTAGCGCCCGAGCGATATGGGATCGCCGTGGTGGGCGAGCTGGCCGTGGTTGAAGTCGGCGTGCCCGACGAACGCCTGGGCTACGAGCGTGGCGAGGAAGAGCGCCCCGAAGAACAGCCCGAGCCCGTTGTCGTGGACGAACCGCCGCATCAGAGCCCGAGCAGGCCGATCACGAAGCCGTACGTCAGCCCGGCGGCGATCACGACGAGGTAGAGGACGAAGACGGCCCGCACCTCAGGCCTCCAGCTCGCAGTCGTACGGCTGGTCGGCCGGCTTGCCGCCCACCGGTTGGCAGCCGACGGCGGAGAGCCGCCAGCCGTCCTCGGTGTGGGAGAGGAACGCCGACTCCCCGCTCGAGAGGTCCGCCTTGGCGTTGGTGACGTAGACCTGGATCCGCGTCAGGCTGCCGCCCTCGACCTCGAGCGAGCCCACGGCCTCCGCGCATGCCTGCTGCTCCTGGCTCTCGAGCGCGGTGCGGGTGTCCGTGCTCAGCCGCGCGCAGGCCGCGTCGCCGTCGCCGGCGTCGAGCGCCGCGTAGAAGCGCTCCGTGACGGCCCGGACGGCGTCGCGGTCGCCGTCGCGCCCGCAGCCGCCGGCGAAGGCGGCAAGGAGCAGTGCAACGGCGAACGCACGCATGGGGAGGGGTTCCGCGGGGCGGCGGCGTTCCCTCCCGTCAGCGCACGGTGTACGGCCCGGTCGAGACGGGGTGGTAGCCCTTCGCCCCGATCGCGCGAGCCAGCGGGCTGCGCGGGTCATCTCCGGCGGAGAGCAGCTCGACGGCGCGGCCGAAGTCGTAGACCGGCTCCCAGCCGAGCTCCTCGCGCGCCCGGGCGTTGACGTAGACGCGCTCGATCGCGTCGAACATCCGCCACCCGCGCGCCTCGTACACCGCCTCGTAGCCGGGAAAGCGACGCCGCACGACGGCCGGGGCGTCGACCGCGAGCTCGGCGAGGTCGTCGCGCGTGAAGGGCGTGGTGGCGGTCACGATGTAGCGGCCGAAGCCGATCTCGGGGGCGCGCTCGAGCGCGCGCTGGTGGGCCGAGACCACGTCGGCGAGGTCGACCCGGCGGTAGAGCAGCTCGTTGACCTTGAGGTTGGCGTCCTCGTACGCCGCGCGGACCTCGTCGCGGTCGTCGGGCTCGGGGAAGAAGCGCGAGGTGCGCAGGACCAGGACCGGCAGGCCGTGGTCGCGGTGCACGAGCTCGCAGAGGTCCTCGGCGGCGGTCTTGGTCGCGCCGTAGACGTTGCGCGGGATCGGCACCACGTCCTCGGTGATCCAGGCGGCCGGCGCGCCGGGCGGCGGCGTGAGCGCGCGGCCGAACGCGCTCGTCGTGCTGGTGAACACGAAGCGCCCCACCCCGGCGGCGACCGCCTCCTCGAGCAGCTTGAGCGTGCCCGTGACGTTGGCGTCCACGAACGCCTGCCGCGAGTGCGATCCGACGTGCGGCTTGTGCAGCGTCGCGGCATGCAGCACGGCGTCCACGCCCTCCATGCACCGGCGCACCGACTCGCGGTCGGCCACCGAGGCGACGAGGCTCGTCGACGGCGAGGGCAGGATGTCGATCCCCACGACCTCGTGGGCCTCCTCGCTCAGCACCCGTACGAGCGCGTCGCCGAGGTGGCCCGAGCTTCCGGTGACGAGGATCCGCATCAGCGCAGCGCCGCCTCGATGACGTCGCGGGCGACCGGTGCCGCCGCCGTGCCGCCGAAGCCGGCGCCGACGAGCATGACGGCGACGGCCACGCGCGGGCGCTCGGCGGGCGCGAACGCGAGGAACCAGGCGTCGGCGTCGCGCGGGTCGGAGGAGTTCGGCCGCAGCTCGGCCGTGCCGGTCTTGCCCGCCACCGTGACGCCGGGCACCGCTCCCGACGTGCCGGTGCCGGACCGGACCACGTCGATCATCATCGAGCGGACCTGCCGCGCCGCGCGCCGCGAGACCGCGCGCCGGCGGATCACCTTGTCGAGCTGCGCGACGCGCGGCACGGCGCGGCGCCCGTCGGCGGCGATGGTGGCGGCCACGCTCGCCATCGCCAGCGGAGTGGCCAGGTCCTTCTCCTGGCCGATGGCGGCCGAGCCGACCGCGAGGTCGTCCTCCAGCTCGCGCGCGGCCGAGATCGTGCTGGTCTTCGCGGCCGGGATACGCGGCTTCTCGCCGAAGCCGAACGCGCGCGCCGCGGCCACGAGGCGGCGGGCACCGAGCTTGGCGCCGAGCGGCGCGAAGACCGAGTTGCAGGACTCGGCGAACGAGTGCTGGAGCGTGCCGCCGCACGCCTCGCCGCCGGCGTTGCGCAGCGTCACGCCCGACAGGGTCGCGCCCGTCTGCACCGGGTAGGACGTCGAGGGCTCGACGATCCGGCGCTCGAGCGCGGCCGCCGTCGTGATCACCTTGAAGGTCGAGCCGGGCGGCTGGGGCGCCGAGACCGCGAGGCCGGCGAGCCCCAGCACGGCGCCGTCGCGCGGCCGCAGGACGGCCACGCCCCCGACCTTCCCGCCGAGCGCCGCCTCGGCGGCCGACGCCAGACCCGGGTCGAAGAACGTTCGGACGGGCCGGCCGCGCACCGCCCGCGTGCGGGCGATCACGCGCTTGCCGAACAGCAGCCGCGCCTGTGCGTGACCACCGAGGCGGTCGTCGTGCACGCGCTCGAGGCCGGTCGGCCGGCTCCCGGAGCGCCCGGCGAGCGACGCGCCGAGCGGCGTCGCGTCGAGCCGGCGTCCGTTGGCGGCAAGGATCGGCGCACGGCGCGGCGGGCGCCCGGACTCCCGCACCACCGCCTCGTCACGCCGCAGGCCGGGCATGCGGAGCGAGAAGTCCCAGTCCACCCCGGCCTCCTCGCCGCTGCCGGACACCGGGATCGCGAGCCTGCCGCGCAGGGTCTTGAAGATGTCGGTCCGGATCGCCACGGGCAGCGCGATCCGCCCGTCCCGCTCGGCGCCGAGCCGGCCGGTGCGCACGCGCCGCACGCCGGCGGCGCGCTGGGCGTTGCGGTAGGCGGTCACGAAGCGGCGCTCGGGGACGGCGCGCCGGGCGGCGGGCGAGAGCGTCCGCCACATCGCGGGAAGGTCGTTCTCCTCCCACGCCGCCGCGAAGCGCTCGACGGCCTCGCGGCGCGCATCGGCGGCGTCCGAGCGCGCCCGCCAGGCCAGCGCCCCGGCGACGACCGCCGCCAGCAGCACGAGCACGGCGAGCCGCCGGCCCCAGCGCGCCCTGCCGAACCCGGCGTCGCGCCGCCCGTAGCCGCGCCGCCGCCCGCGGCGTCGCCGCCGGCGCGCGGGGGCCGTGTCGAGCAGCACCGACCCGGCACGGCGGGTCGGCGCGGAGCGGGAGCGGCGCCGGGCCATCCCCCCTGTTCTAGCGGGCGGTGGTAGAAACGCACCAGCGATGAGCGATCGGCCATACGACTACGTGATCGTCGGCGGCGGCTCCGCGGGCTGCGTCCTGGCCAACCGGCTGAGCGCCGACCCGTCCAACCGGGTCCTGGTGCTCGAGGCGGGCCGGCCCGACTGGCGGTGGGACGTCTTCATCCACATGCCGGCCGGCCTGACGACCCCGATCGGCAACCGCTTCTACGACTGGAAGTACGAGTCCGAGCCGGAGCCGTTGATGCACGGCCGCCGCGTCTACCACGCGCGCGGCAAGGTGCTCGGGGGATCGAGCTCGATCAACGGGATGATCTTCCAGCGCGGCAACCCGATGGACTACGAGCACTGGGCCGCCGACCCCGGCATGGATGAGTGGAGCTACGCCCACTGCCTGCCGTACTTCAAGCGGATGGAGACGTGCCTGGCGGGCGCCGACGAGTTCCGCGGCGGCGACGGCCCGCTCATCCTCGAGCGCGGGCCGGCCGCCAGCCCGCTGTTCCGCGCGTTCTTCGAGGCGGCGGTGCAGGCGGGCTACCCGCTGACCGACGACGTCAACGGCTACCGGCAGGAGGGCTTCGCCGCCTTCGACCGCAACATCCACAAGGGCCGCCGGCTGAGCGCGGCGCGGGCCTACCTGCATCCGATCTCCGACCGCCCGAACCTCGACGTGCGCACGGGCACGCTCGTCACCCGCGTGCTGTTCGACGGCACGCGTGCCGTGGGTGTCGAGTGCGCGCGGTGGAACCGGCGCGGCACGGAGCGCCTGACGGCGGGCGAGGTCATCCTCTGCGGCGGGGCGATCAACTCGCCGCAGACGCTCCAGCTCTCGGGCGTCGGTGCGGCGGACGAGCTGCGCCGGCTCGGCATCGACGTCGTCGCCGACCGGCCGGGCGTGGGCGAGAACCTCCAGGACCACCTCGAGGTCTACATCCAGTACGCGTGCAAGCAGCCGGTGTCGGTCGCCCCGGCGATGAAGCTGCGCAACAAGCCGAAGGTCGGCGCGGAGTGGCTGCTGCGTCACACCGGCCCGGCGGCGAGCAACCACTTCGAGGCCGGCGGCTTCGTGCGCAGCAACGAGGACGTGGACTACCCGAACCTGATGTTCCACTTCCTGCCCGTCGCCGTCCGCTACGACGGCTCCCGGCCGGCCGCCGACCACGGCTACCAGGTGCATATCGGGCCGATGACGTCCGACGCGCGGGGGTCGGTCAAGCTCACGTCGGCCGACCCGCGGGTCAAGCCGGCGCTGCGCTTCAACTATCTGTCGACCGAGCAGGATCGCCGCGAGTGGACCGAGGCGATCCCGATCGCGCGGCACATCCTCAACCAGCCGGCGTTCGAGCCCTACAACGCCGGCGAGCTGTCACCGGGCCCGGAGGTCGAGACCCCGGAGCAGATCCTGGACTGGGTCGCCCGCGACGCGGAGACCGCGCTGCACCCCTCGTGCACCGCTCGGATGGGCATCGACGGCGACGCGGTGACGGACCCGGCGAGCCTGCGCGTCCACGGCACCGACGGCCTGCGCGTGGTCGACGCGTCGGTGATGCCCTACGTGACCAACGGCAACATCTACGCCCCCGTGGTGATGCTCGCGGAGAAGGCCGCCGACCTCATCCTCGGCGTCACGCCACTGGCGCCCGAGCCGGTCCCCTTCTATCGCCACCGGGGCGAGGCCGGCGCACCGGCCTCGCCCGCGCCCGCTACCTGATCAGCCCAGCCAGGACTGGACCTTGTCCTGGTTGTCCGCAACCCAGTCCGCGGCCGCCTTCTCGGGGTCCTGCTTGTCGCCGGCGATCGCCTTGGCGACGAGCTCCTGGTCCTCGTTGGTGAGCGTCATCTTCTTCAGGACGTCGTACGCCGGGGAGCCGCTCTCGGCGAAGTCCTTGCTGAAGAGCTTCTCGATCACGGTGACGTCGTACGCGCACTTGTACTGCTCGGGGTTGCCGCCGGCCTTGGCGTCGTCCTTGCAGTTCCCGCTGCGCTCGGGCAGCTTGACCTCCGCCAGGTCGTACTCCTGGTTGAGGAACTGCGGCGTGTACCAGTAGAAGAGCACCGGCTTCTGCTGCTTGTAGGCCTGGGTCCAGCGCGCGACCTGGGCCGGCTCGGCGCCGGCGGTCACGTGCTTGAGGTTCAGGTCGAGCGCCTCGATCAGCTCCTTGTCCTTCTGGACGTACGACGGGTCGCCGCCGAGGAACATGCCCTGGTCGCCGGACTCCGCGGTCTTGAAGAGATCCTCCTTGCCCTTGAGGCCCTCCCACGTCTCGAGCTCGGGGTTCTCGTCGAGCAGGTACTGCGGGATGAACCAGCCGATGTGCCCCTCGACGCCCAGCGGCCCGCCGTCGACGACCGTGCCCGCCTGCTCGATGTACTTGGCGTACTCGTCGGTGTGTTGCCAGTCCTCGAGCACCGCGTCGACCTTGCCGTCGGCCATCGCCTGGAAGACCGGGATCTCCGCGATCTTCGTGATCTCGACCTGGCAGTCGAGCTCGTCCTCGAGCACCGCCTTGGCGATGTACACGTTCGCCGTCGAGCCGGCCCACGCGTTCTCGTTGATCGTGACCTTGCCGCAGTCCTTGCCGCCGGAGGCGGCCTGCCCGCCGGAGGCGGGCTCCTCCTTCTCCTCGCCGCACGCGGCGACGGTCCCGGCAAGTGCCAGTGCGACGAGCAGCGCGCCGGCCGCTCTCCTCGAATCTCCCATCAGACGTCCCTTCACTATTGACCCTCTCCTCTGAGCCGACGGCCGGCGCGACGGTTGCTCTGCGTCACGCGGTCGAGGGCGATCCCGAGCGCGAGGATGGCGAGCGATGCGACGACGCCCTCCCCGAACTCGTTCCTCTGCAGGCCGCGCGCGACCATGTCGCCGAGCGCGCCCGAACCGACAAGGCCGCCGATGACCACGACGGCCAGCACCATGATGATCCCCTGGTTGACCCCCAGCATGATCGCGTCGCGCGCGAGCGGGACCTTGACCTTGGCGAGCAACTGACCCCGCGTCGCTCCGAACGACGCCGCGGCCTCGACCGCGGCCGGAGCCACGTTGCGGACACCCTGGGTCACGAGCCGGATGATCACCGGCACCGCGTATAGCACCGAGGCCACGACGCCCGGTACGCGC
Organism: Solirubrobacteraceae bacterium; assembly: GCA_035717845.1. GTDB lineage: Bacteria > Actinomycetota > Thermoleophilia > Solirubrobacterales > Solirubrobacteraceae > DASSUW01. Next base: position 38,173 of record DASTIC010000147.1, read on the forward strand.
GACACCGGCATGAGATAGATGAACGGGATGATGTAGACGAGCTGCGGGAGCGTCTGCAACGTGTCGAGCACCGGCCGCAGGAGCTTCTCGACGCGCGGGCTCTCCGCCGCCCAGATCCCGATCGCGATGCCGATCACCACGGCGATCGCCGTCGCGACGAGCACCTGCGAGGCGGTGTCCATCGCCGCCTCCCACACGCCCATCACGCCGATCGCCAGCAGCATCGCGCCCGCGGTCAGCGCCGGCCGGAGCCCGCTGATGAGCAGCGCGATCGCGGTGAGCCCGGCGACGGTGACGAACCACGGCATCTCGACGAGCCACACTCGCAGCGGCTCGAGCGCGTACTCGACGAGGAAGTTGCCGATCGGCTCCGTGATGCCGAAGACGAACGACGCCGGGTCCTGGACGTAGTCGAGCACCGACTGGATGCCGCTCAGCAGGCTGTCCTGGATCGTGGCCTCGTAGACGTAGCTGGCCGTCTCGAACTCGTCCGGGTAGGAGGGGTCGACGCCGAGCGCGCGGCAGAGCAGCACGATCGCGGCGATGGCGGCGAGCGTG
>DASTIC010000148.1:0-5628 GCA_035717845.1 Solirubrobacteraceae bacterium
CCTGCTCCACGGCCGCGCGGACGACGATCTCGAGCGCGGGGACGGCCGCCGGCGCGCGGCGGTCGGGCAGCCGGCGAAGCAGCCGCTCTGCCAGGTCGCGCGCCTCGGTGGCGTCGCCGTGATCGAGGGCCATGCGCGCGCGGCAGACCGCTTCCACCGCGGCCGCGGCCTGCTCGAGCTCGCCCTGCGCCGCGCGGGCATGGGCCAGCAGCTCGAGCGCCGGCGCCCGATCCAGCTCGCGGTCCGCGGGCACCTGGCGCAGCAGCCGCTCGATCAGCTCGGCCGCCTGCAACGGCTTCCCGCGGTCGAGCGCCAGGCGAGCCCGGCAGAGGTGCGCCTTCGAGGAGGAGCCCGCCTCGTCGAGCAGCCGCTCGGCGTCGGCGGCACGCCCCTGCCGGCGCCGCAGCTCGGCCAGCGCCACCCGCGGGCCGCTCGCCCATGCGGGGCGCGAGCGCGAGAAGTCCTCGATCGAGGCCTCGAGCATCGCCTCGGCGTCGCCCCAGCGACCGCGCCAGAGATCGACGGCACCGTACTCGGCGCGGCAGAACGCGAGCATGTACCGGCTCCCGTGCCGGTCGGCGAAGTCCGCCACGCGGTCGCACCACTCGGCCGCGCGCGTGAAGTCGAGCACCGCCGTGCAGGCGCCGACGAGGATGCAGAAGGTCCACGCGCTCGCGATCGGGATCTCCGCCTCACCGGCCAGCGCCGTGGCCGTCGCCTCGTCGAGGCAGCCCATGCCCTCGTCCACCCGCGCGCAGCCGACGAGCGTGGCGCCCTGGAGCGCGAGCCCCAGCATCTCGAGGTCGGCGACGCCGAACCGCTGCCCGAGCTCGGTGGCCTGCCGGGCCAGCGCCGCCGCCGTTTCCGTGTCGCCCTCCGCGTGAGCGAGATAGCCCTCGTGGAACGCGAGCCAGCCGTGGTCGGGTCCCGGCTCGAGCGAGTCCAGCAGGCGATGAGCGCGTCGCAGCCACCCGCTCGCGACCGACCACGCCCCGAAGAAGTCGAGCTGGTCGGCCGCCAGCCAGGTCGCCATCCTGGCCGCGCCCGCCGCGTCCCCGCGACGGGTATAGAGCCGGTACGCGCCCTCCCGCGCCGCGAAGACGCCGTCGGCGTCGTCCAGCCACCACGCCGCCCAGCTCAGGCCCTCGAGCGCCTCCGCGGTCTCCTCGGTTGCGAGCGCCGCCTCGAAGCGCTCGCGCGCTGCCTCCCAGTGAGCCTGCCGCAGCTCGCTCCAGCCCGCGACGAGCTGCTCACCGGTCATACCGTCTCCGCGACCGGCTCCTCGGCGTGCTCGCGGAGCGCGTGACCGCCGCCGCGCGCGGTGGACGGCCACCAGACCCGGTCGCCCAGCAGCTCGACGGCGGCGGGCACCATGATCGTCCGGACGACGAACGTGTCGAGCAGGATCCCGACGGCGACCATGAAGCCGATGTTGAAGGCGAAGGTCACCGGCAGCGTCATCAGCACCGCGAACGTGCCCGCGAGGATCACGCCCGCGCTCGTGATCACCGGGCCGGTGGCCTCCAGCGCGCGCAGCACCCCCTCGCGGGTCCCGTGGGTGCGCGCCTCCTCGCGCACGCGGCTCATGAGGAAGATCGTGTAGTCGACCCCCAGCGCCACGAGGAAGATGAACGCGAACGTGGGCAGCGACGCGTCGACGCCCCGGCTCCCCTGAACCTCGATGAAGAAGAAGATCGAGAGACCCAGCGTGCCGAGGAACGAGGCCATCACCGTCGCGATCAGCACGATCGGCGCGACGATCGCCTGGAGCAGGACCCCGAGGATGATCGCGATCACGAGCAGCGCGACCGGGACGATCACGCGCAGGTCGCGCTCGGCGGCGACGTTGAGGTCCTGCTGGACGGCGCTCCCCGCGCCGACGAGCGCGGTCGCGCCTCCCGGAAGGTCGCGCAACCGGTCGCGCAGCGTGTCCACGCGCGCGAGCGCCGCGTCCGAGTAGGGGTCGTCGCTGAACGTCACGTCGAACCGGGCGATGGCGCCGTCCTCGGAGCGGATCGGCTCGCCGACCGCGGCCACGGCGTCGACGCCCTCCAGGCGCTCGCGCGCGGCGGCCACCTCGGCGTCCGTGACGCGCCCGCCCTCGCGCTCCACGAGGATCGTCGTCGGGCCCAGCGCCCCCTGCGGGAACGACTGCCCGAGCACGTTGAAGCCGTCGACGCTCTCGACCTCCGTCTTGAAGAAGCCGCCGATCGAGTAGTCCTCCTTGTAGGAGAGGAGGCCGAGGGTGAAGAGGGCGAACAGCGCCGCAGTCGAGGCGAGCGCCAAGCCGGGACGGCGCAGCACCCGGTCGCCGAAGCGCCGCCAGAGCCCGCGGCGCTCCACCAGGTCGATGTCCGGGCGGTAGGCGACGACCGCCCGGCGCGGCCAGAAGCCCCGGCGCCCGGCGATGGTCAGCAGCGCCGGCAGCAGCGTGAGGCCCGCGAGCAGCACGCACGCGACGCCGATCGCCGACACCGGGCCGAGCGCGTTGGTCGAGCCGCTCTCCGCGAGCAGGAGCACGAGCATCGCGATCACGACCGTGGAGCCGCTGGCCAGCACCGCGGGGCCGGCGCGGCGCAGCGCCCGGGCCATCGCCTCGTGCCTGTCCTGCACCCGGTGCAGCTCCTCTCGATAGCGGCTCACGAGCAGCAGGCAGTAGTCCGTGCCGACCCCGAACATCAGCACGACGAGGATGCTCGTCGCGTTCGAGTTCACCGAGTTGCCGGCGTCGGCGTACAGGTAGATGAACCCGCTCGCGATCTGGTACGAGAGCGCGACGACGAGGATGGGAACGATCGCGATCAGCGGCGCGCGGTAGATCAGGCCGAGCAGCACCAGGACGAGCGCGACCGTGGCGAGCAGCAGCTTGGTGTCAACCTCGCCGAACACCTCCTCGAAGTCGGCGAACAGACCGAGGTCGCCGGTCACGTAGGTCTCGAGCCCCGTGTCGCGGTCGGCACGCACCAGGTCCCGCGTCTCGTTCCCCCAGTCGGCGGCCTTGTCGAAGTCGAGCGGCACCGTGACGACGGTGTAGGCGGCGTCGCCGTTCTCGGAGACGAGCCCGGGCGGCGCGTTCGGCCCGAACGGGATCTGGGCCGGCTGCGTCACCGGGATCGCCTCGTCGATCGCCCGCGCGTCGCGCTCGATCTTCTCCCTGTCGGCCTCGGTCAACCCGCCCTTGCGCCGGTAGACGATCAGCCCGATGCCGGTCTCGCCGCCCGGGAAGCGGTCCTTGAGCAGCTCCTGGACCTTGGTCGACTCGGCCTCGGCGGGGAGGAAGCTCGCCGTCTCGTCACGCGTGACGTCGCCGAGCTTGGCGCCCAGCGGCGCGAAGGCGACCACCGCGACGAGCCACAGGCCGATCACCACCCATTTGGTCCTGCGACCTGAGACGAAGGACGCGAGCGCCGACATGCCGGTCGGAACCTATCGCCGTTCCGGCGTGTCCTGCTCGCCCTGGACGGGCGGCTCGTCGCGAGCCACGGCCTGACCGAACTCCGAGCACGCCTCGTTGCGGCACTCCCATTCGTGTTCGGGACCGCCGAGCGCCTCGCTGGCCGGCTGGCCGCAGGTCGGGCAGAGGGGCGGGGTGGCGTTCATCCCGTCGGTTGTACCGCGTTCGGGGAGCACGCCGCGCGCCCATTCGGTGATCGTCTCGATCCAGCCGGGTCCGAGCAGGTCGTTGTGGCCGGCATCGGCGTGCACCTCGATCCGCTTCGGCTGCGGCGCCGCCTCGTAGAGCTCCTCCCCGTGCATCAGCGGGACGATGTCGTCGCGGGCGCCGTGGAGTACGAGCAGCGGCGCGCGGAGCTGCGGGATGAGCCGCAGGCTCGGGTAGGCGTCCGGCACCAGGGCGCGCGGGATGAACGGATAGTGCCGGCGGCCCATGTCGCGCACGCTCGTGAACGTCGACTGGAGGATCAGCCCCGCGGGCGGCAGCTCGAGCGCCAGGGTGAGCGCGACCGCGCCGCCCAGCGACTCGCCCAGGTACAGCACGCGTGCCGGGTCGACGCCCCGCTGGCGGCCGAGCGCTTCGCGCGCCGCGAGGGCGTCGCGGTGAGTGCCGTCCTCGCTCGGGCGTCCGGTGCTGCGCCCGTATCCGCGCGAGTCGAAGGCGAGCACGTCGAAGCCCGCGGCGGAGAGCAGCGCGAGATGCGGGACGCGGTCGCCGATGTTCCCGGCGTTGCCGTGGCAGAGCAGCACGTGGCCGACTACGGGAGCGGTCGCGGGAACCCACCAGCCGTGCAGGCGCTCGCCGTCGTCGGCGGCGAATGCGACGTCGCTGAACCGGAGGCCCGCCGCGGCCGGCGTCCGCGCGATCGTGCGGGCGGGCAGGTACAGCAGCGCGTTCATCAGCCGGCGCCGAGGAGAGCTCGTCCTCACCCGCCGGCGGCTTCGTTCTTCAGGAGGTCGCGCGCCTCGCCGATGGGGACGTCGCGGATCAGCTCCAGCCCCTCCCGTTCCCCGTTCCTCGCGTAGTCGCGAGCTTGGGCGGCGGTCGTCAGGACCAGGTTGCCGGCCGGCGACTCGCCGCCGCCCGCGGCCTCGTGCTCCCTCAGCTCCTTGCGGGTATCCCGCACCACCCCGTCGAGGCGCTTGACGGCGTCCGCCTCGCCGGCGATCGCGGCGTCCACGGCACCGTCGAGACGGGTGACGAGCTCGTCCATCGCCTCGTAGTACTCGGCTGACGCCGGCGTGGCGGCCGGCGTCGACTCACCTCCCTCGCTCGAGCCGTCATCGCCACAGCCGCCCAGCAGCAGGGCCGCGGCGACCGCGCAGAGGACGGCGGCGCGGGCCATCGGGCGAGTCTACGTGAACTCGAACCGCGTGCCGACGCTGTTCTGGATGAACGCGTCCGGGAACCTCGCGGCGATCGCGTGGATGGCTCGCCAGCCCGTGCAGTGGCACGGGACGAGGTAGTCGGGCGAGAAGGTGGCGAACGCGTCGCACGTCGGCTCGATGACCCTCTCGAAGAACGGGCCGCTGAGGTGGAAGCCGCCGATGACGGCGTGGACGCGGTCCTCGCCGGTCAGCTTCCGCACGTAGCGGAGGATGTTCACGATCCCCGAGTGGCCGCAGCCGGTCAGGACGACGAGGCCGCGGCCGCGGACGCTCGCCACCAGCGCCTGGTCGTCGAGGATCAGCGGGTCCGGCTGCCAGCCGCCGTCCCGGTGCGCCTCGTGGATCGGGAAGCCCTGCTCGAAGTCGGTCGTGCGGTCGACCTCGCCGGTCACCAGCAGCGACCCGTCGAGCAGGAACGAGGGCTGCTCCTGCTCGACGATCTCGAACCCCGCACCCTCGAGCGCGGCCTTGCTCGTCGAGGGCAGCTCGACCGGCTCGCGGCCCGGCAGCGCGAGCCGGCGGCGGCTCCAGAAGTCCGGGTGGATGAGGACGGGCACGTTCGCGCGGCCGAGCCGGTGGACGAGGCCGTCCATCCCCGTCGTGTGGTCCCAGTGACCGTGGCTGAGGACGATGACGTCGATGTCGCGGGGGTCCAGCTCGAGCCGCCGCATGTTCTCGACGAGCCCGTCGGGCGTGAGACCGGCGTCGAACAGCACGCGGACGACCCGGCCCGCCTTCTCGACCGTGACGAGCGCCGAGAACCCGTGCTCGCCGCGGAGCGCGTCG
>DASTIC010000149.1:0-5702 GCA_035717845.1 Solirubrobacteraceae bacterium
CTGATCGAGGTCGCCCTCGCCGAGAGCGAGAGCCTCCTGGATGCGCAGCCCGGCTCGCCACATGATCACGATCAGTCCGCGGAGGCGGCGGCCGTGGGGTCCGTTGCCGGCGGTACGCATGACGGCGATGATCTCTTCGACCTTCGGCGGATCGGCCGGGTAACGCAGACCCTCGTTGCCAGGTGCGTGACCGGCGCGGAATCCCGGCACCGTCGCCGGCGATCGACGTCGACCGGCACGATCGAGCAGCAGCTCAGACATGGCCTCTCCTCGGGCTCGTGAACGAACCCGACTATCGGCGCAGTCGGCGGGCGGCCGACCGACCGCCGACCGCCGGCTATCGCTTCGGAGATCGAGCAGCGGTCAATCTCGATCCGCGACGGGTGTCGTGCCTGCCTCAAGGCGACAGCGATGGCGCTCGACCTCCATCCGATCGGCAGCTCACGCGCGCCCTCGTTGTGCCTATGCACGGGACGCAACGCGTCCGGCCAAGTGGCGCTTCCGTGGGTCGTCGCCAAGCGAGCACCTCGTCGGCACCGCCTCAGGACGCCCGCATTCATGAGAGAGCGGGGCGCGGAATGCCGTAAGCGGATCCCTATCCGGACGGATCGTCTGCGGTGAAGAACGGGATCCGGCAGGGGACGTCACGATCGCCTCGGAACACAGCGCCACGAGATCCTTGGACGGCCCGGAGCCCGCGCGGATCCGAGCTCGGCCACTCAGCGCTTGGTCTCGTACCTGGTCAGGAGCGCGCCGTCGGGAAACGTCCGGGTCTCCACCAGGGTCAGGTTCACCCAGTTGTCCAGGTTCGCAAAGAACGGCGTGCCGCTGCCCACCAAGACCGGTGCGGTGGCCAGCACGTACTCGTCGATCAGCCCGGCCCGCATCGCCGCTGCGGCGAGTGTGGCGCCGCCGATGTCCATGGGGCCGCCATCCTCGGCCTTGAGCCGGGTGATCTCGGTGACCGCGTCGCCGGTGACCAGGCGGGTGTTCCAGTCGACCGTGCTGATCGTGGAGGAGAACACCACCTTCGGCATATCCTGCCAGCGGCGGGCGAACTCGATCTCCGCCGGCGTGACGCCGGGCTGCTGGTCGGCGGTCGGCCAGTGGGAACTCATCGTCTCCCACAGTTTGCGCCCATACAGCGCCAGGCCGGTCGCCCCCACCCGGTCGGACCACCACTCGAACAGCTCGTCGCTCGGCACACTCCAGCCGAGGTCGTCGCCGGGCGCGGCGATGTAGCCGTCCAGGCTCAGGTTCATGCCAAAGGTCAGTTTCCGCATGGCGTCAGCCTCCCGAGTCGGTATTCGGCGTACAGACCAGCACGGCGCGGAAAAATCATCGGTCAGGGCACACCGAGGGCCGGCCGGTTGACCACCACGCCAAGCGGATGCTGCGTACGGAAGGGAACCCCCCCACGTACACCCGACACCGGGGCGCCCAGACCGCCATCACCTTGACCAGCGGTGTTGCAGATACCCGTACGGTGAAAATCTCACTAGCCGGGGTCTAATCGTACATGTACTGAGCCCCAGCTAAATCAAGATCAAACCCTGCCAACTCCTTGACGCATGACAGTTCTTGCTCGACCACGCTGTGGCCTCCGCCGAGCCTCGTGGCGAAAAGGCCGACGGGTCGCGCCGTCGGCCGTAACGCACGGGAAACGGGCGCAAAATCCGCGAAAACTCGGACATCGATGCGACAGCGCGATCCCCGTAATCGCCTGCAGTTCGCGGGAATTGGAGCGCTGGAAGATCACGACTGAAAATCGTGGTGTCCCGGTTCGAGCCGAGCCTGTCGATTTCCCAAATCACCTGCAAAATGGGCGGTTTGCACTGGCGGGCGATGAAGTACGCGCAGGCACCAGCACTTCTCGTGGGCCTTTTCGGGCCTTTTCCGCAGCGCATCGCCCCCGAACTCGTGACTTTCGTGAACGCCCTCGGGTCGTCGACGATCGGCGGTTCGTCTACCCAGCGACGACGTGGGTCGCGAGCTTGTCGAAGGCGGCGTTCCAGCCGGCCTCGGCGTGGCCGCGGCTGTCGGCCGGGTAGGGGCCGTCGGTGAGGGTCATGCGAGTCTTGGCGCCGTGGTCGTGGAGCTCGACGCGCAGGAGGGTCCCGTCGGGCATGCCGGCTTGGGGCATCGGGTCGGAGCGCATGACGATCAGCTCCGGTGCGATGAGCTCGACGATCTCGTAGCCGATGGGCATCTCGCGGCCGCTGTCGCGCGCGACCATGGTGAGCTCCCAGCGCCCGCCGACGCGCGGGTCGACGTGGACGGTCTCGTGCGGCACATCGACGTGGCCGGGGCCGTACCAGGCGGCAAGCTCGTCGGGGTCGGTCCACGCCCGGAAGACGTGTTCGCGCGGGGCGTCGAAGATGTGCGTGATCAGGACCTGCTGATCGGTGGTGGCCAGGGGCGTCGGGTCGGTCATGCTGGTTCTCCTCTGCGCAGGTGCGCGTCGAGCCGGTCCATGCGGGCCTCCCATGTCTGCTTGCGCGATTGCATCCAGTCGACGGCCTCGTCGAGCGGGGCGGCCTGCATCCGGCTGGGGCGCCATTGCGCGTCGCGGCTGCGGACGATCAGCCCGGCGCGCTCGAGCACCTTCAGGTGGCGCGAGATCGCCGGCAGGCTGATCGAGAACGGCTCTGCCAGCTCGTTCACCGTCGCCTCGCCCTCGGCCAGGCGGGTCAGGATCGAGCGACGCGTTGGGTCGGCGAGTGCGGCGAACGTGCGGCTGAGCTGGTCGGTCTGCATCTAACGTACCGATTAAATAACAGGTTCATTAAATACTGGATCCGAGCGCGGATTGCAAGCCGAGTGGCCGAGGTCGGCGTCAGTGGCGAAGGACAAGTGGCTCGCCGAGCTGCTCGAAGAGCTCGGTGTCCTGCGGAAAGCCGGTGATGCCCGCGATCCGATCGCCCCGGAGGGCGAACACCATGACCCCGTAGGCGCGGTGCTCGCCGGTGCCGTCCTCATCGGCGTAGCAGGCGAAGCCGGGCTGGCCGCTTGCGCGCGTCGGGACGAGCGCGATCCGCTCGATGTGACCGCCGAGCGGCTCGGTGGCGAAGAACTGGCCGATCGCCGCCGCGCCGTCGACACGCATGTCGACCGGCGGCATCGTGAGCACGGCGTCGTCGGTGAGCAGCGCCACGATCCGGTCGATGTCGACCGCCGCCCATGCCTCCTGGAAGCGCCGCATCACCGCCGCCTCGACCTCGGCGGAGGCCGGGGCGTGGACACGGGCCAGCGTGCCGGCGTCGTGCTCGCGCGCCAGCCGTTCGCGGGCTCGCTGCAGCGCGCTGTTCACTGCCGGGACGCTGTCGTCCAGGAGGTCGGCTACCTCGCGCGCCCGCCAGTCAAGCGCGTCGCGCAGCACGAGCACGGCGCGTTGCTTGGGGGGCAGCAGCTGCATCGCCGCGACGAACGCCAGGCCGACGCTCTCGCGCAGGCTCGTGACGTCGTGTGGCCCGGCGTCGGGCGCGGCGAGGTCCTCCAGCAGTCGGTCGGGGTAGGGCTGCAGGTGCGCGTACGCGTAGGCGGCTGTGTCGCGGCGCTGCTCGATCATCCGCAGGCAGACGTTGGTGGCGATGCGGTGCAGCCACGCGGCAAGCGGCGCGCGCGGCTCGAAACGCCCGATCCCGCGCCACGCGCGCAGCAGCGTCTCCTGCATCGCGTCGTCGGCGTCGTGCAGCGAGCCGAGCATGCGGTAGCAGTGCACGTGCAGCGCCCCCCGGTGCGGAGACGTCAACTCCACGAAGGCGTGCTCGTCACCGGCCTGGGCGGCGGCGAGCGACGAACGCTCGCCGCCCGAAGCGCCACCGCCGCTCACGCGGCCGGCACCGGCAACGGACCACCCAGCTCCGTCCATGCCGACGGCGCGTGCGCGCCGGGAACGCCGCCCAGCGCGACGAAGCGGATGCCCTCCTCGCCCGGCAGGATGCGCCGGCGCTGCTCGGCGCCGACGCGCACCATCACCCCCGGGCGCAGCTCATAGCGCTCGTCCCCGGCCAACAGCACGGCCGAGCCGGACAGCGGGATGTACACCTCCTCCTGACCAGCCTCCGCGGTCGTCGCGTCGTGGTTGTGGTCCGGATACCCGTCCCACTCGGGCGGCAGCGTCAACACCTGCATGCCCCACGCCGTCACGCCCAACTCGGCGCGCGCGCGGCGCGCAACGCCTTCGAAGATCGGCTCCATCTCGTCGATCATCGCGTACGTCACGTCGGTCATCGCCTGGCTCCTCGGATCAGCGGGCCCACTCGGCCCTTCACCACCGTCAATCCGCTGCGCACGCGAAACTCATCGGTGCATGGCCTACGACGAGCAACTCGCCGACCGCATCCGCGCAGCGCTCGCCGGCAGCGAAGACGTCACCGAACGCAAGATGTTCGGCGGGCTCGCCTTTCTCATCGGCGGACACATGACCTGCGGCGTCGTCGGCAAGAAACTAATGCTGCGCCTCGGCGAGGACGGCGCCGACGCCGCGCTCGACGCGCCCCACACCCGCCCGATGGACTTCACCGGCAAGCCGATGCGATCGATGGTCTACGTCGAGCCCGCCGGGATCGACACGGACGCCGCGCTGCATGGCTGGCTCACGCGTGCGACCGCGCACACGCGCACGCTCCCACCCAAGCGTCCGCGGTCGCGGTGACCGCGGGGCGGAGATAGCGAAGACCTCCCGCATGCCGACCTACGAGCTGACGGGCGCGGTATGGCGCTACCCAGGCAAGGGCGGCTGGCACTTCGTGACCGTCCCGCCCGACCTCTCTGACGAGCTCGCCGTGCGCTACGCCGACGCGCACCGCCCGTTCGGTTCCCTGCGCGTGCGAGCCTCGCTCGGGTCCAGCACGTGGAGCACATCGCTGTTCAAGGACACCAAGTCGGCCTCGTACCTGCTGCCGGTAAGAGCGGACGTCCGCCGTCGCGAGCGGATCGAAGACGGCGGCACCGCGACGATCCGCATCGAGCTTGTGGACTGACGAAGCGATCGCGCCCTGGCAGCCCGGTGCGATGGCGCACCTGTGCGTGCTCGCGCAAGCCGCGCGCGCAGGCTGGTGTCGACCCGCCAGATCGCTCCGGTCACAACGGCCCCGCGGACGGCGTCCAACCGGGTATGCGCACATACACGACATCGATCGAGATCGCAGCGCCGCCGCAGGACGCGTTCGCCTTCGTCGCCGATCCGTTGAAGCTCCCCGTGTGGGCGATCGGCTTCGCCAAGGCGATCGAGCCCGACGGCGACGGCTGGGTTGTCACGCTGGCCGGCGGCGAGCGGATGCCGCTGAGGATCGAGAGTGATCCCGCGACGGGCGTCGTCGACTACGTCATGCTCCCCGCGTCCGACGTCGCTGCGTCCGCGCACACTCGGGTGATGCCGCACGCGGCCGGCACGCTGTACGCGTTCTCGATGCACCAGACACCCGACATCCCGGACGAGGTCTTCGACGCACAGGTCGCCGAGCTCGAGCGTGAGCTCACTGTGCTCAAGGCTCATCTGGAGACCGCGTGCCCGTTGTAGAGATCTCGCCGACCGTGGTCGCCGCCGCTGTCGGTGGCGACCAGCGGGCGCTCGAGCAGCTGTTGCGCGCTGTCGCCGTCGACGTCCGCCGCCTGGCTCAGCGGATGCTGTGGCATCCGCAGGACGCCGAGGACGCGACGCAAGAGATCCTCGTGAAGGTGGCCACGCGGCTGAGCAC
>DASTIC010000150.1:0-7915 GCA_035717845.1 Solirubrobacteraceae bacterium
ACGAGGTCGGGCCGATGGACGACGCCTTCTTCATCTACTCGGAGGAGGCGGACTGGTGCCGGCGGATCCGCGACGCGGGCTACCGCTGCGCGTTCACGCCGATCGCCCGGATCCGCCACCGGGAGGGCGGCGGCAAGAGCGCCGCCCAGATGAGCTCGAAGATGTACGTCCAGCTCCAGAAGAGCAAGCTCATCTACGTGCACAAGCACTACGGCATCGTGGGGCGCGCCGTCGCCCGGGTTACGCTCCTGATGGCGATGCTGGCCCGTGCCGCGATCTTCCGCCTCGCCTCGCTCGCCGCACCGGACGGCGACGCCCGCGCGCTCTCGCGCCTGGCGTCGAACGCGGCCCGGTTCCACGTGACGGGCCGGGAGGCGACGTGACCGCGACGCTCGAGGCGCCGGTGGACGTGCCCGCGGGCCTGCGGGTCGAGCGCCTCGGCGCGATCGAGGACCTCGACCGGATCCGCGCCGAGTGGGACGGCTTCGTCGAGCAGAGCGGCAGCGACATCTACTTCACCGTCGACTGGCTCCAGGCCTGGTGGAGCCACTACGGCCGCGGGCGGACCTTCCACGGTCTGATCGCCTGGGACGGGACGCGGATGGTGGGGGCGCTCCCCTTCTCGGTCCAGCGAGTCTGGGCGGGCCCGGTGCCGGTGCGCGTCGCCCGCTTCGTCGGGGCCGACTCCACGCTCCCCGTGTTCACGCCGGCGATCGCGGAGGGCTTCGAGGAGCCGGTCGTACGGGCCGTCCTCGGGCACCTCGTCGGCGTCGCGCGCTGCGACGCGGTCAGCCTCTCTCCCCTCTCCGGCCAGTCGCCGGTGGCCGCGGCCGCGGAGCTGGCGGCGGACGGCGACGGCCTCCGGCTCGTGCGCTCCGACAGCCCCGGTCCCCACACCGTGTTCAACCTTCCTGGCTCCTTCGAGGAGTACCTCCAGGACCTCAGCAGCTCGCAGCGCCAGGGCCACCGTCGCTATCTGCGAAAGCTCGAGGCCAGGCACGAGATCTCTTTCCGGACGGTCAGCGGCGACGAGGCGATCGCGTACTTCGACCGGTTCCTGGAGCTGCACGCCGCCCACTGGGCGGAGCAGGGCAAGCTCGGCCACTTCGGCGATTGGCCGGACAGCGAGGCGTTCAACCGCGACCTCATCGCCCGCATGGCGACGACGGGGCGCGCCCGGTTCTACGAGATCGCCGGCGACGGCCGCGTGCTCGCGGCCGAGTACTGCTTCGTGCTTGGCGATCGCTGCTACTGGCGGCTGCCCGCCCGCGATCCCGACCCGGAGCTGGAGAAGCTGCGGCTCGGCCGGCTGAGCCTGGCCGAGATGTTCCGCGTGACGCTCGAGGACGGACACCGGATGGTCGAGGGCGGCCCGGGGCACTACGAGTACAAGCTGCGACTCGGCGCCTCCGAGCACCGGCTGCGCCGCGTCGTCGTCAGCGGACCCTCGGCGCCGCGGCGCTGGCGCAGCGCGCTGCTGCTGCGCTGGGCCGACCTCCTCCACCTCGTGTACTACCGCGGATGGTTCCTCAAGCTCCGCCCGCGGCTGGGCCGGCCGCCGCGGCCCCTGTGGCGCCGCTGGGCCCGTAGCCGCATATGAGCGGTCGCGGGCGGCCCCTGCTGCTCGTCGGAGCCGGCGGCTTCGCCCGCGAGACGCTCGAGCTGGTGCAGGCCATCAACCGGGCGATCCCCACGTGGGACGTGGTCGGGGTGCTCGACGACGATGCCGGCACGCACGGCCGCCGCATCCACGGCGTCGAGGTGATCGGGCCGTCGGCCGCCGTCCACGACCACCCCGACGCGCTCGTCACCGCGTGCGTGGCCTCGCCGGACGACCCCCTGCGGCGCCTGGCGTTGGTCTCGCGCCTCGCCCTGCCGCCCGAGCGCTACGCGACGCTCGTCCATCCCGCCGCCGTCGTGCCCACGTCGGCCTCGATCGGGCACGGCACGGTCCTGCATGCCACCACGGTGCTCACCGCCGACATCGAGCTCGGGGCTCACGTCGCGGCGATGCCCGCGGTCGTGCTCACCCACGACGACGTGATCGGTGACGGCGTCACGTTCGGCGCCGGCGCACGCATCGCCGGCACCGTGACGATCGAGCGCGGGGCCTACATCGGCTCGGGCGCGCTGCTGCGGGAGGGACTGACGGTGGGCGCCGGCGCCGTCGTCGGCATGGGCGCCGTCCTCACGAAACCGGTGCCGGCCGGCGAGGTGTGGGCCGGCGTGCCCGCGCGGCGAGTCCGCTAGCCCTGGCGGACGTCAAGTAGCGCCTTCGTTGCCCCGGCGAACGTCAACGGCGGCTGGGTAGGGCGTGTAAGGGAGCCGGCCGCGCGGTCGGCTCAAGGCGAGGTTTCGTCGATTCCGGTGTTTGGAGATATCTCCAAATCCACCTTTGTGCTCTAGACGCGCACAAAGGTGGATTTCGATGAGCGAGGCTGCGCCGAAATCCACCTAATCCCGCCTTGGACGGGGAGCAGCGCCGCGTCGACGTTCATGCCGTCCGCAGCCGCAGCCGCCCGACCGTCCCCGCGACGAGCACGACCGATCCGCACCAGAGGAAGAAGACCATCAGCGCGGCGGCGAGCATGATGAACGGACGCCGGGAGGGGCTCACCACGCGGATCGCGCGCACGGGAGCGACCGTGCGCAGCACGAAGCCCCGGCTTTCGCTCCGGTCCGCCTCGATCAGCAGGTCGCGCAGGCCGGCCTCGGCCGCGCCGGCGAGCCGCGCCGCGTGAGCTGGATCGATGGCCGAGGTCCTGATCGTGAGCATCGGCGTGTCCTCTTGCGTGAAGACCTCGACGACGTACGGCGCGTTGGCCCCCGAGACCGAGCCACGGACCTGCTTGACGAGGGGCGTCTCGATCACCGGCAGCGCCTTGTCCGCGGGGCTGAGGACCGTGAGCTCGTCGCGCGGCACGCCTGCGGCCGCGGCGATCGTCGCCCGGGGGGCGTCGGCCGCCAGCTTCGTGGCCAGCAGCCGTGCCCGCATGGGGAGCGTCGCCGCGCCGACGGGGGCGGCTTTGACGAGCTGGGAGTCGGTCGTGTCCAGCACCACCCGCACGGCACCGGAGCCGTAGCCGGGGCCGGGGCCCGACATCGCGCGCCCGACCAGGAGAGCGGCGGCGACGGCCACCACCGCGCCGAGGGCGACGAGGATCCGCCGCTCCCACAGCAGATGGGCGATCGCTAGAAGCTCCATCGCGAGCCGCCCCTCAGCGCCCGAACGCCCCGGCGAGCTGCCAGCCGCGGCGGACGCGCGCCAGGAGGATCGTGACCGCGCTCGAGAGCGCGAGGACGAGGATGAAGACGACGCCCACCACCTGGAGCTGGATCCCGCGGTTGATCACGGTCCCTTCGGCGGCGCCCAGCTGCCGGATCTCCACCCGCATGCTTCGGGGGGTCTTCTCGATCGTCGCGAGGTGGCGCAGGTAGTCGTCGAGCCCGGTGACAGCCGCGTTGGCCAGCTCCTCCGCCACCTTCGCCGTCGGCGCCTGCGTCGTGATGTTCAGCAGCGGGACGCTGGGGTTGGCCTGGATCTCGAGCCGGTACTGATCGGTCGACTTCAGGAGATCGCGCGGGCCTCGCTTGGATCCGGTCCTGTCGACCGGCCGCGGCTGCTCGGGGGTGCGCGGGACGGCGACGTGGAGGCGTTCGGCGGGGATGCCGGCGTGTCGCGCGATGTAGGCGCGGACCGGCGCGCTGGCCATCAGCGTGCCGATCAGTCCCGCCCGGTTCTTCAGCGGGCCGAGGTCGTGCGTGCCCTGCCGCAGGTCCATGACCACCGAGTGCGGCGTGTCGACCACCAACTGGGTGTAGGCCGTGGCCATCTCCAGCTCGCGCGGCTCCAGCCGCGGAGGCAGCACGCTGACGTGCGCCACGCTCCACGCCGCCGCGAACGCGGCCAGGAGGATGCTCGCCACGACGCCCAGCGGCAGGCCCCACAGCTCGCGCAGATGCATCCCGAAGCGCATGGCTAGGCCGCCAGGCGCGGGACGCGGGCCGGATCGCCCTGGATGAACGCCCGCAGGGCCCTGATGAAGTCGTCGCCGGCGTACTGGCTGATCCGCGTACCGCCGTCGATCCGATCGGCTGCGTCGAGCTTGTGGGCCAGCTCGCGCTCGTCGAACGCGACGCTCACCCCCCCGCTCTCGGCCAGCCAGCGCGCCGTGGCGAGCTGGTGCTCGTTGCGGTGCTCGCCCAGCGCCGCGCGCCGCGGCATGACCACCAACGGCTTGCCCAGCTCGAGCGCGCTGAGGATGGTCCCCATGCCCGCATGGGCGACGATGACGTCCGCTTCTCGCATGCGCCGCTGGCACTCCGGCGGCTCGATGAAGTCGCGCCACTCGATGTGGCTCGGCCGCAGGTCGGTGGGGCCGATCTGCGCGAACACGTGGCTCACGGGCTGCGCGTGCCCCGCCCAGCGGTCGACGGCCGTGACGAGCCGGTCGAACGGCAGCTGCGTGCCCACTGTCACGAAGATCACAGCACGGACCCCTTGTAGTAGACCGGGCCGGCGGCGAGGTGCGGCCACTGGGTGAGGCACAGGTCGACCCTCTCGCTCGCCAGCCGCCCGGAGAGCGAGAGCTCCTCGACGTTCGCCACGCTGTCGATCCACACGGTCCGCGCGCCGACCAGCTTCGCCCAGCGGATCGCCAGGTAGCCCGGCGCGGCTCCGGTCGAGATCACGATGTCCGGCCGCTCGCGGAGGAGCACCCAGCCGATCTGGAGCGCGCTCGCGAGCAGCGTGAGCTTGTTCGAGCGGTTGCCGTCGCGAACCGTGTAGAAGCGCGCCGTGCCTACTTCAGGCCGGTGCGCGCCCGCCGTCGTGACGTACGCCACATCGTGGCCCGCGAACGCCGGCCGGAGGCGGCGCAACTGGACCCAATGGCCGCCGCTGGAAGCGACGGCGAGTATGCGCTTCGACTCTCCGAGGACCATCTCACCCGAAGAACGCAGGAGCGCGCGGCCCGCTTCCGCAGCTCGCGATCCGCGCGCGCGGCTCCGACGCACAGCGTCACGATCCCGAGGACCACCGCCGCCCAGACGATCGCCAGGCTTGCCAGGACGATCAGCATGTGGTGTGCGTGGGGGTCGCGAGCGGCATTGGGCCTCGGTACCCCTAGACGGCACATTCGAGGCCGTTCGACCCCCCCGAAGGGCTAGGTCAGACGTTGCTGCTGCGCAGCACGTGGGAAACCGTGCGCAGGAGGAGCTTCACGTCGGCCCAGAGCGACCACGTGGAGACGTAGAGGTAGTCGATGCCGAGCATCTCCTGCATCGGCACGCGGGCCCCCAGGATCTGCCACGGCCCGGTCATCCCGGGCGTGAGGTGGAGGCGGCTGCGGTCCAGGCCCAGGACCTGCGAGTCCTCGTCGACGACGAGCGGGCGCGGGCCGACCAGGCTCATGTCGCCGCGGATGACGTTGAACAGCTGCGGCAGCTCGTCCAGCGACGTGCGGCGGAGGATGTTGCCGACACGCGTCACCCGTGGGTCGTCGGTGATCTTGAACATGCCGTCGCCGACCTCGTTGAGGTCGCGCAGGCCGTCCTTGTGGGACTCCGCGTCGACGACCATCGAGCGGAACTTGAAGATCTCGAAGTGCCGGCCGTCGCGGCCGACGCGCACCTGCCGGAAGAGGATCGGGCCCTTGGAGTCGAGCCGGATGGCGAGCGCGACCGCCGCCAGGATCGGGCTCACGGCGACGACGCCGATGGTCGTGGCGACGAGGTCGAAGGCGCGCTTGAGCAGGCGCGACGAGCGCGGGAGGCCGAACGGCCGGACTCCGAGCATGGTGAGCCCGTCGACGTCCTCGAACTCGACCGCGGAGCCGACGACCTCGAGCACCCGGGGCAGCACGTTCACGCGCACGCCGGCCGCCTTTGCGACCCGGATCAGCTCGACGACGCCGGCCGCCTCGGCGGTCGCCGGGGCGATGATGATGCGGTGGACCTGGAGGTCGATGACCAGCCGCCGCAGGTTCCGGGGGCTGCCGACCGACTCGATCACGTCGCTCTGGAGGGGGAGCGTGGCGACGACGGAGGCACGGGCCCGGCTGCTGGCCAGCTTCTGCCGGATGCGGTCGGAGCGCTCCGCCCCGCCGATCACCAGGCAGCGCTCGGGCGGCGCGATGCGGCTCCCGAGCCAGCGCGCGGTCATGCGTCCGCTCATGACCGCCGCCAGGCTGACGAGCCACAGTCCGGCGATCTCCCCGCCGCCCAGCGACCCCCCGGCCAGCGTCGGGTGGAGGATCGCGACGCCGAGCGCGTAGAGGCCCGTGAGCTGGAACACCACCGGGCCCTCGTCCAGCGTCGAGCGCACGATGCGCATCTGGTCGCGGTCGTAGAGCCCGGCGATCTTGAAGAGGACCAGGACGAGCGGCATGCCGGCGACGACCGCGAGCCACGGCTGGCCGGGGTCGAGCAGCCCGAGCACGAGCGTCAGCGCGAGCGTCGCCGCCAGCACGTCGAACGCGCCGAGCAGCCGGCGGGCGATCGCCTCGCGCCGGAGGAGCGACGGGAGCGGCTGGTCGATGTCCTCGACGTACGCGGCCCGCCGCACCGGCAACGGGATCAGCGAGCCGCCCGGGTCCGGCCGGCGACCGTTGCGGAACCGCGGCTGCGCGCCGGTCGGCTCGTGGATCGTCAGCTTCGCGGCAACCTGGGGCGTCATGCTCGGTCCCGAGCCTACGGCCGCACCGCGCCGGGCAACTCGCCCGTACGTCTAGGTTTTTGAGCGTTCGGGGGTGAGGTATCTCACCCCGCGCGTCACTCGACCGTGACCGTCTTCGCCAGGTTGCGCGGCTGATCGACGTTAAGGCCGCGGAAGCGCGCCACGTGATAGGCGAGCAGCTGCAACGGGATGACCGCGAGAATCGGCTGGAGCATCCAGTCGGTGCGCGGCACGGTGAGGAGGTCGTCGGCGTGCGGGATCACGCGTGCGTCGCCCTCGGTGGCGACGGCGATCACGCGCGCGCCCCTGACGCGGACCTCCTGCATGTTCGAGGCGACCTTCTCGAGCACCGGCGAGTCGGTCGCGACGACCACGACCGGCGTCCCGTCCTCGAGGAGGGCGATCGGGCCGTGCTTCATCTCCCCCGCCGCATACGCGTCCGCGGCGATGTAGGAGATCTCCTTGAGCTTGAGGGCGCCCTCGAGGCAGACCGCCAGGCCGACGTGGCGGCCGAGGTAGAGGAAGAAGTCCGAGCCGTGAACGGCCTCGGCGAGGCGTTCGATCGAATCGTCCGTGCGCTCGAGCAGCTCGGTGATCGCGTGGGGGACGGCCTTCAGGTCGGCGATCAGCGCGCGCCGGCGCTCGGCCGGCAGCGTGCCCCGGAGCTCGGCGAGCCGCAACGCGAGCAGGTACATGGCGGCGATCTGCGCGACGAACGTCTTGGTCGCCGCCACCGAGATCTCGATCCCCGAGCGGGTGAAGATGACCGCCTCGGCGTCGCGCGTGGCCTGCGAGCCCATCACGTTGGTCACCGCGATCACGGTCGCGCCGCGTTCGCGCGCCAGCCGCATCGCCGCGAGCGTGTCGGCGGTCTCGCCGGACTGCGTGATGCCGATCACGAGGTCGTCCGGGCCGACGACCGGGTCGCGGTAGCGGTACTCGGACGCGATGTCCATCTCCACCGGCACGCGAGCCCATTGCTCGAGCGCGTAGCGCCCGATCAGCCCTGCGTGGTACGACGTGCCGCAGGCGACGACGACGATGCGGCGCAAGTCCCGCGCCAGCATGTCCTCGAGCCCGTCGAGCTCCGGGAGATCGACGCCGTCGGGACGCACCGTCCGGTCGGCGATCGTCTCCGCCACCGCGTCGGCCTGCTCGTGGATCTCCTTGAGCATGTACGTCTCGAAGCCGCCCTTCTCGGCCTCCTCGGCGTCCCAGTGGACGCGCTCGACCGAACGT
>DASTIC010000151.1:0-3564 GCA_035717845.1 Solirubrobacteraceae bacterium
GGTCGCCGCGCTCGAGGGCGGCCTCGGCGGCCGGGCTGCCGTCGACCACCGCCCGCACGAGCAGGCCGTCGCGCTCGGCGAGACCGACCGCCGACCGCAGCCGGCGGGCGACCCGCGGCGGGGCGAGCGCGACGCCGAGCCGGGGCCGCTCGCCCACCTCGCCCCTGGCCAGCTCGTCGACCCGGCGCCGCAGCGCGGCGTCGGCCGGCAGCGCGAGGATGAAGCCGCCGTCGCGGCGGATGGCGTTGAGCCCGAGCAGGCGGCCGTCGGTGTCGACCAGCGGCCCGCCGGAGGAGCCGCGCGGGAGCGGCGCGGTGTGCTCGATCGAGCCGGTGACGCGGCGGCCGCGCGGGCCGCGGAAGCCTCGTCCGGTGGCGGAGACGAGACCGAACGTGGTCCGCAGGCCGCGCCCGCCGGGGTTGGCGAGCGCGAACACCGGCGCGCCCTCCTCGACGCCCGCGTCGCCCCAGGCCACGGGCTCCACGTCACCGGTGTCGACCGCGAGCAGCGCCACGTTGAGGTCGGGGTCGGCGCCGAGCACCCGGCCCTCGACGACCTCGCCGCCGATCGTCACGGCGACCTCGTCGCCGCGGAGCACGTGCGCGACCGTCAGCACCTGGCCGGTGGCGACGACCACGCCCGACCCACGGCCCCATCCACGCCCGATGCCGACCACCGCCGGCCCGACGCGCGCCGCCGTTTCCACGACCGCCTGCTGGAGCGCCGCGAGAACCTCGTTCATGTCCGTCTCCTAGTGACTTGCAATCTGCAAGTGACTGTACCAGGGCTAAGCTCGCGCCATGGCCCGCCGCGCTCCCACGTCGCCGCTCGCCGACGCCCTCGAGCGGGTCGGCGACCGCTGGACGCTGCTCGTCGTCGCCGCCCTGCTCGACGGCCCGCGTCGTTTCAACGAGCTCCAAGAAGAGCTGGAGGGAATCGCGCCCAACGTCCTCAGCGCCCGCCTCAAGGCGCTGACCGAGCAGGCGCTCGTGGTGTCGACCCCCTACTCCGACCGGCCCCCGCGGTTCGTGTACGAGCTCTCGGAGCCGGGCCGCGAGCTGGCCGGCGCCCTGCGCCTGCTCGCCGACTGGGGGGCGCGCACCGGAGGCGGGGAGCCGTACCGGCACGAGCCGTGCGGCACCGCGCTCGAGGCACGCTGGTGGTGCCCGTCGTGCGAGATGGTTGTGGACGACCCCGCCGAAGGGGACGAGGTCGTCCACGTGTAGCTACGCCTCGGCGCCCGCGAGGCGGTCGCGCATCGCCGGGATCAGCCCGACGACCGAGACGATCAGCCCGAGTGCGGCGACGCCGGTCACCACGGCGATGGCGGGCCGGAACGCGTCGATCGAGATCTCGCCGCTCACCACCGCGGTGACGATCGCGAGCCCGATCGCGCCGCCGAGCTGGAACGACGTGTTGACGAGGCCGGAGGCGAGGCCCTGCTCGTGGTCGGAGACTCCGGCGACGGCCTGGATGTTCTGGGCCGGGAAGCAGAGCGCGAAGCCGACGCCGATCAGCAGCATCGTCGGCACCATCAGCCCGATGTACGACGGCGAGTCGCCGAGCCGCAGGAACAGCGCGTAGGCGGCGACGAACGCCGTCATGCCCACGGCGATGAGCCGCGCCGTGCCGTAGCGGTCCACGAGCGGACCGATGCGCGGCGAACCGAGCGCGACCAGCAGGCCACCCGGCAGGAAGGCCAGCGCCGTCTCGATCGGCGACCAGCCGTGCATCGTCTGGAGGTAGAGCGTGCCGACGAACTGGAACCCGATGTAGGCGCCGGCCATCACGGCCATGCCGATGTTCGCTCGCACGAGCGAGCCGTTGCGCAGGATGCCGAGCCGGACAAGCGGCTGCGGCGTGCGCGACTCGATCGCAACGAACAGCGTCAACAGTGCGAGCACGAGCGCGAACGACCCGACGATGACGGGGTCGCCCCAGCCGGTCTCAGGCGCCTCGACGACGGTGCGCACGAGCAGCAGCATCGCCGCCGTGATCGTCACCGCGCCTGCGATGTCGTAGCGATGCTTGGCGCCCGGGATCAGGCGGTCGCGCGGGATCACCCGCGGGGCGAGGAGCAGGATCGCGAGCGCGAACGGCACCGGCAGCAGGAACGTCCAGCGCCAGCCGAGCTCGGTCAGGAGGCCGCCGAACACGAGGCCGAGCGAGAAGCCGCTCGCCCCGGTGGCGGTGTAGTAGGCGAGTGCCCGGTTGCGGTTCGGGCCCTCGGAGAACGTGGTCGTGATGATCGAGAGCCCGGCAGGGGCGGTGAACGCCGCGCTCATGCCCTTGAGCACGCGCGTGACGACGAGCAGCGTGCCGTCGTTGACCAGGCCGCCCACGGCCGATGCGACGATGAACACGCTGAGACCGGCGATCAGGACGCGCCGGCGGCCGAGCAGGTCGGCGGCGCGGCCGCCGAGCAGGAGCAGCCCGCCGTAGCCGAGCACGTAGCCGGAGACGACCCACTGGAGCTGCGAGGTGGTGAGGCCGAGCTCGTCGCGGATGGACGGCAGCGCCATGCCGACCATCGAGACGTCGAGCCCGTCGAGGAAGAGGACGCCGCAGAGCACTGCGAGGAGCGCCCAGGTGCGGGGCTCCCAGTGCGGGGAGGCAGGAGTTGGGGAGGAGCGCATCGCCGGGATCTTACATGCATGTGCAAAGATTGCGAAGACATATTGTGAATCTGCATAACTTGCACACGACTGGTACCATGACCGCCGCGATGGGGATCGCTGAGCGAGAGCTGGTCGACGAATGGCGAGCACTGCTCGAGCGTCACGCACGCGCCAGCTCGGCGCTCGAGCGCCGGCTCCAGATCGAGCACGGCATCGGCGTGAGCGAGTACGAGGTGATGGAGCGCCTCGCCGGCACCGACAAGAACTCGCGGCGGATGCAGGAGCTGGCCGAGGCGGTGCACCTCAGCCAGAGCGCGCTCTCACGCGTGGTCGCGCGCCTCGAGGCCGACGGCCTCGTGAGGCGCGGCATGTGCCCGGAGGACCGGCGCGGCATCACGGCGTGCCTGACCGACGACGGGCGCGAGCGCTACGACGCGGCGCGCCCCACGCACCGCGCCGTGCTCGCCGAGACGCTGACTCAGTAGTGGACCGGCGGCGGCGCTGACGGCGCCGGCGGGCCGACCGGCTCGGCAGCCGCGTCGCGACCGCGCGAGCTCGTGTCGCCGTCGTCGTCGAGACCCTTCGCCGCGGCGGCCACCATCAGCTTGAAGTCGTGCGGCGACGTCGCGACGCGCAGGGCCGCGTCCATCGTCACGCGCCCCGCCTGGAGGTGCTGGAGGAGGTGCTGGTCGAACGTCTGCATGCCGTAGTAGGCGCCCTCGCCGATCACCTCGGGGAGCTGCCCCGTGAGCGCCGGGTCGACGATCATGTCGTGCACCCGGCCCGTCATCACGAGGATCTCGCAGCAGGCGACGCGGCCCTGGCCGTCGGCCGTCGGCACGAGCCGCTGGGAGACGATCCCCTTCAGCGTGCCGGCGATCATCGCGCGCGCCTGCTGCTGCTGGTGAGGCGGGAAGAAGTCGATGATGCGGTTGATCGTCTCCGA
>DASTIC010000152.1:0-6588 GCA_035717845.1 Solirubrobacteraceae bacterium
CACAGGTCTCGCTCTTATTGCACGGTACGCCGCGATCAGCTCGGCGTTCGTATCGCGCAGAAACGCCGTCGGGAATTTCTGTAGACCGAGGAAGATCGATGCGCCGCCGAGGAATGGCTCGTGATACGCAGGGATCTCGCG
Organism: Solirubrobacteraceae bacterium; assembly: GCA_035717845.1. Classification (GTDB taxonomy): domain Bacteria; phylum Actinomycetota; class Thermoleophilia; order Solirubrobacterales; family Solirubrobacteraceae; genus DASSUW01. Next base: position 142 of record DASTIC010000152.1, read on the forward strand.
ATCACCGACGAGCTCTCTGATCCTCGGCAGGAGCCAGCGCTTACCGCCGGCCCAGCGCAGGGGCGACGTGACTCGCTCCTCTGATCCAGCAAGCGCCCCGGGCATGCGAACGGATAAGCTACCTATCTAATCGGACGCCCGATGGCAATCGAGCGACGGCGCGATAGACCGCGGGGAGATGTCGTCCGCTACGCACGAGAGCCAAGATCTGGCGGCCCCGGTGCTCCGCTTCGGCGGCGTTCGGGGTCCCGCCGGGGTCCCGTCTCCCGGCGGCGACGGCTCTAGAACGACGAAACCACAGCGTTTGCTGGGGTTTACAAGCGCGCCCGAGAGGATTCGAACCTCTGACCTTCGGTTCCGTAGACCGACGCTCTATCCAGCTGAGCTACGGGCGCAAGACGGCGGCGGCTGATGTTAGTAGCCGCCAGCGGAGAGGGCGGGATTCGAACCCGCGATGGAGCTTGCCGCCCCATACTCGCTTAGCAGGCGAGTGCCTTCAGCCACTCGGCCACCTCTCCAAGCTCGGGCGCAGTGTAGTCAAGCCACACCGTGGCGTCGGCCCAGCGCGTCGAGTTCCTCGAGCGACTGGCCGGCGCCGGAGGCCACGCACGTGAGCGGGGCGTCGGCGATGTGGACGGGCATCCCGGTCTCGCGGTGGAGGCGGTCGGCGAAGCCTCGCAGGAGCGCGCCTCCACCGGCGAGGACCATGCCGTTGGTGGCGATGTCGGCGGCCAGCTCGGGCGGGGTCTCCTCCAGCGTGCCGTGGACCGCGGCGATGATGTCGACCACGGGGGCGTCGATCGCGTGGCGCACCTCGTCGCTGTCGAGCTCCAGCTCCCGCGGGAGGCCCGAGAGCAGGTCGCGGCCCCGGATGCGGGTGGAGAGCTTCTCCGGGATCGGGGACGCGGCGCCGACCGCGAGCTTGATCGCCTCGGCGCTCTGGGAGCCGATCGCCATCCGGTGCTCGAGCCGGATGTGGTTCGTGATCGCGTCGTCGAGGTCGTAGCCGCCGACCCGCAGTGACTGGGAGACGACGATGCCGCCGAGCGAGATGACGGCGACCTCGCTGGTGCCGCCGCCCACGTCGACGACCATGCGCCCGACCGGCTCGGCGATCGGTAGCCCGGCCCCGATCGCGGCGGCCAGCGACTCCTCGATCAGGTGCACCTCTCGCGCGCCCGCCGACAGCGACGCCTCCTCCACCGCCCGCCGCTCGACGTCCGTGACCCCCGAGGGCGCGCACATGACGAGCCGCGGGCGGCTGAAGCGGCTCGAGAGCACCTTGTCGACGAACTGGCGCAGCATCGCCTCGGTGACCTCGAAGTCGGCGATCACGCCGTGGCGCAGCGGCCTGTCGGCTGAGATCGTGGCCGGTGTACGGCCGATCATCAGCTGCGCGTCGGCGCCGACCGCGTGGACCTCGCCCGTGCGCTGGTCGATCGCCACCACCGACGGCTCCGACAGCACGATCCCGCGCCCGCGCACGTAGACGACCGTGTTCGCGGTCCCGAGGTCGATCGCCATGTCGCCCACCGGCCGCAGCGACGCCAGCGACCAGCGGCGTCGCGAGTGCGACCGGAAGACGCCCCTTCGAGACATTGGAGTGAGCATACGGGCGTGTAGCCTCCGCCCATGCCCGACCTGTCGACCTTCGCGCTGTTCGCGGCCACGTGCGTGGCCTTCCTGGCCATCCCGGGGCCGTCGGTTTTCTACATCGTCACGCGCAGCCTCACCCAGGGCCGCCGCGCGGGCGTGACCTCGATGCTCGGGGTCCAGGTGGGCGGGCTCGTGCACGTGGTCGGGGCCGCCATCGGCGTCTCGGCCCTCATCGCCTCCTCCGCCGCCGCCTTCACGGTCGTCAAGTACGCGGGCGCCGCCTACCTGGTCTATCTCGGCGTCCGGCGGCTGCTCACCGCGGGCACGCGGGAGGCCGAGCCGGAGCCCGACGACCGCGCGACGATGACGCGGCTCTTCTGGCAGGGCGTGGTCGTCAACCTCCTCAACCCCAAGACGGCGCTCTTCTTCCTCGCCTTCCTGCCGCAGTTCGTGGACCCGGACGCGGGCCCGGTCGCGCCGCAGATGCTCGTGCTCGGGACCCTGCTCGTCGGCCTCGGCGTGGTCAGCGACGGCACGTACGCGGTGGTCGCGGCCGGCGCCGGCCGGACGCTGCGCGACGCGGCGAGCTCCCGCCGCGCGCTCGACCGGCTGAGCGGCGGCGTCTTCATCGGCCTCGGCCTGGTCGCCGCCCTGGCGGGGGAGCCGCGGCGGCGGTAGCTTCTTGTCACGCGGGGACGCCGGCGAACGAGGAGAGGACATGAGGCGTCAGAAACCCGAGCCGAAGCATCAGGGATACGTGGGCGACCACGCGGATCGGCTGAGCAAGATCCGTCCCCACGCCCACGACGATGACGACGACCGCCCGAGCCGCGAGGACAAGGCGCCCCTGACCTCGCAGCTCTTCAACAGCCCGGTGCCGCTGCCGCGCTTCCTGAGGCGCCGTAACGAGCGCTAGGCGCGCTGCCATCATTCGCCCCTCGACGGAGGGGTGGCAGAGCGGTCGAATGCACCGGTCTTGAAAACCGGAGTCCGTTCACGCGGACCGCGGGTTCGAATCCCGCCCCCTCCGCTCGACGACGGGTTTCCCGGCCGCCTTCGCGGGTACGCGAGCCAAGCCGTGTGGCCTGAGCCCGAGGAGCGCGCGGGTCCGCGCCCCCATGCATATGACCTGTTCGACGACGGACGCCCGATCGGGCGTCTGGAGTGGTGGCTGCGCCCTCGGAAGGACGTCGGCTGGTACCTGACGCTCGACGGCGTGCCGACCCGGCGGCTCCAGGTCGACCCCGCGGTCGACGACCTCGCCCGCGACACCGCGTCCGCCGACCACGACTGGTACCTGTTCGCCGAGCTGTCGGCGATCCTGAGCACGACGCTCGCGCTCGACGCGGCCGAGGCGGCGCTCCACCCGCGGCCCCCGGTCGAGCGCCGGCGGTTCCGCTCGCGGCTCGACGCCGGCCATTACGAGATCCACGTCGCCGATATCGAGCCGGTCATCCTCGCCCACACCGTGCCGGAGCTCCAGCTCTCCTCGGTCTCGAACGTCAACGTGCTCGAGGGCAACCTCTCCGCCCCGGCCCTCGAGGCTGCCCTGCGCCGCGTAGCCCTCCTCGGCGGCCGCATCGTCGCGGTCTTCCATTCAGGAACCGAGGACTGAGACACTGCGAGCGTGAGCTCGCTGATCGTGTTCGCCGTCGACGGGGTGGCCGGCGCGCTGGGCGAGCATGCGACGCCCGACGCGCTGGAGGCGCGGCGGATGCAGGCGCTGTCGCTCGCCGTCCACATCCCGATCGTGTGCTTCGGGATCGCGTTCCCGGCGATGTTCCTGTTCGTGCACGGGCTCTACCTGCGCACGCGCCGGCCGCACTACAAGGCGTTGGCGAAACGCTGGTCGAAGGTCGCGCTGATCATCTTCGCGATCGGCGTGGTCACCGGGACGATCCTGTCGTTCGAGTTCGGGCTCCTGTGGCCGGACTTCATGGCCAGCTTCGGCGACGTCTTCGGGCTCGCGTTCGGGCTCGAGGGGATCTCGTTCTTCGTCGAGGCGATCTTCATCGCGATCTACGTCTACGGCTGGGACCGGCTGCCGGAGCGGACCCACTTCCTGACCGGCGTGCCGGTCGTGATCTCGGGCCTGGCCGGCTCGCTCAACGTGATCGCGGTGAACGGCTGGATGAACACGCCGGAGGGCTTCGACGTGGTGGGCGGCCAGGTCCGCGACCCGCGCCCGTGGGAGGCGCTCATCAACGCCCACATCTGGCACGAGCTCGTCCACATGTACCTGGCGGGCTACATCGTGGCGGGCTTCATCGTCGCCGGCGTGTACGCGTACGCGCACCTGAAGGGCCGCCGCGACGCCTACCACCGCACCGGGCTCGTCGTCGCGCTCAGCTTCGCCGCCCTGTGCGCGCCCGCCCAGATCATCGTGGGCGACTGGGCGGGCGGCGAGGTGGCCGACAACCAGCCCGTCAAGCTCGCCGCCATGGAGGGCCTCCAGGAGACGACCAAGGGCGCGGCGTTCACGCTCGGCGGCTACTACGACGAGCAGACCGGCGAGGTGCGGTACGGGATCGAGGTGCCGTACCTGCTGTCGTTCCTCGCCTTCCACGACCCGAACTCGACCGTGGAGGGCCTGGAGACCGTCCCGCCCGCAGACCGGCCGCCGGTCAACGTCGTCCGCATCGCGTTCCAGACGATGGTCGGCATCGGCACCGCGCTCATGCTGCTCGGCGTCTTCTTCGTCTACACCTGGTCGCGGCTGCGGCGACTGCCGCGCTCGCCGTGGTTCTACCGGGCGGTGATGGCCGCCGGGCCGCTCGCCCTCGTGGCGCTCATCTGCGGCTGGGTGACGACCGAGGTCGGCCGCCAGCCGTGGATCGTCTACGAGGTCATGCGCACGCGCGACGCCGTGACCTCGAACGACGGGCTCGAGCTCGCGTTCGCGATCCTGGTCGCCGTCTACGTACTGCTGGGCGTTGCGCTCGCGTGGCTCCTGCGACGCCTCACCGTGCGACCGGAGCAGGTCTGATGGCCGAGGTCTGCCTCGGGCTCGTGGTGCTCGGCGTGACGGCCTACGCCGTGTTCGGCGGCGCCGACTTCGGCGCCGGCTTCTGGGACCTGACGGCGGGCGGCGACCGGCGCGGCGGCCGCATCCGCGGCCTCGTGCAGCGCTCGATGAGCCCGGTGTGGGAGGCCAACCACGTGTGGCTGATCTTCGTGCTCGTGATCGCGTGGACGGCGTTCCCGGTGGCCTTCGGCGCGATCTTCGCCAACCTCGCCGTCCCGCTCTTCCTCGCCGCCCTCGGCATCATCGCCCGCGGCACGGCGTTCGCCCTCCGCGGCCAGGCGGCGACGATGGCCGAGGCGCGCACTCTCGGCGCCGTGTTCGCCGTTGCCTCGGTGCTCGTCCCCTTCTTCTTCGGGACGGTGCTGGGCGGCATCGCGTCGGGCCGCGTCGAGGTCGAGAACGCGGACGCGGGCGCTGACGCGTGGCTGAACGCGACCTCGCTCACGGTCGGCGTCCTGGCCGTGATGTCCGGCGCCTTCGTCGCCGCCGTCTTCCTGGGCGGCGACGCGCTGCGAGGGGGGCTGCTCGACCTCGAGCGCGCCTTCCGCAAGCGCGCGCTCGGCGCGGGCGTGGTCACCGGCGCGGCGACCCTCGGCGGCCTGCTCGTGGTGCGCTCCGACGCCCGCCCGCTGTTCGACGGCCTGACGTCGGGAGCCGGCCTGGCCGCCGCCGCGGCATCCGCGCTCGCCGGCGGGGCGACGCTCGCGCTGGTATGGGGGCGCCGGTGGGCAGCGGCGCGCGGCACCGCCGCCCTGGCGGTGGCCGCGGTGATCGTCGGCTGGGTGCTGGCCAGCGAGCCCGACCTGCTGCCCGGGCGGCTCACGATCGACGACGCGGCGGCGCCGGACGCGACGCTGACGGCGCTCGCCGCCTCCGTCGGGGTCGGCTTCCTGATCCTGGGCCCGTCGCTCTGGTACCTCTACCGGCTCGTGCTCCAGGGCCGCCTCGACCAGGAGTTCGAGCCGCTCGACCAGCGCTTCCGGCCGCTCGACAAATGAAGGTCGCGCTCGCCTGCCTGGCGCTCGGCGTCGCGCTCATGATCCCGTTCGACCACACGATCACGCGCATCCTCGGCGTGGCCGCGCTCGTCGCCTTCGTGGTGACCGGCGTGTTCGCGCTGGCGGGCCCGGAGCGGCTAGCCGAGGATGAGGACGAGTAGGACGGCGACGATGATGAACACCCCGAGCACCGCGTACGCGGCGGCCGCCTGCCACTGGTTCTCCCAGTAGCCGGGCCGGGCGCGGGAGCGGTCGTGGCGGCCCTCGGGCGGCTCGCCGGTCCAGTCGTCGTCGTCGCGGCTCATGCGATCTGCCTACCCGAGATCGCGCGCGCGACCACCAGGCGCTGGATCTCCGACGTGCCCTCGAAGATCGTGTAGATCTTGGCGTCGCGGTGCATGCGCTCGACCGGGTACTCGCGCGTGTAGCCGTTCCCGCCGAGGATCTGGATCGCCCGCTCGGTGGCCCACACGGCGACCTCGCCGGCCTTGAGCTTGGACATCGACCCCTCGGCGTTCTCGAACCGCCGCCCGCTGCGGCCCATCCACGACGCGCGCCAGACGAGCAGGCGGGCCGCGTCGATCTCGAGCTTCATGTCCGCGAGCGTGAACGCGATCGCCTGGTTGTCGATGATCGGGCGCCCGAACTGCTTGCGCTCGAGCGCGTAGGCGAGCGAGTACTCGTACGCCGCGCGGGCGATGCCCAGCGCCTGGGCGCCGACCGACGGGCGCGTGGCCTCGAAGGTCTGGAAGGCGGCCTGCCCGCGCGACCGGTTCCTCCTGTCTCGCGCAGAGCGCTCGCCGCCGCTTCGCTCGCGGCTGCGCGCCA
>DASTIC010000153.1:0-2401 GCA_035717845.1 Solirubrobacteraceae bacterium
CGGATCGAGGTCTCCGTCACCGGCACGAAGCTGAACGCGGTGAACGACGTCGGGCTCGAGCAGTACCTCGCCGGCGTTGTGCCGGACGAGATGCCGGCGGCCTGGCACCCCGAGGCGCTGAAGGCGCAGGCCGTCGCGGCCCGCTCGTACGCGCTCGCACACCGGCTCTCCGGGAAGGGCTTCGACCTCTATGCCGACGTGCGCAGCCAGGTCTACGGCGGCCTCGAGGCCGAGGATCCGCGCGCGACGGCGGCGATCGCGGCGACCGCGGGCGAGGTCGTCACCTACCGAGGCACCATCGCGAACACGCTCTTCCACTCGACCTCGGGCGGCCGCACGGCATCGGCCGAGGAGGCCTTCGGCACCTCCGTGCCGTACCTCGTCCCCGTGGACGATCCGCACAGCGCGGCTTCTCCCGTGCACAGCTGGGGGCCGGTCGCGGTCACGGACGTCGTCGCGCGCAAGGGGCTGAAGCTCGGGACGCCCGTGACGGGGATCCGGCTGGCGAAGGCGGCTTCGGGGCGCGTCGGTTCGGCGACCGTCACGACGACGCTGGGCGCTCGGACCGTCAGCGGCAGCCAGCTCCGCTCCGGCCTCGGGCTCCGCTCGACCTGGATCACGCGCTTCACCGCGCTCTCGCTGGCACGTCCGGCCGGGCCGGTGCTCTACGGCGGCACGCTCACCGTTCGGGCCGACGCACGCGGCGCCAGGGACGTGCGGCTCCTGCGGCGCAGCGGCCGGACCTGGACGGAGGTGCGTGCGCAGCCGACCGGCGGCACCTTCGCTGTGAAGGCCAAGGTGACGGAGCCGACGGCGTTCCGGCTCTCGGTCGGGGCCCTGCGCGGCTCCGTCCTCGCGGTGCCGGTGGCGCCGCGCGTCAAGGCCACGCGGACGCCGCTGGGGATCGCCGGCACCGTCGCGCCGGCCCGCGAGGGCGCGGTCGTCCAGGTGCAGCGCCTGCGGGGCGTCCACTGGGTCACCGTCGGGCAGGCGACGGTCACCGCGGCCGGCGCCTACGCGGCGGAGCTGCCACTCGACCCCGGCGCCTACCGGGCCCGGGTGGCCCCGGCGGGCGGCTTCGTCCAGGGCCTGAGCACCACCGTCGACGTGGGCTGACCGTGCGCGCGCTGCTCGTGGCCCTGCTCGCCCTGCTGGTTCTCCCGCAGGCGGCGGCCGGGGCGCGGTATGCCGTCGGGGCCCGCACCGTCGAGGACCTGCCGCGGCTCGAACGGGCGCTCGGCGGCCGCGCCGCGAGCCTGGCCCCGCTGCCTGCGCTCGTCGTTGAGCGCGACACCGCGCCGAGACTGCGCGACCTGCCGGGTGCGACCTACGTCGAGCGGCTGCGCTCGCGCCGGCTCGCCTGGGTGCCCAACGACCCGTACGTGCCGAAGCAGTGGCACCTCGCGACGAACCGCGCCTTCGACTTCTGGCCGACCGCGCCGAGCCTCCTGCGCGTGCGCGTGGCGGTGATCGACTCGGGCATCGACGGCGGTCACCCCGAGCTCGCCGACCGGATCGTCGCGAACCGCAGCTTCGTCGGTGGCTCCGCGCTCCAGGACCAGCAGGGTCACGGCACGTTCGTCGCCGGCCTGATCGCCGCGGCCGTCGACAACGAGCTGGGGATTGCGGGCATGGCCCCGTCTGCCGACCTGATCGTCGCGAAGGTCGTGGACGCCGACGGCACGATCGACATCGAGGCCGAGGCGAGGGCGATCCGCTGGGCGGTCGACCAGGGCGCGCAGGTGCTCAACATGAGCCTCGGCGGCGTGCGCGACCCGCGCGACGCCGCGAACGACACGTTCTCGCCGCTCGAGGCGGCGGCGATCGGCTACGCGAAGCGTCGGGGCGTCGTCGTCGTGGCCGCGGTCGGCAACGGCGATGCCTCGCCGCGGCAGCCCTGGCCGTACGCGACCTACCCCGCGGCGCTGCCACACGTCCTCGGCGTCAGCGCGATCGCCCGGGACGGCAGCTCGCCGGCGTTCTCGAACCGCGACCGCATCTACAACGACATCGCCGCCCCCGGCCAGGGGCTGCTCTCGACCTTCCCGCGATCCCTGACGGCGCCGTTCCGCGAGTGCGCCGAGCAGGGGTACTCGAGCTGCGGGTCGGACGAGTGGCGCCGCGCCGAAGGCACGTCGTTCGCGGCGCCGCAGGTGAGCGCGGCGGCCGCGACCCTGCTCGCGGTCCGCCCGAGGTTGACCGCGGAGCAGGTGACGGCGCTCCTCACCCGCACGGCCGTGGACGTGAACGCGGCCACCGGCTGCAAGCGCTGCCCGCTCCAGCGCGACGAGCTGACGGGCTGGGGCCGACTCGACGTGACGGCGGCGCTCCGCGCGCTCGCCGGGCCGCTGCCGCCGCGCGACCGGCTCGAGCCGAACGACGACGCCGGCGCGCAGGCCGT
>DASTIC010000154.1:0-2491 GCA_035717845.1 Solirubrobacteraceae bacterium
GCAGTGACGATTCTGGCCATGGCTGAACTGCACGGCTGAGCGTTGGTCACCGCACGACGAACCTAACCGGCGGCCGCCCGTGGCAGCGATGAGTTACCAACGGCGCGACCGTCCTACGATCGAACCCCACGGAAGGAGCGACACATGCCTGCACCCACACTCGTCCTCGGCGCCCCGTGCTGGATCGACCTCTTCAGCTCCGACACCGCGCGCGCGAAGGACTTCTACGGCCGGCTGTTCGGCTGGACGACGATGGAGCCCGGCCCCGAGTACGGCGGCTACTTCCTGTTCCAGAAGGACGGCAAGGTCGTCGCCGGCTGCATGGCGAACGACGGCTCGATGGGCGGCCCTGACACGTGGACGCTCTACCTGCACACCGACGACGCCGACCGCACGGTCGAGGCGGCGAAGGCGAAGGGCGCGCCCGTCTACGTCGAGCCGATGGACGTCACCCAGAACGGCCGCATGGCGATGGTCGCCGACCCGGGCGGCGCGGCGATCGGGATCTGGGAGCCGAAGGAGGTCAGCGGCTTCGAGGTGCGCGGCGAGGTCGGCACGGGCGCCTGGTTCGAGCTGCACACGGACGCCTACGACGACAGCGTCGCCTTCTACCGCGACGTCTTCGGCTGGGACGCCCACACGGCCAGCGACGAGCCCACCTTCCGCTACACGACCCTCGGCGAGGGCGAGAACATGCAGGCCGGGATCATGGACTCGTCGGGCTCCCGAGCCGAGTCGCCGACGATGTGGAACGTCTACTTCGAGGTCGAGGACGCCGACGCGACCGCCGCCCTCGCGGAGGAGCTGGGCGGGTCGGTCGTGGACAAGCCGGAGGACACGCCCTACGGCCGGCTGGCGACGCTCACCGACCCCAGCGGCACGCGCTTCAAGCTGCTCCAGCGCTGAGAACGGAGCGGGCGGCGGCACCTGGCCGCCGCCCGCCCGTATGCCTTACTTCTTCGCGCCCTGGGAGCTGCCGTGCAGCTCCGGCGGGAGCATCTGATCCGGCTTCGAGTAGTCGCACACGCCCTGCGGGAAGATCGCCTGCAGGCGCGCGAGCTCCGTCTCGCTCGGGCTCCACGAGCCGTAGAGCCCGTGGGCGATCGCCCGGTCGACCGGCTGCAGGGAGCACTTGAAGATGCTCCCCTCGATCGGGCCGCCGGCGACGATCCGCGAGGTCGAGTAGAGCGGGAACTGCTGCGTGCACGCCCCCGCGGCCTCGTCGTTCAGGATCCCGTCCCAGACGTCCGGGCCGCTCGCGATCAGCGTCCCGTCGGTGGCGAAGCACGCGTCCTGCGCGCTCGCCGGCTTCTGACCGGAGGTGATCCACTCGTCGAGGACGAGGAACGCCTGCGGCGTCTGGTCGGACATCGGCGTCCCCGGCCGCGCGTCCGTGAACCAGATCAGCTGGTTCGACGCGTCGCCGTCGTAGTTGAGCAGCCGCTGCCGCGTCGCGAACGACTGGTGCGAGTTGTGCATGTCGAGCCGGTGCTCGAGGTAGTGGCGCCAGTCGATCACCGGGATGTCGAGCTTGCCGCGGAAGACCATCCCGGAGCGGTAGGCCGCGTAGCCGGCCTCCTGGTTCCCCTCGCGCCGCGCGGCCGGCGTGGCGCCGCCGTCGGGCGAGAGGTTCATGTTGCGGGCGCTCCAGACGTCGACGCCGATCGCGGCGCAGACGGCCGGAGCGGTCGACACGTACGGACAGCCCTCCTGCACCATCTCGTGCGACGGCTTCCAGGAGCCGACGTTCGCGTTCAGGTCGAGGAACTGCGCCGGCGTGATCTTCCCGTCGCGCAGCGCCTGGAGCCCGTACTGGACGCCGACGTTGTCCCACGGCGACCGCGCGAAGCCGTGCTCGTCGGTGCCGTAGATGTTCACGAGGTCGCCCCAGTGCGTCCACTCGACCGGCCCGTGGACGGCCGGGTTGTACCCCGGCGCCGTCCCGAAGTGCGGGTTGAGCGCCAGCGGCGAGAGGCCGCGCCAGCCGTTGATGCACTCGGCCGAGCCCGGCGTGGGCATGTACGGCATCAGCGCCGCGTACGGGTTCGGGAACGTCGCCGACGTGCTCAGCCCCTCGATCAGGCTGCGGTTCGTCCACGTCCGCCACATCGAGGTCGGGTCGGCGATCACCTTCATGTCCTGCCAGCGCTCGAGCAGCTCGCAGTCGCCGATGTGGATCGTCTGCGTGACCATGTCGGAGTAGGAGTACTGCGGCACGCCGCCGTCGAGCAGCCCCTCGTGGTTCTGGCCGTAGACGTACTGCTGGATCGCGCCGCCGGAGCCGCCGACGCCGATCGTGTACTCGGGCTCCGCGTAGGCCGAGACGAAGCGGTCCTTGACCATGATCGCCGTCTCGCCGCCGAGCTGGAGGTTGTAGTGCGTGTTCGTGCGCGTGCCGCTCGAGTAGAGGACGGCGTAGCCCATCGAGAGGCCGGCGAGATGGCGCATGTCGCCGCCGGAGGCCGCGCCCTGGTAGTGGCCGATCGCGACG
>DASTIC010000155.1:0-6895 GCA_035717845.1 Solirubrobacteraceae bacterium
CGGCGGCGTCGACCTCAAGACGTTCATCTTCCCCGGCGTCCTCTGCGTCGCGGTGCTGTTCCCGGCGATGATCAGCGCCGCCTCGCTCGTGTGGGACCGGGAGCTCGGGTTCCTCCAGGAGATGCTGATCGCGCCGGTCAGCCGGACCTCGATCATCCTCGGCAAGTGCCTCGGTGCCGCGACCATCGCGGCGTCACAGGGTGTCATCGTGCTGGCGCTCGCCGGACTCGTCGACGTCCCCTACGACCCGGTGCTGATCCTCGGCGCGTTCGGCCTGCTGGTGCTGCTGGCCTTCACCATCACCGCCTTCGGCCTCCTGGTGGCCGTCACGATCAAGCAGGCCCAGACCTTCACCTGGATCATGCAGCTGGTCGTATTCCCGACGGTCTTCCTGTCCGGCGCGCTCTACCCCGTCTCCGGGCTGCCGGCCTGGCTGGAGGTGCTCAACCGGATCAACCCGCTGACCTACGCGGTGGACCCGATGCGCCACCTGGTGTTCAGCCAACTCGACGTCTCCGAGACCGCGCGGCGGACACTGGACCCGGGCGTCAGCTGGTTCGGCTGGCAGGTGCCGGCGCTCGTCGAGGTCGGGATCGTGCTGCTGCTGGGCCTCGGGATGATGAACGTCGCGATCTGGCGGTTCTCGAGGACGGAGTGAACGGCGGCCGAGCCGTCGCTACGGCTCGATGTTCTGGTTCAGCCGGAAGAAGTTCGTCGGGTCGTATGCGCGCTTCAGCTCGACCAAGCGCTCGTACTGCCGGTCGCCGTAGGCCTGGCGGACCCGCTCGGCCCCCTCGTCGCCCAGGAAGTTGAGGTAGACGCGCCCGCCCGCGTGCGGCCGCATGGCCGAGAAGAAGTCGCGCGCCCAGGCGACGTGCCGCTCGCCCTCGGGGTCGCCCTCGGTCCAGACCGCGTTGATGTTCACGTTGTGGGCGGCGTCGCGCTGGCTAAACGCGGTGTCGTCCTCTCCCGCGCGGGCGAGGGCGCCGCCGAGCTGGAAGACGATGCAGTACGACTTCGGCGAGGTGAACGCCGAGGCGTGTTCGACCAGCGTGTCGATCGCGTCGTCTGTGAGCGGCGGCAGCTCGACCGACTTCCAGTAGCGGTGCCAGCCGTGCGGGACGAACGGGTCGAACATCGACTGCAGCGCGGTGTAGAGCTCCGGCTCGAGCAGGTCGACGATCGGGTCGCCGAACTCCTTGAGCGGCCGCACCATCTCGATCGCGTCCTCGGGTGCACCGGCGTAGCAGGCGCCGACCATCACGATCGGCTTGCCGTGCACGTCGTCGGGCAGGAAGGGGACCGGCGGGGCCACGCTCAGCTCGAAGATCGTCGTCAACTCGTCGGGCGCCGTGGCGATGAACTCGCGGTAGAAGGCGAGCACCTCGCGGGCATCCTCGAGGGGATGGAAGATCGGCCCGGCGAGTACCGTCGGTCCCACCGGGTGAAGCCGGTACTCGAACGAGGTCACGACCCCGAAGTTCCCGCCGCCGCCGCGGATTCCCCAAAAGAGGTCGGGGTTCTCGTCTCCGCTCGCGCTGAGGTGCTCGCCCTCCGCCGTCACCAGGTCGACCGAGAGGAGGTTGTCGACCGTCGCGCCGTGCTTTCGGGTGAGCCAGCCGATGCCGCCGCCAAGGGTGAGGCCCGCAATGCCGGTGTGGGTGACGATCCCGCCCACCGTCGCCAGGCCGTGAAGCTGCGTCTCGCGGTCGAGCTCGCCCCAGAGCACGCCGGCCTCGGCCCTGGCGGTGCGTGCCGCCGGGTCGACCCTGATCCCCTTCATCGGCGAAAGGTCGATCACGAGGCCGCCGTCGCAGAGCGCATGACCGCCGACGCCGTGGCCGCCGGAGCGCACCGCCACAAGTAGGTCACGCTCGCGCGCGAAGCGAACCGCCGCGACGACGTCGGCGACTCCGGTGCAGCGAGCGATGCACGCGGGGCGGCGGTCGATCGCACCGTTCCAGATCGCGCGCGCGGCGTCGTAGCCTTGGTCGTCGGGATCGATCACCGCGCCGCGGATAGAGTCGCGCAGAGGCTCGAGGTCGGTGGTCGCCGCCTGTGTTGTCGTCTCGGTAGCCATGACGGCGACGCTAAGCGGGTGTGCCGCCACGGACTAGACCGAATTTCGAACCAAGCGGTTCGAATTCCGAACCCGGCCCGCATCCAGGGTTAGCATTTCCCGAGGATGCGGAGCTACGCGCAGTATTGCCCGATTGCCAAGGCGAGCGAGATCCTCGGCGACCGCTGGACGCTCCTCATCGTGCGCGAGATGCTGGGCGGTGCGAACGGGTTCAACGAGCTCCAGCGTGGCCTGCCGGGGATCTCGCGCTCGGTCCTCGCCGATAGGCTTCGCTCGCTCGAGCGGGCCGAGATCATCGACCGGCGCACCGGCCCGAAGGGGAGGACGCTCGACTATTGCCTGACGCTCGCCGGCCGAGACCTGGAGGCGGTCGTGCAGGCGATGGGGGAGTGGGGGGTGACCTGGTCGTTCACCGATCCTCGCCCCGAGGAGCTGGACCCCGACCTCGTAATCGTCTGGATGGCACGCCACGTCGATCGTGAGCAGCTGCCCCCGGATCGCACGGTGGTCCAGTTCGACTTCCGCGACCCGGCGAAGCGCTACTGGATGGTGCTCGAGCCCTCCGAAGTCTCGGTCTGCCTCCAGCACCCCGGGTTCGACGTCGACCTCGCGGTCACGGTCGACACTGCGACCCTCTACCGCGTCTACCTGGGGCGCGCCTCGCTGGCCGGCGCGCTCCGGGCTCGCAAGCTGACCATGAGCGGCCCGAGGGCGCTTCAGCGCGGGTTCGGACGCTGGTTCGCCTGGAGCGCTTTCGCACCCGCCAGCCGGCGGGCCGACGAGCGCCGCGCGGCAGCGTCACGACTCGCGGGCCCCCACAGGGTGCGGGTCGAACAGCCGCTGCCGACCGCTGGCTCAGCAAGGGATTGAACCTGTCTTCCGACGCGGACGAAAGGCCCGCATCCGCGGGCCTTTCGCGTTCCCCTTGAGGCGATCGAGGCGGCTTATGCGACGAGGCGGAGCGCCTGATCGTCGTCGAGCGCCCGATCGCCGTCGATCGCCCGCAGCCTGCGCACGCGCTCGGCGAGCGGCGGGTGCGTCGTGAACAGGGTCGCAAGGCCCTGCCGCGTCAGCGGGTTGACGATGTAGAGCGACGCGGTCGCCGGGTTCACCGACATCGGGATCGCCCGCGCGGTGCGGTCGACCGCGACGAGCGCGTCCGCGAGCGGCGTCGCGTGACCGAGGAGATCCGCTCCGGTCGCGTCGGCGAGGTACTCGCGCTGGCGCGAGACGGCGAGCTGGAGCAGCGTCGCCGCGATCGGCGCGACGATGATCGCCGCGAGCAGCCCGATCCAGCCGAGCGGCCCCGCGTCCTCATCCTCGCTCCCGAAGAAGAGCGACCACTGGAAGACCTCGGCGATCGCAGCGATCGAGCCCGCCACCGCCGCGGCGACCGACGAGACGAGGATGTCGCGGTTCTGGATGTGCCCGAACTCGTGCGCGAGCACGCCCTTGACCTGGTCGGTCGGCAGGTTGTGCAGCAGCCCGTCCGTGACCGCGACGGCCGCGTGCTCGGGATTGCGCCCGGTGGCGAACGCGTTCGGCTGCTCCGACGGGATCGTGTACAGCCGCGGGACGGGCACCTGCGCGCGCTGCGCGAGGTCCTGCACCATCGCCTCGAGCTCGGGCATCGTGCCGGGCTCGACCGGCCGGGCGCGGCTGAACCTGAGCGATTCTGTCGGAGAACCAGTAGCCGACGACGTTCGACGCGATCGCGAGACCGGCGAAGAGGTAGAGGAACCCTCCGCCGATGAGCGCACCGATGCCGGCGAGCAGCGCTGTGAGGGCGGCGATCAGCAGCCAGGTGCGGGCGTGCGTCGCGAAGCGTATGGAACTGGTCTTCATCGAGGTCAGAGCTCCTGTCGAGGTTGTGGAGGCGCCGGCTCGGCGCTCCACGAGAGTCCCTCTTCGCGCGGCTCATCGCGCCCGTGAAACCCACTGGTCGGTCTCCCGGCCGGGCTCCCTCGACGCGCACCCGGGGGATGACCAGGGACTCATACGGGCGCGACCGGCCGCGAAACGCGGGACCGTCTTCCCCACACCAACCCTGGCCCCAAGGAGGTCGCAATGAGCACCACCGACATGAACAGCGAGACAGCGGCTCAGGTTCCGGAGACCGGAACCGTCGACTTCAAGTTCGAGGTCGCGATCCTTGCCGTGTCCGACGCCGACCGTGCGAAGCAGTTCTACGCGTCGCTCGGGTGGCGCGAGGACGCCGACTTCGTCTTCACCGACGACTTCCGGGTTCTCCAGTTCACGCCGCCCGGCTCGCAGGCGTCGATCATCTTCGGCACCGGCGTCACGGCCGCGGCTCCCGGATCGGGCGCGAGCCGGCTCCTCGCCGTCGACGACATCGAGGCGGCGCGCGCCGATCTGCTCGAGCGCGGCGTCGACGTGTCCGAGATCTTCCACGGCCAGGGGTTCAGCGCCGACGGCCAGGGCCGCGAGCCCGGTCCGGACCCGGAGCGCCGGTCCTACTTCTCTTACGTGTCGTTCAGCGACCCCGACGGCAACGAGTGGCTCCTTCAGGAGGTCACCACCCGTCTGCCCGGGCGGGTGGAGCAGCGGGGCGTCGCGAAGCTGGCCGAGCTGCTGCTCGAGACGGCCCTGAACCACGACCGCTTCGAAAAGGCGGCCCCGGAGCACAACTGGTGGGACTGGTACGCGCCGTACCTCGACGCGCGCGAGCACGGGAGCACGTCGGAGGAGGCCACCGCCGCCGCCGACCGCTACATGGAGGAGGCGCACGGTGTGGTGGTTTCCCGATGAGGTCGCGCACATCGAGGCGCTCGCGCAGCACCTGAGCGAGCGTTTCCAGCGCGGATGACAGTGGGGCCCCGCGGCGGAGGGGCCCGCTGTCTGTCTCAGGCGGGCGCGGCCGTGAGGCCGATGCGGCCCGACAACGCCGGGCCGTCGGCCAGCCCGAAACGGCCCGCCAGCTCGGCCGGTGACCGGCCGCGGGGCAGCCCCAGCAGCGCCAGCGGGTTGCCGCGCGTCTCGCTGACGATCCGATTGCGCCCGCGCTCGTCGAGCGGGCGGGCGACCACGGCTTCGAGCAGCGCCCGGGCATCGTTGTCGTCCAGGCCGCGGACGATGAGCTCGGCGAGTCCCTCGACATGCCGCTCGCCGGTCGGCTCGCGCACGGCGAAGACCAACCCGACCGACTCCGCCCCGAGCCGACGTGCCACGAACGCGAGCGCCTGCGCCGTGGCGCCGTCGAGCCACTGCGCGTCGTCCACGATGCAGACGAGCGGTCGCTCCTACGCCGCGTCGGGCAGCAGGCTCAGGACCGCCAGGCCGACGAGGAACCGATCCGGGGCGTCGCCGTCGCTCAGCCCGAACGCCGTGCCGAGCGCGTCGCATTGGGGGCCGGGAAGGCGCTCGAGGCGGTCCACGAACGGCGCGCAGAGCTGGTGCAACCCCGCGAACGCCAGCTCCATCTCCGACTCGACCCCCGCCGCCCGGGCGATGCCGCAGCCTGACGCGTGCTGCACCAGGTAGGCCAACAACGCATGGCCACCCGCCGAGGCTATGGAACGGCGTGGCAGGTTGGCAACCTCTGTCGACATGCAGATCATCAGGAGCAGCGTCGAGACCGCGCGCGGCCCGATCGAGTGGTTCACCGGCGCGGTCTACATCGACATCGTCGCGGCGCCGTCGGCCTCGTCGCGCCTGAGCGCGAGCAGCGTCCACTTCACGCCCAGGGCGCGAACGGCATGGCACACCCACCCGCACGGCCAGACGATCTTCGTCACCGAGGGCGTCGGCCGCTGCCAGCGGCGCGGCGGGCCGGTCGAGGTCATCCGGCCCGGCGACCGTGTCTTCTTCGAGCCCGGCGAGGAGCACTGGCACGGCGCCGCCCCGGATCGCTTCATGACCCACCTCGCGATGCTCGACACCGACGACGAGGGCAACGCGGCGACCTGGAGCGATCACGTGACCGACGAGGAGTACGGCGCCCTCAGATAGGTTGGTTGCTCGGGAGGATCACGAGGTCGCGGATCGTCACGTGTGGGGGGCGGGTGAGCATGTAGCCGACGGCGTCGGCGACATCCTCGGAGCGGATGCCCTCCCGGCTCGCGACCTTCTCCTCGATCTCCGCCGAGTCGGAGACGCCCCAGAGGTCGTTCAGCACCACTCCCGGCGCGATCGCTCCCATCCGGACGCCCGTCCCGATCAGCTGGCGCCGGACGCCGTGGACGAACGCCTGGAGCGCGTGCTTGGAGGCCGAGTAGACGGGCTCCCAGTAGATCGCCTGGTGCCCTGACACGGAGCTGGTGACGACGACGTCGCCCGAGCGGCGCTCCAGCATGTGGGGGAGGGCGGCTCGCACCGTCCGCACGACGCCCGTGACGTTGGTCTGGAGCAGCCGGTCGAGCGCGTCGGGATCGCTCTCCCAGACGTCGCCGCCGACGTAGACGCCGGCGTTGGCGACGAGCACGTCGATGCCGCCGTGCGCCTCGATCGTGCCGCCGACGAGCCGCTCGACGTCCTCCCCGCGCGTGACGTCGCCCACGACCGCGGTGCACCGCTCGCCCACGGACGCGGCCGCGCCGTCGAGGCGCTCGCGCGAGCGGGCCGCGATCACCACCGTCGCCCCGAGACGGTGGGCCTCGTGGGCGATCGCGAGCCCGATGCCCGAGCTGGCGCCCGTCACCACCGCGACCTTGCCCGAGAGCGGCTCGCCCATCAGGTGCCCCTCAGCGCCGCACGGCGGTAGTGCTCGTCCGGCCGGCCGTGGATGCGGTCGGCGTCCGCGGGCGAGAGCGCCCGCACGCCGCCGGCGGCGAGTGCGCCGGCGAGGACGCGGCCGGC
>DASTIC010000156.1:0-3064 GCA_035717845.1 Solirubrobacteraceae bacterium
CCGCAGAGCAAGGATGTTGCAGCGCCCGTTGCGCTGCCGCTGGCTGACACGGAACTTCGCCGGCGCCGTGTCGCGAATCACGGTCCCGCCGGCGTTCAGCTTGCCGACGACCACGCCGTTCGCCACGAGCCCGCCGCCCGCCGCGCGGACACTCGTGATCTTCGTCGTCATCGTGAACTTCCCGACCGGCGTCGGCGTTTCCGCCGCCGACGCTGGTGCAGCCAGAGCTAAGGCGACCGCCGACGCGGCCGCCACAAGTGTGAGAGGCCTTCTCATGGAGTCCTTTCTGCCCTCAAGGGGCGCTTCCCCGCCCTGTGCAGGCCGGATTTCCCATCGAACCCGCGGCTCAAACGCGAACGCTGAGACAGGCTGTGCTGCGCGTGGAGCGTGGCGATGGGCCGGGGTGGATTCGAACCACCGCGCGACGGATTATGAGTCCGCTGCTCTAACCCCTGAGCTACCGGCCCTCATGGGCAATCTACGATGCCCCGGTTCCGAGCGGTTGACACTCCGTTCGAGCCGAGATTAGGGTCGTCCACGCAAAGCGACCAGGGAGGCGGCGTGGCTCATCACGGTTTTGAGAGCTATTGGGTCGAGGGCGAGGGCGAGCTTTCGGTGGCGGGCGAGGGCCGCGAGGCCCCTGACGTTCCGGCCGCCGCCGCAGTGGCCGGCACCCCCGCCGCCGTCCCGCCGTTCCGGTTCTCGCGCATGGGACCGAAGGGCACCGGCAGGCAGCTCGGGGAGCCCAACCACCGCAAGCTCGCGCGCGCGATGACCGCGGGTCGCGGCGGCTTCGGGAACATCCCGGCCGGTTACACGTACGTCGGCCAGTTCACCGACCACGACCTGACGTTCGACCGCTCCACGGTGGCGCTCGGGAAGAACATCCCGCTCGCGAAGCTGATCCAGGACCGGTCCCCCAGCCTCGACCTCGACTCGCTCTATGGCGCCGGGCCGGGCGACCCCGAGTCGGCCAAGTTCTACAGCGACGGCGTGCACCTGAAGATGGGCGAGACCGTGGCCCTCGGCCCGCCGCCGCTCCAGGCCCACCCCGGGTTCGACCTGCCGCGGGTCGGCGGCAGCGGCTCGAAGGCCAAGAAGCGTCAGGCGCTGATCCCCGACCCGCGCAACGACGAGAACCTGGCCGTTGCCCAGACCCACCTGGCGATGATCCGCTTCCACAACCGGGTGGTCGACGGCCTGTCGAACGCGATGCCCGACACGCAGAAGTTCGCCACCGCCCGCGACATCGTCACCAGGCACTACCAGTGGATGCTGAAGACCGACTTCCTGCCGCGGATCGCCAGCCCGGCGGTCGTCAACAACGTCTTCAACCAGGGGCGCAAGGCGTTCGAGGTGGGCGCCGCGGCCACCCAGACTCCGACGATGCCGATCGAGTTCTCGGTGGCCGCCTTCCGGCTCGGCCACGCCATGGTGCGCGACGCCTACGACTGGAACGCGGCGTTCCCGAGCGGCGAGGGCACGCTGTTCTTCCTGTTCGAGTTCTCGGGCCTGAGCGGCACGATGTTCGACGACGTCCGCCTGCCGAGCAACTGGATCGCCGACTGGCGGCGGCTCTACGACTTCAAGAAGGAGCAGAACCGCAACGACCTCAAGCCCCCCGGCTCGGTCAACAAGGCGATGCGCATCGACACCACGCTGGCGCCCACGCTGCACACGCTGCCGGACGGGACCGTCGGGAGCAGCACGCCGCCGATCCAGCACGACCTCGCGTTCCGCAACCTGCGCCGCGCGCGGATGGTCCGCCTCGCCACGGGCCAGCAGATGGCGACGTTCCTCAAGAGCAAGGGCGTCACGCTGACCAAGCTGACCCGCGCGCAGATCCGGGACGGCAAGAACGGCGCCAAGCTCGACGGGCTCACGCCCGGCCAGCGCGACGGGCTGCTGACCAACACCCCGCTGTGGTTCTACATCCTCCGCGAGGCCGAGCTCAACAACGGCAAGCTCAACGGCGTCGGGGCTCGGATCGTCGCCGAGACGTTCCACCGCGCGATGGAGGGCAGCAGCTCGTCGATCGTCCGCGACCCGGCGTGGCGACCGAGTCTCGGCCCGAACAACACGACGTTCCGGATGACCGACCTGCTGATGTTCGCGTTCGAGGGCAAGAAGAAGCTGCTCGCGCCCCTCGGCGACACGCTGCCGTTCGACGTCTAGGGCGCCACGAGCCGGCGCAGCGCTTGCAGCGCCGGCTCGTCGAGCGCCTCGAAGCGCACCGCATACGAGTCGTAGCCCGCCTGGCGCAGCACGCGGCCGCGGCCGGCGATGTTGGGCGGGACCTCGAACTGGAGCACCTCGTCCGTGGACAGCGGCCGGGAGGTGCAGACGCGCATCCCGCCCGGGCCGAGGTCGAGCGTGTGGCCGGAGATCGGGGAGCCCGAGCGGCGGCGCAGCGTGCACTGGAGCTCGACTCTTGCCCGCTGTGCTCGGCGCTGCTCGCCCACAGGCTCACCAGTACCCCGTCAGGCGCCCAATGCCACACGCCGCGCCAGGTCCGCGTCGGGAGCCACCACCAGGGTGACCGCGCGGCCGCGCCGCACGACCGCCGTCCCCGAGCGCCTCGCCGCCCACCCTCGCAGCCGCTCGGCGAACTCGGCCTCGTCGCGCCGCGTGTCCCACCGCCAGCGCATCACGAGGACGCTCGACGACCCGGACCGCCACAGCTCGTAGCGATCGCCGCCCCAGCCCGCCGCGGCCCCGTCTGATCCCAGCAGCTCGCGCGTCTGGAGCTCCCCCCAGGTGCCGGCGCGGGCGCGCGACCAGCCGCCGCCCAGCACGACTCCCGCCCGCAGGCGCACCCGTCGCGGCTCGTCGGCCGAGAAGTACGCGCGCGGGTGCAGGACCTGCTCGGTGGAGGCCGGCACCCGCAGGCGGAACGCGGTGTCGACCAGCGTCCAGTCCCCTCCCGCGCGCTCGAGCAGGTCGGCCACGAAGCGCTCGCCGCCCAGGTACGCGAACAGCAGCTGCGCCTCCAGGAACGGCGGCAGGTCGCCGGTGTCCTGGAACGCCGAGCCCAGGAGCCCACCGATCGCCTCCTCGGCGCTGA
>DASTIC010000157.1:0-2624 GCA_035717845.1 Solirubrobacteraceae bacterium
GAGCGAAGCGATGACGACGACCGAGGAGCAGGACGACTGGTGGCGGACTGCGGTCGTCTACCAGGTGTACCCCCGCAGCTTCGCCGACTCCGACGGTGACGGGGTCGGCGACCTGCCGGGCATCACGAGCCGCCTCGACCACCTGGCGCGGCTCGGCGTCGACGTGGTCTGGCTCTCGCCCGTCTACCCCTCTCCGCAGGACGACGCCGGCTACGACATCAGCGACTACCAGGACATCGACCCGACGTTCGGGACGCTGGAGGACTTCGACGCGCTTCTGGTCGCCGTGCACGAGCGCGGCATGAAGCTCGTCATGGACCTGGTCGTCAACCACACGTCCGACGAGCATCCCTGGTTCGTCGAGTCGCGCTCGAGCCGGGACAACCCGAAGCGGGACTGGTACTGGTGGCGGCCCGCGCGCCCCGGCATGGAGCCCGGCGAGCCGGGAGCCGAGCCGACCAACTGGCACTCCTTCTTCTCCGGTCCCGCCTGGGAGCTCGACGAGGCGAGCGGCGAGTACTACCTGCACCTCTTCTCGCGCAAGCAGCCCGACCTCAACTGGGAGAACCCGGAGGTGCGCGAGGCGGTCTACGCGATGATGCGCTGGTGGCTCGACCGCGGGGTCGACGGCTTCCGCATGGACGTCATCAACATGATCTCCAAGGACACGGACCTCCCGGACGGCCACGTGCTCGACGGCAGCCCGTTCGGTGAGGGCTCGCGCTACTACCTCTGTGGGCCGCGGATCCACGAGTTCCTGCAAGAGATGCACCGCGAGGTGTTCGCGGGGCGCGAGGACCGGCTGCTGACGGTGGGAGAGATGCCGGGCGTCACGATCGACGAGGCGCGGCTGTTCACCGACCCGGCCCGCGCCGAGGTCGACATGGTGTTCCAGTTCGAGCACGTCCAGCTCGACCAGGGACGCAACAAGTTCGATGTCAAGCCGCTCCCGCTGCGGGACCTCAAGGCCTCGCTCAACCGCTGGCAGACGGGCCTCGCGGACGTGGGCTGGAACAGCCTGTACTGGAACAACCACGACCAGCCGCGGGCGGTCTCACGCTTCGGCGACGACGGCGAGCACCGCGTGACGGCCGCGAAGATGCTCGGCACGGTGCTGCACATGCACCGCGGGACGCCGTACGTGTACCAGGGCGAGGAGCTGGGGATGACGAACGCCCCGCTCGAGCGGCTCGAGGACTTCCGCGACATCGAGTCGCTCAACCACTACGCCCAGGCGGTCGCGCTCGGCGACCCGCCGGAGCACGTGCTGGCGGGCATGCGCGCCATGGGCCGCGACAACGCGCGCACGCCGATGCAGTGGGACGCGTCCGAGCACGCCGGCTTCACCACCGGCATCCCCTGGCTCGCGGCCAACCCCAACCACAGCGAGATCAACGCCGAGACCGCGACCGCGGACGCCGACTCGGTCTTCCACCACTACCGACGCCTGATCGAGCTCCGGCACGCCGAGCCGGTCGTCGCCCACGGCGAGTTCCACATGCTGCTCCCGAACGACGAGCGCGTGTACGCGTTCACCCGGCGCCTGGACGACGTCGAGCTGCTCGTGCTCGGCAACTTCTCGGGCGAGACGGTGACGGCGGAGGTCGACGAGTCGTGGGCAAGCGCCGAGGTGCTGATCGGCGACGGGCGCGGCCTCAGACTGGAGCCTTGGGAGGGCCGGGTGCTCTCCCGGTCCACTCGTGCGTGAGCGCCCAGCGGGCGCCCACGGTCCACGCCTGGACGCGGTTCGAGAGCGCCACCGGCTCGACCCCGCCGGCCGGGGTGACCGCGTACAGCTCCGGCGCGCGGCCGAGGCGGTCGAGCGCCTCGAGCACGCCGGTGCGGACGCGCTCGGCCTCCGCCGCGCGCCCCGCCGCCCGCAGGCCGCCGTAGCCGAGCCAGGAGTCGAACGGCCACACCGAGCCGCGGTGGTAGGCCTGGGGATCGAAGACCGGCGACTCGCTCGACAGCGTGCGCAGGCCGAAGTCCGTCAACACGTCCGGCGCGCACAGCCGGTCGGCGGCAGCCTCGCGCGCGTCCGGCTCGAGCGCGTCCGCCCACAGCAGCCAGCCGAGCTGCGAGCCGGCCCCGTGCACGGGCCGGTCGCCCGCCTCGACCGCCATCACATCGGGCACGAAGTCGCTCGACAGCCGCGTGCGCAGCGCGGCGGCCCGCTCGCCCCAGCCGCCGCCCGGGTCGATCGCCGCGAGCGCCCGCAGGGCGGCGTGCGCGGCGGCCTGGGAGTCGGCGTCGGCGAGCGGCGGCTCGGGCACGGTGCCGTCGGGACGCAGGATGCCCGAGCCCCCCTCGGCGGGGTTCGACGGATCGAACGCGTCGCGCCACCCGTGCTGGGTGATGGCCCCCCACTCGCCCGGCGAATGCCGCACGAGGCCACCCCCGTCGTCGAGCGTCCCGGCCAACCACGCGGCGGCCGCCCGCCACGTCGGCTCGAGCTCGCCGACGAGCGCGTCGTCATGCGTAGCGGCGAGCACGACCAGGAACCACGAGGTGGCGTCGGCGGTGCCGAAGTACGCGAACGGCCCGTCGTCCGGCCAGCCGGCGGCGACGATCGGCTCAGGGGCGGCGTCGCGGAACTCATGGCCTATCTTGCCCGGCGCCTCGAG
>DASTIC010000158.1:0-4800 GCA_035717845.1 Solirubrobacteraceae bacterium
GCCCTTCGGCGCCGCCGGGGCGCCGCGCACCGTCTTCGCGGCGGACATCACCGGCCACGTCCTGATCCAGGTGCTCTACGAGCAGCTGGTCAAGCGCGACATCCGGGTCTACGAGGAGTACTTCGCCTGGCAGCTCGTCGAGCACGAGGGCCGCTGCCAGGGCGTGATCTGCTGGGACCTGCTGCACGGCGGGCTGAAGGCGCTCGGCGGCAAGACGGTCGTGCTCGCCACCGGCGGCGTCGGCCGGCTCTACCGCGCGACGACGAACGCCTACGCCTGCACCGGCGACGGGATGTCGATGGCGCTGCGGGCGGGGCTGCCGCTGAAGGACATCGAGTTCATGCAGTTCCACCCGACGACGATGTACCCGAGCGGGATCCTGATCACGGAGGGCTGCCGCGGCGAGGGCGGCATCCTGCGCAACTCGCTCGGCGAGCGCTTCATGGAGAAGTACGCCCCGACCGCGAAGGACCTCGCCAGCCGCGACGTCGTCTCCCGCTCCGAGCAGACCGAGATCGACGAGGGCCGCGGCATCAACGGCTCCGTCGTGCTCGACCTCACCCACCTCGGCGCGGAGAAGATCCTCACCCGCCTGCCCGGCTCGCGCGAGCTCGCGATGGTCTCCGCGGGCGTCGACCCGATCCAGACGCCGATCCCGGTCCGGCCGGGCGCCCACTACCACATGGGCGGGGTCGAGACGGACACGGACGGGCTGACGGAGTTGGAGGGCCTCTACGCGGCCGGCGGCACCTCGACCGTCGTGTTGGCGAGCGCCCACTCGGCGGCGGCCCGGCCGGCGCGACGGCCGAAGGTGATCGTCTCCATCAGCGAGTTGCCGCCGAGGCGGTTCGCGCCGTGAACGGAAACGCAGGCGACCTCGCCGGCCGCGTAGAGGCCCTCCAGCTCCGTCAGCCCGTCCGTGTCCGTCTCGACCCCGCCCATGTGGTAGTGGGCGCCGGGCCGGACCGGGATCGGCGTGTTGATCGGGTCGACGCCGGCGTAGACCATCGCCAGCTCGCGCGAGCCCGGGAGGCGGGTGAGGATCCGCTCGGCGCCGAGGTGCGTCAGGTCGAGCAGGACGGAGCCGTTGACGCCGCGGCCCTCGTCGATCTCGGTCTGCTCGGAGCGGGAGACGACGTCGCGGCTCGCCAGGTCCTTCGCCGTCGGCGCGTAGCGCTCCATGAAGCGCTCGCCCTCGGAGTTGCGCAGGATGCCGCCCTCGCCGCGGCAGCCCTCGGTGATCAGGATCCCGCTCGGGTACATCGTCGTCGGGTGGAACTGCATGAACTCGATGTCCTTCAGCGGCAGCCCGGCCCGCAGCGCCATCGACATGCCGTCGCCCGTGCAGGCGTACGCGTTCGTGGTGGCGCGGTAGAGGCGGCCGACACCGCCCGTCGCCAGCACGGTCGTCTTGCCGCCGAGCGCCTTCAGCCCGCCGTGCATCAGGTCCCAGGCGATCACGCCCTGGCAGCGGTCCTGGTGCACGACGAGCTGCCAGGCGAAGTACTCCTCGTAGACCTTGATGTCGCGCTTCACGAGCTGCTCGTAGAGCACCTGGATCAGGACGTGGCCGGTGATGTCGGCCGCGAACACGGTGCGCGGCGCCCCCGCGGCGCCGAACGGCCGCTGCGCGAGCTTGCCGTCGTCGTTCCGCGTGAAGACGGCGCCCCAGTGCTCGAGCTGGTAGATGTCGAGCGGCGCCTCGCGCGTGAAGACCTCGATCGAGTCCTGGTCGCCGAGGTAGTCGGAGCCCTTGACCGTGTCGAAGGCGTGGATCTCCGGGTTGTCCTCCCCCGTGTTCCCGAGCGCTGCGTTGATGCCCCCCTCGGCCGCGCCGGAGTGGCTGCGGGTCGGGTGGAGCTTCGAGACGATCGCGACGTCGGCGCCCGCGTCGTGTGCCTCGATGGCGGCGCGCATGCCGGCGCAGCCGGCGCCGATGACCAGTACGTCGTGCTTGGCGTCCACCAGTGGAGGACGCTACCGAATCGGGCTGGCCACGGCGGCCGGGAACCGGCTGGGGCGGGCGGGCCGCCGCCCGCCCCCGCCGGCCGCTACGCCTCGTTGGCGCAGACTGCGTAGGGCGTGATGCTCGTCGGGTCCTCCGAGTCGTTGTAGACCGACACGGACCACCCGGCGCCGAGTGCGAGCGGCTGCGATTCCACCATCAGGCCGGCCACGGCCGGGTTGGTCACCGACACACCGCCCCCGATCGCCAGCTTCCCGGTCGGGCAACTCGCGGTGGCCGAGCCGACCTCGAGTCCTGCGACCGCCACGGGCGAGCCGGTGACGATCTGGTAGCCCGCGAGGCCGCCGTCGGCGCCTGGTGGACCGGTCGGGCCGGCAGGTCCCTGCGGGCCCTCCGGCCCGGTCGCCCCTGTAGCCCCCTGCGGTCCCGCCGGTCCGACGACGGGGCCCGTGTTGATCCACTCGTTGCCGTCCCACACGTGGAGATCACCCGTCGACGTCACGATGTAGGCATCGCCTTCGTTGCCGCTCGGCGGCAGGTCGGCGGCGGTCGCCACCGACCCGGTGACGTGGACGCCGGCCCCCGGATCGCCCTTCGGGCCGGTGGCGCCGGTGGTGCCGGCCGGTCCCTGTGGGCCTGCAGGACCTGCTGCACCCTGGGCACCGGCCGGGCCCTGGGCACCCTGTGCGCCGGCCGGCCCGGGGGGCCCTTGGGCACCCCGCGGCCCGGCCGGGCCGCGCCGCCCACGCAGAGACGCCACCGTCGCGGGTGCGATGTCGACCCGCCGAATCGCGCCGTTGCCGATGTCGCGCGACTTGATCGTGCCGTCTTGGATCTGCGCTCCGGTGATCAGCGCCTTCACGCCCGCCGTCCCGGCCGTCACGACCGCCAGGCCGCAGACGACGCCTGCCACGAGCAATGCTGCCTTCCTCATCTCTTGCTCCTTCCGCCGCCACGCCCCTTGCGCGGGCGGTTCGATGTGCGGATCGCGTCGAGACAGGCGAGGTAGCGCTGGATCTCCCTGATCAGCGCCTCCACCTCCGCGGCGCGTACCGCCTTCCTCATGGGCGGATGCTGGAGTGCGCTGCTCACGCGACGCTCATCGCGCGCTCACCTGGAAGATCCTCGTCTCAAGTGTTACAACGGTCAGCGTGGAGATTCGCCTCCTCGGGCCGCTCGAGGTGCGCGACGGTGGGGTCACCTTCACGCTGCCGCGCCGGCAGCAGCGTGCGCTCCTCGCGGCGCTCGCGCTCCGGGCCGGCGAGACCGTCTCCACCGACCGGCTCGTCGCCGACCTCTGGGGCGAGCGGGCGCCCGCGTCCGCGATCGGGTCGCTCCAGAACGCCGTCTCCGCGCTTCGGAAGGTGCTCGGCGAGGGCGTGCTCGTCAGACAAGCTCCCGGCTACCGGCTGCTCGTCCGCCCCGACGACGTCGACGCGACGCGGTTCGAGCGGCTGGTGAGCGAGGCCCGAAGCGCAGAGCCTGCCGGGCGCGCCGCCCTGCTGAGCGACGCGCTCGCGCTCTGGCGAGGGCCGGCGCTCGCGGACCTCGACGAGCTCGAGTTCGCCCGGCTGGAGGCGGCACGGCTGGACGAGCTGTACGTGAACGCGCTCGAGGAGCGGCTCGAGGCGGACCTCGAGCTGGGACGTCACGGCGCGCTCGTCGGCGAGCTCGAGACGCTCGTAGCGACACACCCGCTGCGCGAGCGGCTGCGCGGTCAGCTCATGCTCGCGCTCTACCGCTGCGGCCGCCAGGCCGAGGCGCTCGAGGTCTACCGCGCTGCGCGGCTCGCGCTGGCGGACGAGCTCGGCCTCGATCCGACGCCCGAGCTCCAGGAGCTCGAGCGGCGCATCCTGCGCCAGGATCCTGCCCTGGCCGCCCCGGTCCCGCCGGTGCCCGATACCCCACCCGCGCAGACCGAGCGGCAGCTCGTGAGCGTGCTCGTCGCCGTTCCCCCTGCGGAGGAGGATCCCGAGCGCTTGCGGCAGCGGCTCGACGAGGTCCTCGCGGCAGCGCGCGGCACGCTGCAGCGGCACCGTGGCGAGCTCGTCCGCTTCGGCCCGGAGGGGCTCGTCGCCGTCTTCGGCGCCGAGCGGGCGAGCGACGACGACGCGGTGCGCGCAACCGCAGCGGCTCAGGAGCTCGGGCTCCCCGCCGGAGTCGCGACCGGAGAGTCGGTCGGCGGCGCGGGATCGGTCTTCGTGCGCGCAGCGGAGCTCGCTCGCGGCACCGGCGTGCAGCTGGATGCGCGGACGCACGAGCTCGTCCACGCGGTGCGGCGCCACGATGCGCCGCTCGTCGGGCGGAGCGAGGAGCTCGGGCGGCTCGAGGACGCTCTCGCCACAGCGCACGTCGAGCGCCGGTGCCACGTCGTCACCGTGGTCGGGGAGCCGGGCATCGGCAAGTCCCGGCTAGCACGCGAGCTCGTACGGCAACGGCGTGGGGACGTCGAGCTCCTCGTCGGACGCTGTGTCTCGTTCGGCGACGGCGCGACCTTCGCGCCCCTCCAGTCGGCGATGCGGGATGCCGACGCGGAAGAGGCTCTCGAGCACGAGCCGGAAGCCTCCCTCGTGCTCGAACGGCTCGCAGCGCTGGCGGAAGGCAGCGACGCGGTCTCGCTCGGCGAGGCCTACTGGGCGGTGCGGCGCCTCCTCGAAGCGCTAGCCGGGCGACGGCCCGTGCTGTTCGTCCTCGACGACGTCCACTGGGCCGAGCCGGGGCTGCTCGACCTCGTGGACTACCTCACCGACCGGGTCGACGCGCCGCTCCTCGTGCTCTGCCTCGCTCGCCCCGAGCTGGCGCGCACACCCGGCGCGAAGATCGTGCTCGACCCC
>DASTIC010000159.1:0-9672 GCA_035717845.1 Solirubrobacteraceae bacterium
GACGCAGCGCCTGGCCGGCCCGACGCTGCTCGTCGAGCGCTCCGACGGGGTGCTGCTGCGCGTCGAGGGCGAGCTCACCCGCGAGCAGGCGGTCCGGATCGCCGAGTCGGTGCGGTAGCGCGGGCGAACGTCAACGGCGGCATTGAGGGGAGGGACGGGAGGCTGCGGTTTGCAACACTCGGCGGCTTCTCTCCATCGAGTGTCGCGAAACGCATCCCAGGGATGCGTAACTGCACACTCGATCGCCGGGCGGCGCCGAGTGTTGCGTTACGCATGTGCGCCGCGGCCGATTCCTCGCTCTCCCTACCCAGCCGCCGTAGACGTTCCTCGGCGGCGCTACAGCGGCTGCCGGCCCGCAAAGCCGGCCTCGATCGCGTGCCAGTGCTCGACCGCGGGCTCGTCGAGCAGCCAGCACAGATAGACCTCGCGGCCCTCGATCAGCGCCGGGAAGTCGACCAGGCCGCGCTCGAGGTCGCGCACCACGATGTCGAGCCGCTCGAGGCGCTCGAAGCCGAGCGCCAGCGCCACCGAGTCGCGCGCATGCGCGAGGCCGGGCCACGCGCCGCCCGACTGCTCGTCGTCGATCGTCACGCCGCCGGTGACGAGGCGGCGGCGGGCGTCGCGCAGCTGGCGCACCGTCGCGTCGACCACCGGGAGCAGCTGGTTGGCCTGCTCGCGCGTCCAGTGGCGGCGGTGCAGCATCTCCGATGGATACCCCGCGCGGCCGTTCGCGTCACGGGCCGCGATAGCGTCCGCCGGCCTTGGCCCATTCGAGCAGGTGCTCGACGGTGCAGAAGCCGTCCGGGATCCGGTGCTCGCCGCGGCTGCGGACCAGGAGGACATGCGCCTCGTGGAGGGTTTCGCCGCACCACGAGCAGGTCTCCAGGGTGGGGTCGTCGACGCCGGGGCCGGGCTCCCACCAGGCGCCCCGGATCGCCCACGGCACGATGTGCTCGAGGCGGCAGAAGACGGCACGGCGGTCGCCCTCGGGCTCGTAGGCCCGGAAGCCGTCGGCCGGCTCGACGTCGATGCCGCACCAGGTGCACGGCTCGCTCATATCGCGGACTCCGGAAGGGTGAAGCGGTGGTCGCCGGCGGCGACGACGACCGGCTCGCCCTCGCGGGCGGCGATCGTCAGCGGCAGCCCGGGGTCGCGGGTCGCGAAGTCGGCGGTGGCCACGCTGCGCGCGCCGAAGGATCGCGCGAGCGCGAGCACGGCGCCGGCCAGGTTGGCGACCGCCCCGAGCGGCGCCTCGAGCTCGCCGGTGTCGGGATCGAGCGCGAGCGCCGTGGCGGGCGGCGGGCGCAGGTCGGGCAGCGGGCGCGGCTCGGCTCCGGCGGTGACGTCGGCCGGCACCCGCCACATCGCTCCCTCGTCGGTGAGCTCCAGCGCCCCACCCGGCTCGCAGTCGATCATCGCCGGCTCGTGCTCGAGGCCGAGGTCGACGAGCAGCACGACCCGCTGCGCGCGCGAGCGCTCCGAGAAGGCGCGCACGGTCGCCACGGCCTCCGCATGGCGCTCGAGAGCCTGCCGTCCGTCCACGGATCGGATGGTGGCACGGTTCACACGCCACGTGACTTGGGTAGGCGCCGCCGCATGCCGACCACGTGGCAGGAGCCGGCGCCGCCGCTCGGCGATCGCGACCCGGCCGAGCTGGCCGCCGCCGCGCGGGCCGCGGTCGAGGGCGTGACCTTCGGCTCGCTCGGCGACGAGCGGTTCAACCTCGATCCCGTCCCGCGGGTGATCGAGGCCGCCGAGTGGGAGGTCCTGGCCGCCGGGCTGGCCCAGCGCGTGCGCGCGCTCGACGCCTGGTGCGCCGACGTCTATGGCGCCCGCCGGATCGTCGCCGACGGCGTGGTCCCCGCGCGCGTGATCGAGACGACGGAGACGTACGAGCCGGCGCTCGCCGGCGTCGAGCTGCCGCTGTGGGTGGGGATCGCCGGGCTCGACGTCGTGCGCGGCGCCGACGGCCGCTTCCGCGTACTCGAGGACAACCTGCGGACGCCGAGCGGCATGGCCTACGCCGTCGCGGCACGGGAGACGACGCTGCGCCTGCTCGAGCCGGCGTCACCGCCCCGTCCGCTCGACGACCTGCCCGCGCTCGTGCGCGGCGTCCTCGCCGCCGCCGCGGGGCGCGACGCGCCGCGCGCCGCCGTGCTCACCGACGGGCCCGACAACGCGGCCCACTGGGAGCACGCCTGGGTCGCGCGGGCGCTCGGCGTGCCGCTCCTCGAGCCCGACGAGCTCGACCTCGACGCCGTCGACGTCATCTACCGGCGGACGAACGCGGACCGGGTGGACACGCCGGTCGGCCGGCAGCTGTGCGGCCGGGTGGCGCTCGTCAACGCGTTCGGGGTCGGCGTCGGCGACGACAAGCTCGCGCACGCGTACGTCGAGGACATGGTGCGCTACTACCTCGGCGAGGAGCCGCTCGTCCCATCGGTGCGCACGTACGACCTGAGCGTGCCGGCCGTCCGCGAGGAGGCGCTCGACCGGCTCGACGAGCTGGTGGTCAAGCCGCGCGACGGCTTCGGCGGCGAGGGCGTGGTCATCTGCCCGCACGCGGAGCCCGCCGACGTCGACCGCATCCGGCGCGCCGTCGCCGCGGAGCCCGGCGACTACATCGCCCAGGAGCTGGTCACGCTCTCCTGCCACCCGACGATCGTCGACGGCGAGCTCGTCCCCCGCCACGTCGACCTGCGGCCGTTCGTGTTCCTGGCCGGCGGCGAGGCCCAGGTGCTCCCGGGTGGGCTCACGCGCGTGGCACTCGACGAGGGCGCGCTGGTCGTGAACTCGTCGCAGAACGGCGGCGCCAAGGACACCTGGGTCGTCTAGCGGGTCTCGGCCGCGGCGCGCCGGGCCTCGAGCTCGTGCGGGTTGTTCCGGTAGCCCTGGTACAGGTACGAGAGCCACATCCGCCAGCGCCGGTGCTGGTCCTGCCACACGTGGCACAGCTCGTGCACGATCAGATCGTCGGAGGTCTCGGCGAGCGGCTTGCGGAGCAGGATCAGCGGCCCGACCTCGTAGCCGTGGAAGCGCCGGAAGCCCGGGATGCGGAACAGCCACGGCGTGTGGAGGATGCGGACCCGGCCCATGCGGACCGGCTCGGGGTAGAAGTCGAGCCGGTCGAGCCGCGCCTTCGCCCTCGTCAGCGCGGCGCGCTCCGCCGGGTCCATCGGCGGGACGTTAGCTGCTCCGCTTCGCCGCCTCCGCGACCTCGTCCCCGCTCTTCGCCGCGGCCTTGCTCGCCTTGGAGCGCGCCGAGGCGTCCGGGGTGCCGGTCGGCGCCGTGCGCTTTGCCGGAGCCCGCTTCGTGGCCGCGGTCCCCGTCTTCGCGGCCGCCGTAGGCTTCGCCGCCGCCGTCTTCCTCTTCGACGCGGTCGCCGACTTGGGGCCACCCGGCTTCCCCGGCTTCGCCGCGCCGACCGTGGAGGGCGAGCCGGTCGTGGTGCGCGAGCGGGTCGCGGTGGACGGCGTCGTCTTCGCCGCCGGCGTCCCGGGCGTGGAGGGCGGCGCGTCGGTCGGCCGGTAGCGGTCCTCGCCGCGCAGGCGCTTCTCGGCGATCCCGACGCCGTGCGAGACGGCGGCCTTGCCGAGGTCCAGGGCGGTGTCGATGAGCTTCTTCGGCTTGATATCCATGCGGCAATCCTGCCCGCGTCGGCCGCGCGCTACACGGGCTGGAGCACCATGTCGCCGCACGCGAGCGCGACCGCCTCCGACGCGCGCAGCCGCGCCACGACACTCCCGTCCGGGAGCCGCAGCTCACCCCACGCGCGGCCCACCGACGGCGCCGAGTCGAAGCCCAGCTGGAGCGAGGCGAGCATCGGCGCCTCCGCCCGTTCCCACGCTGCCGCGACCTCGTCGAGCAGCTCGTTCGGGAGTTCCGCGCACATGGCACCCACCGTGATCGACCGGCGCGGCCCACCCCTCATGGGGTGGCCACCCGATCAGAGGCCTTCGGGGTGGCGGGCGACGAACCCGCTGGTGGAGCGCAGCACGTTCTGCCAGCGCGAGCCGGTCACGCGCTGGCCCGACGTGTCGAAGCGGATCCCCGCCACCTCCATGAAGACGTGGCCCTGGTTCGCGTAGATCGTCACCCACTTACCGCGGCCCGGCTTGCCCCAGCTCATCAGCGGCCCGGAGGCGAGCGGGCCGGAGAGCAGCCCCGCGGCGGCGAGCGCGAACGAGACCGAGCCGGAGCAGTCGTAGCCCGTGTCGAGCCACTTGCCGTGGCCGCCGCCCCACAGGTACGGCGAGCGGGCGATGATGTTGCCCGCCTCGATGATCTGCTTGACCTCCTCGGGAGCCTCGAGCGGCGGCAGCGCGACCCCGTTGGCGAGCGCGGTCGCCTTCGTGATGTCGGTGCGCCCGACGGCCCGGCGCGGACGGGCGCCGGAGGCGGCCCGCGTGGGCTTCGGCCCGACGTCCTCGAGACCCGGATCGGTCGTGACCGAGGTGCCGGTGTCGCCGGCCACCGGCTCCACGACCTTGGGCCGCAGCTTCGGCAGCGGCGGGAGCTCGGACTCGGGCTCCTGCTGGACCACGGCGGCCTTCACCGGCCGCTGCGGCGTCTCCTCCTTGCTGGTCGCGCCGAGCGCCACCGCGCCGGCACCGCCGAGCGCGAGGACCGCGAGCACGATGACGGCGAGGCGGATCAGCGCCCCGCCCAGAAGCTCGTGCGGCCGTTGGCGCCCGCCTTCGTCATGCCGATGTGGATGTGGTCACGGTGCGCGCTCGTCTTGTCGACGCCCTTGCGCCGCTTGCCCTTCTCGTTGAAGCAGACGCTATACGGCCGGAAATTGGTCATCCCTGCTCCCCAGTACCCGCAATCCCAGATCAGCTCCTGTACGCCCATGCGGCGGGCGAGCGCCTGGGGGTTGCCGGCCCTGTCGGGGGCGAGCAGGAGGCGGAAGAGCCGGTCGGCGGCCCGCTGATCGGCCTCTGACGCAGCGTCGAGGTGCCAGTCGATCGCGCGGTTCTCCGCGTGCAGCGACGCGGAGTCCTTGCCCCACTTCTCGCAGCGGTAGGAACCCCAGAACACGCCACGGGCGTGGCTGTCGAGCCAGCCGGCGAGCGCGGTGATGCCCGCACGGCCGCGGCGCTTGCACGTTCGCGCGCCGTCATAGATCGAGTCCTCGATCGCGACGTCGAGGAGCTTGTTGGCCGGGTTGCCCTTGACGGGCGGCAGCGGCTCGGGGAGGCGGGGATAGGCGGAGGCGCTGCCGGCGAGCAGCGCGAACAGGATCACGGTCAGGAGAGAAAGACGCATCGACACGTGCATCGGATCCCCACCGGCGCACTTGAGTTGCGCTGCCAGCGATCAGACAGCCGTACCGGCGGGGTACCGTGGTGCCATGCCCACGACGGGGGACGTCTCCACCCGGCGCCAGCGACTCCTCGCGGCGATCGAGAGGGTGCGCACGGAGGACGCCGAGCTCCTCGAGCGTCTCAGCCGCTAACCAGCGATCAGACGCCGGCGGGCGTCGGCGCGCCGATCGCGCGGGCGAGGTCCTCGACGAGGTCCTCGGCGGCCTCGATGCCGCAGCTGAGTCGCACGAGATCGGCGGGCACGGCTGCCGAGGAGCCCTCGACGGACTGGTGCGTCATCGCCTGCGGAACCTCGATCAGCGACTCGACGACACCGAGCGACTCGGCGAGCGTGAAGACCTCGCAGGCGGCCGCGATCCGGGTCGCGTCCGGGTGGCGGAAGGAGACCATGCCCGAGAAGCCGGGCCAGCGGACGTCGCTCACGCCGTCGACCCCGCGCAGCCACTCGCTGACCGCCCGCCCGTTGTCCGTGTGCGCGGCCATGCGCAGGTGCAGCGTGCGGATCCCGCGGTGGACGAGGAAGGCGTCGAGCGGCCCTGGCACCGCGCCGACCGAGTTCTGGACGAAGCGCACGGCGTCGTGCAGCGCCGGCTCGTCGACGATGACCGCGCCGCCCACGGCGTCGGAGTGCCCGCCGATGTACTTCGTCGTCGAGTGCACGACGGCATGGGCGCCGAGCTCGAGCGGCCGCTGGTAGACCGGCGTCGCGAACGTATTGTCGACCGCCACCAGCGCGTCGCGCCGGCGGGCGACGATCTGGTCGATGTCGACGACCTTGAGCGTCGGGTTGGTGGGCGTCTCCACCCAGATCAGCTTCGTGGTGTCGGTGACCGCCGCCTCGAGCGCGTCGAGGTCGGTCTGATCGACCATCGTGTACCGCAGTCCCCAGTGCGTGAGGACCTTGTCGACGAGCCGGTACGTGCCGCCGTAGAGGTCGTCGGGGAGGACGACGTGATCGCCGGCCGCGGCCACCGCGGTGATCAGCGCATGCTCGGCCGCCATGCCGCTCGAGAACGCCGACGCGAGCCCGCCCTCGAGCTCCCCGAGCGCCCGCTCGAGGGCGCTGCGCGTCGGGTTGGCCGAGCGCGAGTAGTCGTAGTCCTCGACGAACTCGCCGGGCGCTGGCTGAAGGTACGTCGAGGCCTGGTGGATGGCGGGGACGACGCCCCGGTACGCCGGGTCCGGCTCGAGTCCCGCGTGCACGGCCCGGGTGGCGAAGCGCTTCATGAGACGAGCGATTCCAGCAGGTCGGCGCGCGTGACGATCCCGACCGGCCGGCCGTTCTCGTTGACGGTCAGCGCCTGGCGCTCGCCGCTCAACAGCTCGACCGCCTCGCGCACGGGATCGGTGGTGGCGACGGCCGGGAACGGCGCCTCCATGACGTCGACGATCTCCGCGCTCATCAGCTGCGGGTTCGAGATCGCGCGCTTGAGCAGGCCCCGCTCCCCCACAGAGCCGACGATCGTCGTGGGATCCGATCCCGAGACGACCGGGAGCTGGGACACGCGGTGCTCGTGCAGGAGGCTGATCGCGTCCTTGACCTTCTGGTGCGTCTGCACCGTCACGAACGGCGGGATCTCGCCGGCGGTGGTCTTGTCGCGGAGCACGTCGCCGACCGTGCGGTCGCTGGAGCGCTCCAGGAACCCGTACTGGCTCATCCACGCGTCGTTGAAGATCTTCGAGAGATACGCGCGCCCGCTGTCGGGGAGCACGACGGCGATCATCGCCTCGGCGTCGTCGACCTCCTTCGCCACCTGGAGGGCGGCGTGGACCGCGAGGCCGCACGAGCCGCCGACGAGGAGCCCCTCCTCGGCGGCCAGCCGGCGGGTGGTGAGGAAGCTGTCGCGGTCGGAGACGGTCACGTAGCGGTCCACCACGCTGGGGTCGAAGGTCTGCGGCCAGAAGTCCTCCCCGACGCCCTCGACGAGGTACGGATGGACCTCCTCGTTGGAGTAGATCGAGCCCACCGGGTCGGCGCCGATGACCTGGATGTCCGGCTTCTGCTCGCGCAGGTACCGCGCCATGCCGGTGATCGTCCCGCCCGTGCCGACGCCCACGACGAGGTGCGTGAGCCGCCCGCCCGACTGGCGCCACAGCTCCGGCCCGGTCGTCTCGTAGTGCGTCTCCGGGTTCGCGGGATTGGCGTACTGGTTCGGCTGGAACGCCCCGGGGATCTCCTGCGTCAGCCGGTCGGCCACTCGGTAGTACGACTGCGGCGAGTCGGGCGCCACGTCGGTGGGAGCGACCACGACCTCGGCGCCGTACGCGCGCAGGAGGTCGATCTTCTCCTTGCTCATCTTGTCCGGCATCACCGCGATCACGCGGTAGCCCTTCAGGCGAGCGGCGATGGCGAGCCCGGTGCCGGTGTTCCCGCTCGTCGGCTCGATGATCGTGCCGCCCGGCCGCAGCCGCCCGTCGCGCTCCGCCGCCTCCACGAGCCGCATGGCGACGCGGTCCTTGATCGAGCCGCCGGGATTGAACGACTCGAGCTTGGCCACGATCTGCGGCGCGAGCCCCGCACCGATGCGGCTCAGCCGCACGAGCGGCGTCTCACCGACGGTATCGAGGATCGAGTCCTTGATGTCTGCGGTCTGGCCGGTGGCGGGCGTGCCCATGGGTCTGATCATAGGTCGAGCGCGCCAACGAGGGTGGGGGTCGGTCCGTCGTCATGCCCTCCCGGGCAGCGCTCGCAAGCTCGCGCTCGAGCGCCCCGGGAGGCCACGCCGCGGACGGCCCTCCCACACGCCCCATTGCCGAACGTGCTCTCCACGCGAGGCCGTGCGGAGGGAGCCACAGCATCGCCGGGTGCAGCGCGCAACTCGGCGTCGCGATCGGAGACTGGTCCCGCCAGATCGACAAAAAGTGCTCTCCGAGGAACGCCGCGGGGGCGGGACCGATCTCAACGATCGCTGCGCCTTCGGCGCTCGATCAAGACTGCTGCAGCTGGTGAATGCAGCAGCGCGGGACGATGGCGCTACAACGACGAGACTGTCAAATCGCATGGAGAGAGCGCTAGACGCTTGCTGCATGTGTCCGTCGCTTGAGGCGTGAATACGCCTCCGGTCGCGACGCGTCGATCAGGTGCTGTCGCTCGCGGCCGCGTCGCCATCGGGCTCGAGCACGAAGAGCTCGGCGGCGAGGTCGGGGTCGAGGTGGTTGGCGCTCATGAAGGCCGTCACCTTGCGGCCGGTGAGCTCCTCGATGCTGGCGATGGCGTCTTCTCGCATCGCTGCCTGAAACTCGGCTCGGTAGTCAAGGACGCGGATGTCGCGGCCCTGAGCCACGAGCCGGCGCTCGCCCTTGGTCAACGTGTCTTCGAGGAGCACGACGACGAGGTTGTCGCGGATGCTCGTTCGGGCGCGAGTCGGGCCCCGTCCGGTGTACTCGGCGACCAGTTGCCTGACGGAATTGGAGATGGCGGAGGCGAGAGAGCCAGCGTCCTGCAGACGTCGATCTTCTGTCTCGGGGGCCATGCTCGGCCCCTTCCTCGCCTCCCTCTGGGCATACGCCCCGCGCTGGGACAGGAGGAAGACGGCGAACAGCCGGAGCGCGAGCCACTGCCTTACGGGGACGGAGTCTCGCAGGTCGCCGGGCTACGTCGGCCGAGGTTCCATGTAGGCCAGCCGGTCGGGCAGCTCCGCGAGCTCGAACAGGCGCCGCACCACCGGATTGGGGATGAAGCGAAGGTTCATGCCGTCCTGGCGCGACCGCGCGTCGGCGTCCAGCAGCACTCGCAGGCCGGTGAGGTCGATGAAGCTCAGCTTACGCAGGTCGACCACCACGGGGCCCGACTGCGTCGCCAGCACGGCTTCGAGTTCCTGCGCCGTGCCAAGGTCCAACTCTCCCTCAGGGACCACCACCGTCCCCGCGGCATGCTCCGACACGACAAGGCGGAACCTGGCCTTGGGGCGGTTGACGGCGCGCTGATCGTCGGGATCGCTGACGTTCATCCCGTGAGACCCATTCCTCGTTGACGCTGAGCTAACCGACGGTTCGCGAAGCGCCGCGTTCTGCAGCCTCCGCGCCACGTCGTACCTCTGGACCCTCGCGCCTCACTCACGCGGAGCGCGCAGGCGCTGCGGGAGGCTACTACGCTCCCCCGACCAGTTGCAAGCGCATGACGAGACGGGTGCCGCTCCGGCCATAAAGTTCCACCTCCCCGCGCTTGACGGCGGATGAGCGCCAGACCCTCGCCGAGGCCCTGACTGCCACGCCCCGACGACATTCCCACCCCGTCGTCGGCCACGACGACCGTGAGGAGCTCATCCTCGAGCCACGCCTCCAACCGCACCTGCCCCGGCGCCCGGTCCGGATACGCATGGAGGACCGCGTTCGCGACAGCCT
>DASTIC010000160.1:0-2061 GCA_035717845.1 Solirubrobacteraceae bacterium
GTCACGGGCCGGCCGCCGTGCTCGACGCGCCAGGCGCGGATCACCTGGGTGATGCCGCCGGCCTCGGTGGCGGCGACGTTGCTCTGGCGAATCTTGTCCAGCAGCGACGTCTTGCCGTGGTCCACGTGGCCCATGATCGTGACCACGGGCGGGCGCTCGGCGAGCTCGTCGTCGGTGTCCTCGAACTCGGGCTCCTCCTCGACCTCGTCGGCCGCATGGACGATCTCGACCTCCTTGCCGAACTCCTCGGCGAGCACGCCGACGGCCTCGTCGGACAGCGTCTGGGTGAGCGTCGCCATCTCGCCGAGCATCATCAGCTTCTTGATGATGTCCGGGACGGGCACGCCCATCGACTCGGCGATGTCCTGCGCGGCGGGCTCGACGTATGCGCCACGGCGCCGGCGGCCGCCGCGGCGCGGCGGGCGGCGTGGGGGCATGCCGGGA
The DNA here is from genome assembly GCA_035717845.1 of Solirubrobacteraceae bacterium. Classification (GTDB taxonomy): domain Bacteria; phylum Actinomycetota; class Thermoleophilia; order Solirubrobacterales; family Solirubrobacteraceae; genus DASSUW01. The sequence goes on from DASTIC010000160.1 coordinate 445, forward strand.
CCGCCGCCGGGACCACCGGGGCCGCCCGGCCCGCGGCGCGAGGCCTGCGAGTCGATCACCACACGGCGCACGCCGCCGGCCGCGCCGGGGGTGCGCTCGCCCTGGAGCGAGGAGCGGGTCGGGCGCTGCCGGCGCTGGTCGCCTGCTTCGGCGGGCTTGTCGCCCCCGGCCGGCGCTGCGCCGTCCTTGCTCTCCTGCTGCTGCTTGGCCCTCGCGCGGGCCTCCTGCTGCGCCTTCTGACGCTCCTCGAGCCGCTGGCGCGCGGACTCGGTGGCCGGCCGGTCGAAACCCATGCCCGTCTGCTGCGGCGCCCGCGCGGCCTGGGCTTCGGGCTTCCCGTTGGTCTCCTGCTTGGGCGCCTTGCCGGTCAGCGCGCGCTCGGCCTCGTCCTCGTCGACGGCGGACGCCGACGCCTTCACGTTGAGGCCGTACGCGTTCAGGCGCTTCATGACCTCCGCGGAGGGCATGTCGTATTGCTTAGCTAGCTCGTGGACGCGCTTCTTGGCCATGTGTCTATGAAGTCTACGGTTTCCTCAGGGATGGTCAGCGGGCCTCGAAGCGCCCGCTGGAAGCCGCGGCGGGCCACGGCGGCGTCGAAGCATTCGCGTGAGCGGTGCACCCACGCACCGCGGCCTTCGATCCGCCCGGCCGGATCCGGCACCAAACGACCCTCCACGGTAGCGAAGCGGTGGAGAAGGGCTCGCGGGGCGCGCTCGCCGCACCCGACGCAGCGCCGGATCGACACCGCGGGTTTTGCCCCCTGGGCAAACACCCGCAACGTAACCCGGCCCCCTGGGCCGGCGTTACGCCTGCCCGACGACGTCGGTCGGCTGGCCCTCGAGCGCCTGGTGCGAGTCGAGGCCGCAGTAGCGCGAGCTCGGCAGCGCGGCGTTCGGGCAGCGCCGGCCGTTGGCCAGGATCGCGTGGCAGCGCCCGCCGACCTCCTCGCCCTGCTCGTCCTCGTAGCCGCCGTCCGTCTCCTGCTTGGAGAACTCGGTCTCGGACCGGATGTCGACGCGCCAGCCGGTCAGGCGGGCGGCGAGGCGGGCGTTCTGCCCCTCGCGGCCGATGGCCAGCGAGAGCTGGTCGTCGGGCACGATCACCGTCGCCTGCTTGCCGTCGTCGTCGACCAGCACCTCGCGCACCCGCGCGGGGCTGAGTGCCTTCGCTACGAAGCGGGCCGGCTCGTCGTTGTAGGGGATGATGTCGATCTTCTCGCCGCGCAGCTCGGACACGACCATGCGCACGCGCGAGCCCCGAGGACCGACGCACGCGCCGACCGGGTCGACCCCGTCGGCGTGCGAGACGACCGCGATCTTCGAGCGGTAGCCAGGCTCGCGCGCGACGTTGGTGATCTCCACCAGGCCGTCGGCGATCTCCGGTACCTCGAGCTCGAACAGCTTCTTGATCAGCTCCGGGTCGCGGCGGGAGACGATGATGCTCGGCCCGCGTGTCGACGAGGAGACCTCCTTGATGACGGCCTTGATGCGCTGCGAGTGGTCGTAGCGCTCACCGTCGACCTGCTCGGACTTGGGCAGCAGCGCCTCCACCCGCTCGCGCAACTGCACGAGCGTGTAGCGGGAGTCCGACTGCTGGACGATGCCGGTGATCAGCTCG
>DASTIC010000161.1:0-12086 GCA_035717845.1 Solirubrobacteraceae bacterium
AGCGAGCACGAGCCCGGCGGTGGAGACGACGATGGCGCCGCGCAGGAGCCGTGTCGCGCCCAGGCGCGCGGTCGCCCGGCGAGCCGGCCGCCCGTCATGCCGACCGTGAACGCGACGAAGGCGAGCGCCGCTTGCGACTGCGCGCCCCCGAGGTCGTCGGTGACGCGGAACGTGGCCCACTCGCCGGGGACGATGTCGAGCGGGACCGCGAGCGCGCTGGCGAGGCCCAGCAAGCCACGACGAGCCAGGGGCGAGGTGAGGACGGGTCCTCGTGGCCGTCGGCCGGCCGCTCGTCGGCCGGAAGCAGGCCCGGGCTGACGAACACCAGGGCGATCGCGAGCGCGACGGCGAGCAGGAGCAGGTGGACCGACACGTCGAAGCCCGCCGCGACGATCGCCGTCGCCACCACGGCGCCGCCCACCGTCCCGAGTCTGTAGAGGCCCGACAGGCGGCTTATGGCCGGGTAGTGCCGGCGCGAGCTGAAGGTCGCCTACTGCATCGCGATGGCGACGTCCACAGCGCGTTCGTGACCATCATCGCCACGATCGCCGCGCGAAACGACTTTCGGCCCGTGGCGTCGGCGGCGCCTAGACCCGCGGGAGATCCCGGAAGCGCCCGCGGCCCGGCGGCGTCTCCGTGATCGCCGCCACCCGCGGCTCGGAGATGCGCATCAGGTCGCGCGGGTCCATTCGCACCGAGTGCTCGTGGTCGCCGCCGGCGCACAGGATGCGCTCGTGGTAGAGCAGGTGCACGTCGAGGATCTCCGGCATCGGGACCATCGGCGCGAGCGGCGGCATCGCTCCGACGTCGAACATCGGGAAGTCGCGCTCGAGCTCGGCCTCCGTGGCCAGCCGCAGGTGGCTCGTGGCCCCGAGCAGCTCGCGGACGCGGTGCAGGTCGAGTCGATGGCTGGCCGGGATCACCGCCATGCGGTAGCCGCCCCGGTCGTGCAGGGCGAGCGTCTTGGCGGCCTCACGCGGCTCGGCGCCCGAGGCCCTGGCCTCGGCGGCCGCGCTGAACGTCGGCCGGTGCTCGACGACCTCGTACGGCACCCCCTCCCCGTCGAGGAAGGCTGCCACGGCGCTGATGCCCTGCAATGCGGTGTCGGTCATCACCGACCTCCCGGGGTTCGAAGATCGCTCGCCGACCGTACGCCCGCCGGCCCCGGCTGGCAAGCGGCTCGTGGCTCCTGATACGTTCGCCCGAGAGGGCCACAGTCGAGAGGGGGACAGAGCGAGTGTCCGACACGTCGTCGAACGGTCACGAGCGCGAGTTCGCCGAGCGCTGGCGCGACAACGCCTACGGGTGCTTCTCCTCAGGGCACAAGTTCTGCCGCGAGGTGTGCCCGGTGATGCAGGTCACGCGCAACGAGAACCACACCCCGACGGCGTTCCACGCGAACATCGTCGCGATGGAGCAGGGGCTCGTGACGGTCGCCGACGTGGCCGACGACTTCGTCCACTGCACCCAGTGCGGCGCCTGCGAGCTGCGGTGCCCGAACACGCTCTTCACGGGCGACTTCTATCGCCACCGCACGCGCACGGTCGACGTCGTGAAGGCGATGCGCGCGCTGATGGTCGAGACCGGCAACGAGCGGCCCGCGTGGAAGCTGTGGAACGAGCGGCTGGCGGCCGACCACAACGAGCCGGTGCTCGGCGACGTCCCGGTCTCCCAGGAGCACGTGGCGGACTGGGCGGACGGGCTCGATATCCCGATCGGCGGCGAGACCGTCCTGTTCGTCGACTGCGAGGCCGCCTTCTACCGCACGTCCTACTCGCGCGCGTTCGCCCAGCTCCTTCAGCTCGCGGGCGTCGAGTTCGGCCTCATGCGCGAGCAGTGGTGCTGCGGCGGCCCCGCGGCCGAGATGGGCTACGCGGACCTCGCCCGCAAGCACGCCGAGCACAACGTGGCCGACTGGAGGGCGGTAGGGGCGAAGCGCGTCATCGCGCCCGACCCGCACGACTACATCGCCTTCACCGAGGACTACCCGGCGCTGTTCGGCGACGACTACGAGTTCGAGATCGTGCTCGGCGTCGAGCTGATCGCCGAGCTCGTGCGCGACGGCCGGATCAGGCTCACCCACCCGGTCGAGCGGACCGTCACCTACCACGACCCGTGCCGGCTCAACAAGCGCAAAGGCATCCACGAGGCGCCGCGCGAGCTGCTCCGCGCCATCCCGGGTCTCACCTTCAAGGACGTCGACCGCGTCACCCAGTGGTCGTACTGCTCGGGCGGTGGCGGGGGGCTGCCGATCGAGAAGCCGGCGATCACCGCCGAGATCGCCCGCCGCAGGGTGGAGCGGGCGAGCGAGCTCGAGGTCGACGCGCTGATCAGCGCCTGCCCGTGGTCCGAGCGACCACTCTCCGACGTGGGCGCGCTCGAGGTGATGGACCTGTTCGAGCTCGTCGCCGTGTCCGCGGGTGTGACGGTGACGGCATGATCTTGAGGCCATGGCAACCGAATCCCGTCCCGGTACCTGAAAGCGGTTGCCATGGGTAGTGCCGTCGACGACGCGGTCCTCGACGAGCTGCGGGCGATCATCGGCGACACGGACCGGGTGCTCGACAACGTCTCATCGCGCGCGGTGCGCACGCGCGTGCCGGCGCCGTTCCCGGTGCACCGCTGGGCTCAGCACATGCCGGACGTGGCGGTGCTCCCCACCAGCGCCGAGGAAGTGTCGGAGGTCGTCAAGCTCGCCAACCGCCTGCGGATCCCGATCGTCCCGCGGGCCGGCGGCACCGGGCTCTCGGACGGCGCGGTCCCGCTCAAGGGCGGCATCTGCGTCGACGTCAAGCTCATGAACCAGATCCACGAGGTCGACCTCGTAGACCGGACGGTCACGGTCGGCCCGGGCATCAACATGCTCAAGCTCAACGAGCGCCTGCGGCCACACGGCGTCTTCTATCCCGACGACCCGGCGTCGTACCCGTGCTCGCTCGTGGGGGGCCGCATCGGGACCGGCGGCTGGTCGCTGCTCGGCTCCCGCTACGGCCACACGCGGGACCTCGTGATCTCGATGGAGGTCGTGCTCCCGACCGGCGAGATCGTGCACATCGGCGAGGGCGGCGGGCGCAAGCTGCGCAAGTCCTCCACCGGGCTCACGCTCAAGCACCTGTTCACGGGCCACCAGGGGACGCTGGGGATCTGCACCCAGGCGACGCTCGAGCTCGTGCCCCGTCCCGAGACCGAGTTCGCCGCCTTCTTCGCGTTCTCCGACTACATGGACGCCTGGCGCACCACCGGTGCGCTCACCAAGTCCGGCCTCGCCACGCTGGCCGGCGTGGTGCTGTTCGACGAGTGGAAGCTCCGCTACCTGCGGCGCGACGACGAGGCCTACATCCCGCAGCCCGAGGACGTGCGCGCGGTGATCGCGGTCGCGATGTACGGCCGCCGCGCCGAGGTCGAGCCGGCGTCGAAGATCGTCATGGAGCTGGGCCGCGAGAACGCCGGCCGCTACCTCGGCGACGAGATCTCCCAGGGCGACTGGGCCTCGCGGCACGACCGCTACGCCACCCCGCTCCACGGCCGCACACTCGACGGTCAAGCCGTCCCGATGTCCTGGCACTGCGAGGACGCCGCGCTCAACTACTCGGTGCTCCCGCAGGTGCGCGAGGAGTGGCACGCGATCGTCGACCGCTACATCCGCGAGTACGGGATCTTCGACGACTGGGGGATGTTCGCCTACACCAACGGCGCCCACAAGCCGTGGGGCGACTACCTGGTGGAGATCGACGTCGGCATCTGGGAGCAGCGGCTCGACGACACGAACTGGGAGGCGTGGGTGCGCTGCAAGCGCGAGATCGCGGAGGTCTCGCTCAAGTACGGCGGGTCGATCACCGCCTGCCACGGGGCGACGAGAGCGGGCGACGCCGAGCTGGTCCCCACGGAGATGGGGACCTCCTGGGAGGTGGTCAAGCGCATCAAGCGCGCGCTCGACCCGAACAACGTGATGAACCCCGGCAAGCAGATGCTCGACGAGGCCTACGAATGAGCATCTTCCGCCTGGGCGACCAGCGCCCGCCCGAGCCGCGGCGCATCAACGACGACGTGGTCATGCGCTTCGACCACGTCTACGAGGTGGACCCCGAGAAGATGCGGGTGTTCCCCCAGCAGGACCTTCCGGCCTGGGACACCGAGCGGATCGTCGCCGCGCGCTGGGACCACCTGGACTGGATGCACGACCACTTCGCGGACGAGGTCCTCTCCACGGGCCTCGGGTCCGAGACGATGCCGGAGGAGGAAGGATGAAGTTCAGCTACTGCATGCTCCCGGACTATCCGCTGTCGGACTCGATCGAGATGATCAAGACCGCCGACGAGCTGGGCTACCACGCGTGCTACTCGGTCGACGAGACCTGGCACAAGGACCTGTGGGTGCTGTTCGCGGCGGCGGCCGACAAGACGTCGAAGATCCGCTTCGGCCCCAACGTCACGCACGTCTTCCTGCGCGAGCCGACGCTCATCTGCCAGCAGCTGGCGACGCTCGACGAGCTCACCAACGGGCGGATGGAGGCCGTCGTGTCGACCGGCAACTTCGGGCTCATGCAGCAGTACCACATCGACTGGGAGCACAACAAGCCGCTCTCCCGCCTGAAGGAGGCGCTGCACGTCATGCGCACCTTCCTCGACGAGGGCAAGATCGACTTCCAGGGCGACTTCTTCCAGTACACCGGCCTCTTCACGGCGGCGCGGCCGGTGCAGGAGCGGATCCCGCTGTTGATGGGCGGGATGAAGGGACCGCGCTCGTTCCGGGCGGCGGGCGAGATCGCCGACGGACTCCATCACGCGCTCTCCTATTCGCGCGAGGCCTACGACTACGTCGTCGACAACGTGCGCCAGGGCGCGGAGAAGGCGGGACGCGACCTCAACGGTTTCGACGTCGGCGCCTGGGTCGTGACCGTCGTCGCCGAGGACTCGGCGGCGGCCAAGCAGGCCGCTCGCATCATCGTCGCCTTCTACATCTCCTCGATGCCGCCCGAGCAGCTCGAGCGCCACGGGATCACGCCCGACGAGGTGGCGCCGGTGGTCGAGGCGCTCGGGACGGGCGACGTCGCGAAGGCGATCGAGCTCTTCCGCCCTGAGCTCTCCGAGAAGCTGTCGATCGCCGGAACGCCCGAGGAGTGCGTCGAGAAGATCAAGGCCGACATCGAGCCGGCGGGCGTCAACCACATGATCCTGTGCCTCACCGACGCCCACCTCGTCGAGTTCTTCTCCGGCCAGGCGGTCGAGGGCGTGCCGGACATCCAGAGCCAGCTCAAGCTCGTCGCCGATCGGGTGATGCCAGCGTTCAACTGATCGCTGGACAGATGTCGGTCTGAGCAGCGCCGAGGGGTTGCCGATACGACCAGCGGGCGGCACGCACGCCGCCCGCTCGTACTCGGCCACGGAAGGACCACGCTTGACGATTCGCTACGGGATCCGCTGGGACGGCAAGGGAGGAAAGCCGAAGCCGGCGCGGATCGCCGCTGTTGCACTGGCCTCGATGGCGCTGCTGGCCCCCGCCGGCGCCCGCGCCTCGGTCCCGACGGAGCACATCTCCGGCGGCGCCGGGATCGCCGCCCTGGCACCCGACGGCGACGGCATCGACGTCGCGCTGGTCGACACCGGCGTGGCACCGGTCGGCGCCCTCTCCGAGCCCGGCCGCGTCGTGCACGGCCCCGACTTCTCGCGCGAGAGCCGCAACCCGCGGTTCGCCACGCTCGACACCTTCGGCCACGGCACCCACGTCGCCGGCCTGATCGCGGCGACGGCGCCCGGCGCGCGCCTGGTGAGCATCAAGGTCGCCGGCGCGCAGGGCGAGACCGAGCTGGGGCGCGTGCTGCGGGCGCTCGAGTGGGTGCGCGCGCACCGCTACGACGGCGGGCGCGACATCCGCGTCGTGAACCTCTCGCTCGGCGTCGAAGGCGCCCGCGCGGGCTACCGGCACGACCTGCTCGCCTGGGCCGTCGAACAGCTGTGGCACGACGGGATCGCGGTCGTCGCGGCGGGCGGCAACCTGGGCACCAGGGCGCGTGCGCTCGACATCCCGGCCGCCGATCCCTTCATCATCGCCGCGGGCGCGAGCAACACGTTCAGCACGGCCGACCCGTCTGACGACCGGGTGGCGGACTTCTCCAGCCGCAGCGCCCGCCGGCCGGTCGATGTCGTCGCGCCGGGCGTGTCGCTGGTCTCGCTGCGGGTGCCGGGCTCGGCGCTCGACCTCGAGTTCCCGGCCGCGCGCGTGGGGGAGGACGGCTTCCGCGGCAGCGGCACCTCGCAGGCGGCGGCGGTCCTCACCGGCGTCGCCGCGCGGCTGCTCTCCGCGCATCCCGACCTGGAGTCCGACCAGCTCAAGGCGATGCTGACGCAGGGCGCCGTTGACCTGCCCGATCCGCGGGACGCCGACGGCGCCGGCCGGGTGGACCTCGCGGGCTCGCTCGGCCTTCCGGTGCCGGACGCCGAGGCGGTGCGCCAGCGCTGGGCGCCCGCGTTCGTCGACGCCCGCAAGCTGAAGAAAGCGCTGAACGCATCGGACTCGGTCGGCGCCGTGAACGCCGAGTGGGCCGGGCGGCGCTGGTCCGGCCGGCGATGGTCCGGCCGCCGCTGGTCTGGGGACTCGTGGGTCTCGACCGGCTGAGACAGGTCACTCTTGGAGCGCTGATCGCCGCGACGGCCGTCGCGGCGATCGTGCTGTGGCGGGAGGAGGTGCGCGAGCTGGCGCCGCTGGGGACGGCGATCCCGTGGTGGGCGCTCGCGGCCGGGTTCGCGTTCACCGAGGTGTTCGTCGTCCACGCGCACGTGCGCGGGAGCGCGCACTCGCTCTCGCTGTCCGAGGTCCCGCTCGTCCTCGGCCTGCTGCTGGCCGACCCGCAGGAGCTGCTACTGGCGGCGGTGCTGGGCCCGGCGATCGTCCTGCTCGGCACGCGCGGCCAGGACCCGGTGCGCCTGTTCTTCAACCTCGCCCAGTTCGGCCTCACCGCCGCGGTGGCCACGATCACGCTGCATCTGGTCGCCCCCGCCGGGCTGTGGCTCGCCGTCTTCGTGGGGGTGACCGCCTCCTCCCTGACCGGCGCGGTGCTCGTCTTCTGCGCGATCGGGCTAACCGAGGGCGGAGTGCCCTCGGCTCGCCTGCTCGGGGCTGATCTCGTGGTGGCGCTCACCAACACGAGCGTCGCGCTCTCGGCGGCGACCGTGATCGGCGAGGACCCGCGCGCCGCGTGGCTGCTGCTGCCGCCCGTCCTCGTTTTGTGGCTGGCCTACCGCGCGTACGTCTCCGAGCGGGCCAAGCACCACAAGCTCGAGTTCCTCTACGGCGTCACGCGCTCGCTGTCGCAGGGCGGCGGGGAGCTGGAGGCCGAGCTGCTCGACCTGTTGCGGCGGACGCGCGCGAGCTTCCGGGTGCAGACGGCCGAGCTTGTGCTGATCTCCGACGACGGTGGGCTGCGCACCTCCCGGGGACCGGCCGGTGACGAGGTGATGGAGCCCGTGTCGGCGGAGGACGTCATGGCGCTGCGGGAGGCGGTGCAGGACGACCGGGCGGTACTGGTCGACGAGCTCGGCGACTACCTGGTGCGGCGGGGGATCTCGCAGGCTCTGATCGCGCCGGTCCGCGGCGAGACGCGGCTCGTCGGCGTGATGGTGCTGGGCGACCGCGTGGGGGCGACGAGCTCGTTCGCCACGGAGGACCTGCGCCTGTTCGAGGCGCTCGCCACCCACGCCGGGCTGTCCCTGGAGCTCGACCGACTCGAGCGCGCGGCGCTGAGCGATCCGTTGACCGCGCTCGCCAACCGGACGCTGTTCCTGCGCCGGGTCGAGGCCTCGCTGGCGCGGCCGGCCGGCATGGCGACCGTGCTCTTCCTCGACCTCGACGACTTCAAGGCGATCAACGACCGCTGCGGCCATGCGGGCGGGGACGCGGTGCTGGTCGCGGCCGCGGGGCGGATCGAGGCGTCGGTGCGGCCGGGCGACGTCGCCGCGCGGATGGGAGGCGACGAGTTCGCGGTGCTGCTCGAGGACGTCGACGACCACCACGGCGAGCAGGTAGCGGGGCGCATCCTGGACCTGCTCGCCGAGCCCGTTGTCGCGGACGGCGAGCACGTGTGGGTGCGCTCCAGCGTGGGCATTGCCACCGCGGCGGCGGGATCGATCGATGCCGGCGGGCTCATGCACCGCGCCGACACGGCCATGTACGCGGCCAAGGCGGCGGGCAAGAGCCAGCTGCGCGTGTGGTTCCCCGAGATGGAGCCGGTCGGCGAGGGCGCCCTCACGGGGCGCGAGGAGCTCGCCACGGCGCTGCGCGGCGGCGAGCTGGTCGCCCACTTCCAGCCGGTCGTCTCGCTCGGCACGGGGGCGGTCGTGGGCGCCGAGGCGCTCGCCCGCTGGCGCCACCCGCGCCACGGGCTGCTTGGCGCGGCCTCGTTCCTGCGCGGGGCCGATCCCGACCTCGCGGCCGCGGTCGACCGCGAGATCCTGTTCCAGGCCTGCTGGGCGGCGGCCCGCGGCGAGCTGCCCACGGTCCACGTGAACGTCGCCGGGTTCGATCCGGCGACGGTGCGCGACGTGCTCGGGTCGACCGGGCTGGCGCCGGCGCGCCTGGTGCTCGAGATGTCCGAGGTCGCGCTGCTCGCGGCGCCGACCGACGGCCTGGCGGCGCTGCGGGAGCTGGGCGTGCGGATCGCGTTCGACGACTTCGGGGCGGGGCGCAGCGCGCTCGACGTCCTGCGCACGACGCCGCTCGACATGATCAAGGTCGCCCGGCCGTTCGTCGACGGCGCGGGCCGGGCGGGGCACGAGCGCTCGGTGCTCGCGATGGTCGTCGACCTCGGGTCGCTGTTCGGCGTCGAGGTCGTGGCGCAGGGCATCGAGCGCGAGGACCAGCGCGAGGCGCTGCTCGAGCTCGGCTGCGAGCTCGGCCAGGGCTACCTGCTCGGCCGCCCGCTGCCGCTCAGCGCTGCCCGAACGCTGCCCGGGCCGCCTTCGAGCCCTTTCGCGCCTGGTCGGTGAAGCCGTAGGTCCCCTGCTCGCGCAGCTCGCGGGCGGCGTCGACCAGCGCGCCCAGGGCGGCGAACGCGAACGAGCCGCCGACCGAGATGCGCCTGACGCCGACCTCGGCCAGCTCGGCGACTGACGGCGCGTGGGGGAGGGCGAGCACGTTGACCGGCTTGCCGACCGCGCTGACGACCTCGCGGATGTCGTCGAGGCTGGTGAGGCCGGGGGCGTAGAGCACGTCGGCGCCCGCGGCCTCGTACGCCTGGAGCCGCGCGATCGTGTCTGCGAGATCGTCGCGGCCGTGCAGGTGGTTCTCGGCCCGGGCGGTGAGCACGAAGCCTGTTTTGCGCGCCGCCTCGGCGGCGGCTTCGACACGTACCGCCGCGGTGTCGAGGTCATAGACCGGCTCCTCGTCTCGCCCGGTCGTGTCCTCGATCGAGCCGCCGGCGAGCCCCGCCTGCGAGGCGAGCCGCACGGTCTCCGCGGCCTCCTCGGGAGCGGCGCCGAAGCCGTTCTCCAGGTCGGCGGACACCGGGACGTCCACGGCGGCGGCGATCGTCGCGGCGTGCCCGATCGCCTCGTCGCGGGTGACGCCGTAGTCGAGGCGCCCGAGCGTCGCCGCGAAGCCGCTGCTCGTCGTCGCGAGCGCCTCGAAGCCGAGCGACTCGAGCAGGCGCGCCGAGCCGACGTCCCAGGGGTTCGGCAGCAGGAGCGGCTGCCCCTCTCTGTGGTGGAGCTCTCGGAAGTCGGTCATGGGTGGACGATCCCGCATCGGCGCTGGCGGGGGTCGGGAGGGAGGCACAGCATCACCGGGTGCAGCGCGCAACTTGACGTCGCGATCGGAGACTGGTCCCGCCAGATCGCCATCCCATCTCCGAGGAGCGCCGGTGGGGCGGGACCGATCTCAACGATCGCTGCGCCTTCGGCGCGTCGAAGGCGCGTGTCGGCCGGCTCCTTCAGCCGCGCTGGCTTAGTGCTCGCCGAAGTACCAGTCCGTGAACGGGCGTCGGCTCGACTGCGTGACGATGGCCACGTCTCGATCGAAGATGGCGAGCTCCTCCTCGCCCGCCGCCGCTGGGGTCGCGGAGCGGCAGGCGATGCCGGGCAGCGGCTCGTCGTATGCCGCCTGCCCGATGGGCTGGCATTGCGCGTGCTCGATCGGGTCGCCGTGGGCGTCATCCGGGTAGCTGACGGGCAGGTTGACGGCCTGGAGCCCGTCGGCTGAGACCAGGTCGAGGACGTCGGTCTCCTGCACGTCGACGTCGACGAGGTCGTGCTGCTCGGCGGGATCGAGGTCCTCGATGTCGTATGGGTGACCGGCGAGCCTGTGCTCGACCCGCAGGCGCGCCATGTGCGCGGTGGCGTTCAGGTACAGCACGCCGTAGGAGCCCGGCGCGTTCCAGCGTCCGCCCGTCTCCTTCGAGTAGCTCGTGTCCAGCGGGTCCGCCCAGTGTGGTTCGACGAGGCGGTTGCAGGCGCCGCCGCGGCGCACGGTCCGCCCGTACGCCACGGGGCTAGGCGGCCTCTGACCAGGCGAACGAGACGCGCGCGAGCTCCAGCAGCTCGCGCTGGCGGTCGGCGGCCATCAGCTCCAGCATCGTGAGCCCGCCGTAGGCGTCAGCAGGCCGGCGCGCGATGCCGGGGATGCGGTCGGTCTTGAGCTTGCGTTCCAGCAGGTCGGCCAGCGCGAGCAGCGTCGCGAGCTTCTCCTGGCGGTCCGCCGGCACACCGTGCGCCAGCCAGCCGTCGACGGCCTGGCGAGAGACGCCGAACACGCGGCCGAGATCGGACTTTGAGAGCGCGAACAGCCGCATCAGCCGCGCGAGCGGATCCTCGCTCCCGGGCTCGCTGAGCTCCCTCCGGACGGAGCGCTGAAACCGCTGCGCCGCGACGTCGTCGACAGCACGGAGCGGCTCCGCCGGCGGCGTGAGCACGTGCGCGCCGATGAGCGAGCGCACGTGGTTGGTCACATGCAGCGCGACCGCTTCCGCCGGGTCGTACCGGTTCGCCCACGGCGTGAACGGCGCCTCGACCGACCCGTTCTCGAGCACGCCGAACAGCGAACGGGCCGGCTGGCCGTTCGCGTTGGCGATGGCGAGCTCCCCGTCGCCGTCTTCGATGACGGCGCGCGGGAGGGCTCGGTGGGCTTCTCTGAGCAGGACGTCGGCGAGCAGGCGGTAGCTGCGCACGTACTCCCTCGCGCCGTCCGGCGACCCCTCGAAGGCCGCCGCCAGGCCGCCGCGCAGCTCCGCGATGAGCGCACCGTTGGACCCGACCAGGGCAGCACGAACCTCCTCGGCGTTCGAGGCCTCGAACAGCGGGTGGTGACGGGTTGCGGCCACGACAGGAGCCTAGCGCAAGCAAAACGCAAGCGCAAGCAAAACGCAAGCGTCTTCAGGCTGTCGGAGACGTCTCCGCGGAGACGTCGCGACGCCGCACCAGCGTCACACCGTCGGCCACGAAGATCATGACGCTCTCGACCCGCTCGTCAGCCGTGATCCGGTCGTTCAGGTCAGCAACGATCCGCTGCCGCTCGCTCTGCGGGTCGACGACGCCGCCACCGAGCAGCACGTTGTCGATGACGAGCAACCCTCCCGGCTGGAGGCGCGGCACGATCAGCTCGTAGTACGCGGGGTAGCTCGTCTTGTCGGCGTCGAGGAACGCGAAGTCATAGGTGGGCTCCTCCGGCATGCCCTTCAGCAGCTCCTCGGCCGGCCCAACCAGGACCTCCACCCGGTCCGCTACGCCGGCGTCCTCCAAGTTCGCCCGCGCGATCGCGGCGTACTTCTCTTGAAGCTCTAGACACGTGAGCCGGCCACCTTCAGCGAGCCCGCGGGCGATTGAAATGGCCCCATACCCAAGGAAGGTCCCAACCTCCAACGCCCGCTTCGCATTCGTGAGCCTCGCAAGCATCGTCAACAGCGCCCCCTCGTCGGGAGGGGTCGCCATCGCCGCCTCGGGCATCTCCAACGTCTCCCGCTCGATCCGAGCGAGCACGTCGTCCTGCCGCGAGTGCCGGGCGAGATAGTCGACGATCGCCTGCGTGAGCTCGGCCTTCAGGAGCGCCATGCCGCCGTCAGCAGGCCACGATCAGGTTGAACGGGTACTGCGCTGGGTTGC